>DASYLL010000464.1:0-23713 GCA_036009605.1 Thermoanaerobaculia bacterium | reverse complement strand
GTGGAGAACGATGCCCGTGATCGCGCTGAAGACGACGAAGAGGATCAGCGCCCACCAGAGCGGCTTGAGCGGAACGTCCGACTCTTCATGGTGTGTCTCCGGATTGAAGAGATCGTCGTCTTCGTACTGAATGTGCTCAGGCATGGTGGCCCTCCCTCGTCAGGCCGCCTTCGCGGATGGCTTCGTCGACCCACGTCTCGTGGATCGGGATGATCGTCTGCCCCTTCAGCTGTGCGAAGAACGCGGCCAGCCAGAGACCTCCGATGCCGAAGAACGCGAAGATCGTGATCCACGAGAAGTAGAAGCCCTCGGGATGATGCGCCGGCACGATCAGCCAGTAGACGTCCACGAAGCGCATGACCAGGATGATCACCGTGACGATGGCGATCGTCCGCGGCCGATCTTTGATCGAGCGCATCAGCAGCATCGTGAACGGCAGGAAGAAGTGGAAGACGATCAGCGCGACGGTGAGCACGCCCCAGCCGCCGTGCGTGCGCGTCAGGTAGTAGGGCGTCTCTTCCTTGATGTTGCCGTACCAGATCAGCAGGAACTGCGAGAAGTTCGTGTACGCCCACAGCATCGTGAACGCGAGCATCAGGTTGCCGAGATCGCGGAAGTGATTCGGCTTGAGGATGCCCTTCATGGCCGGATTGTCGGAGAGCAGCGTCAGGAAGAACGTGACGATCGCCAGCGCCGAGAGCGCAGCACCGACCAGGAACGCGATGCCGAACATCGACGAGTACCACTTCGGCTCGAGCGACATCACCCAGTCGATGCCGGAGAACGTGAGCACGCCGACGAACACGACCAGACCCGCCGCGCTCCACTTGCGGCGTTTGAGCTCGACGAACGGTGAGCGGTCCTCATAGAACTTGAGCGACAGGATGCGCACGCGCCACGCCCACAGCGAGAGCAGCGCGAAGTAGATCAGCGAACGAATGAGCCAGCCCTTCGGATTGAGCCAGACCGCTTTCTGTTCGAGCAGATGATCGCCGACCACAACGTTCGGATCCGCCCACGGATAGACGTATTGCAGACCGAACGCGATCGGCAGACCGAAGAGAAGGAACAGCGGAATCGTGCGTGCGGCGGCGCCGAGTGGACGTCGAATCACGATGCCCCACTCGCCGCCCGTCACGTACTGCAGCATCAGCACGCCGAGGGCGCCGGATGCGATCAGAAACCAGAAGATGAAGGCCGGCAGCCAGGCGCGGAAGAACTCCGGACCATTCATGAAGAAGCCGGCGAACGCGCCGATGATGCCGATCACGCCGATGATCAGCGCGGGCATCTGCGCGCGGGCGATGCCGGTCGTGCGAGAGGTCGCCATCAGTGCGGTCCTCCATGCGTTGCCGGTGCCGCAGCAGTTGCGGGCGCGTCGAGCTTCGGTCGTTCGGTGAGCGGCACGAGGTCGACCGTCGCGTTCTGGCTGAGCTGCAGCGCGCGGATGTAGGCGATGATCGCCCAGCGGTCGCGCGTCGGAATCATCGAGCCGTACGGCGGCATCGCGCCGAATCCATTCGTCATCACGTCGAAGAGGTGTCCTGTCGTTTGCGCACGCAGCGTCTCGGTGTGGAACGACGGCGGCTTGCGATACCCGCGCGAGGGAATCATGCCGTTGCCGTCGCCGACGCGGCCATGGCACTCGGAGCAATAGATGTCGAAGCGCTGATGACCGCGGTCGATCACCTCGCGCGTCACGGCGAAGGGGAAACCATCGGCCAGTGCGCCGTTGATTTTTCCGGTGTCGAAGAACGGATCAGTGGAGAGCTCACCGCGCGCCACGGTGTTGGCCACACGCGGACGCGCGGACATTCCGTCAGCGAAGAAATCGCTCGTCTCGAGCGGGTCGTACCGCGGCTGGTTGGCCATCTTCTGCTGGCAGGCCGCAAGCGTCACGAGCAACAGCGCTGTCATCCCGCGCGTAGCGAGGGACCTGCACGGGCGGCGCGCGAAGAACGTGCAGGGCGCCCCGCCCCTCACAGGTCCCTCGCTCGACGCTCGGGATGACATGTTCATGTCACCATGGAACATCAGTCACCTCACGGGGTCCCAGAGTCTCGAGAAAGCGACGCGCTTCTTCGAGCCGGAACTTCGGATCTCGCGCCTGAATGACGAGGAAGAACTTGTCGCGTGACGCCGAATCGAAACGCCGCACGTTGAACACGGGGTGATACGGCATCGGCAGTCCGTTCAGCGCGAGCATCCCGAACACCGCGCCGAGCGCAGCCAGCAGGATCGTGCATTCGAACGTCACCGGAACCCACGCCGGCCACGAGTTCAGCGGCTTGCCGCCGATGTTGAGCGGATACGCAATCACGTTCGCATACCACTGCATGAAGAAGCCGCCGGCGCCGCCGAGAACGCCCATGCCGAGGACGATCGTCGAGAGATGCGTCTTGTGGAAGCCGACCGCTTCCGCGAGTCCGTGAATCGGGAACGGCGAGAACGCATCGGTCGACGTGTAGCCCTCTTCGCGAACTGCATTCGCGGCGTCGAGCAACTGCTGCGGATCGTTGAACTCCGCGATCACGCCGTAAAGACCTTCTCTGATTTTTCCGATAGCCATGGTCAGTGCTCCTCGGACTCGCCATGCTGCGGCTGCGCTTCCGGCAGCAGCGTGCGCATCTCGAAGATCGAGATCATCGGCAGGAACCTCACGAACAGGAACAGCAGCGCGAAGAACAGGCCGATCGATCCGATGAAGAAGCTCCAGTCCCAGATCGTGCCGTGATACATGCCCCACGACGACGGCAGGAAGTCGCGGTGCAGCGACGCCGGGATGATGACGAAGCGTTCCAGCCACATGCCGACGTTGACGAACATCGCCACGACGAACAGCCAGAACGGCGATGTGCGGAAGCGCTTGAACCACATCAGCTGCGGCGCGAGCCCATTGCAGATCCAGAGCGCGACGTACATCTTCGCGTACGGACCGGTGGCCCTGTTCTTCAACATGTACGTCTCGAAGACGTTGCCGGAGTAGAGGCCGTAGAACCATTCCATCGCGTACGCGTAGACGACGATCATCCCGGTCGCGAGCAGGATCTTGCCCATGTTCTCGAGATGGCGCAGCGTGATGAAGTCTTCGAGCTTGAAGAACTTTCTCGCGGGGATCGCCAGCGTCAGCACCATCGCGAACCCTGCGAAGACGGCGCCTGCGACGAAGTACGGCGGGAAGAACGTCGCGTGCCATCCGGGCAACTGCGCGACCGCGAAGTCGAACGAAACGATCGTGTGCACGGAGAGCACGAGCGGCGTCGAGAGTCCGGCGAGCAGCAGGTACGCGTGCTCGTAGCGATACCAGTGTTTCGCGGAGCCGCGCCATCCGAGCGCGAACGCGCCGTACGCGCGCTTCACCCAGAGACTCGTCGCGCGATCGCGCAACGTTGCGAGATCAGGAATCAGACCGACGTACCAGAACAACGCGGACACCGTCGCGTACGTCGAGACCGCGAACACGTCCCAGATCAGCGGGCTGCGGAACTGCGGCCAGAGACCCATCGTGTTCGGGTACGGGAAGAGCCAGTAATCGAACCACGGACGGCCGGTGTGCAGCGCCGGATACAAGCCCGCCGACGCAACCGCGAACAGCGTCATCGCCTCGGCGAAGCGGTTGATCGACGTGCGCCACTCCTGGCGCAGCAGCAGAAGAATGGCCGAGATCAACGTACCGGCGTGGCCGATTCCGATCCACCAGACGAAGTTGATGATGTCCATGCCCCATCCGACCGGATGGTTGATGCCCCACACGCCGATGCCCTTGCCGAGGAGCACGGACATGGACACGGTGAGCAGGCCGACGCCGCCGAGGGCGATCATGAAACCGATCAGCCATCCGAGCGGCGTCTTCTTCTTGAGGACGATCGTCGAGATGTGATCGGTGATCGTCGAGAACGAGTGCCCGGGCTCGATGGTCGGAACGGGGATGAACCGTTCCGGGATGCGAGTCTCCTGTGTGACCGGACGGAGCTCGTGGACTGGTTTTTCGTCTTTCGTGGCCATTTGCGTCAGTTCGAAATTGAAAATTGAAAATTGAAAATTGAAAAAACGGAAGGGACCTGCCTGTCAGCTCGTCTTTTCATATCTTTCAATTTTCAATTTTCAATTTTCAATTCCTATTCGTGTCCCGAGGCCGCCTGCTGCGTATCGAGGTCCGGGTGCGGGTTCCGGATCGCGCCGAGGTACGTGGTGCGGGGACGGGTCTGCAGCTCTTCGAGCAACGCGTAGTGCTGCGGCTCGGCCTTGAGTTTCGCGACCTCGCTGGTCTTGTCGTTCATATCGCCGAAGGTGATGGCCTGCGTCGGGCAGGCCTGCTGGCAGGCAGTCGTGACTTCGCCGTCGCGCACGCGGCGTCCCTGCTTCTCGGCATCGATCTTCGCGAGATTGATGCGCTGCACGCAGTACGTGCACTTCTCCATCACGCCGCGTGTACGCACGGTGACGTCGGGATTGCGCATCGGCTTGAGCGACGGCGTGTCGTAATCCGAATAGCCGAAGAAATTGAAGCGGCGCACTTTGTACGGACAGTTGTTCGAGCAGTAGCGCGTGCCGACGCAACGGTTGTACGTCATGTCGTTCAGGCCGTCTTCGCTGTGCGACGTGGCCGCGACCGGGCAGACCGGCTCGCACGGCGCGTTCTCGCACTGCATGCACGGCACCGGCTCGTGGAAGACCTCGGGATGCTCAGCGTCGCCGCGGTAGTAGCGATCGATGCGCAGCCAGTGCAGCTCGCGCTCGCGCACCACTTCGTCCTTGCCGACGATGGCGATGTTGTTCTCCGACTGACACGCGATCACGCAGCCGTTGCAGCCGGTGCAGATGCTCGTGTCGATGACCATCGCCCACGCGTGCTTGTCGCTGTAATCCCACGACTTGTACATCGACTCGTCGTGCCCGCCCTCGCCGCCGTGCGGATCCGCGGCGAACTTCGGATTCTTCTTGTAGCCTTCGAACGTGGTCGCGCGAATGAGTCCGCGCTCGCCGACGACCTTCGGATCGATGTTCTGGTGTTCCTGCGTGCACGCGACGCGATACTCGCGCGGCGCGGAATCGGACATCGTGATGCGTGCGCCCGGTCCGCCGTGCAGTGCATTCGAGAAGCGCAGCGGATAGGTGTTGAATCCGGCGCCGGTGCCGATCTTGCCGCTCTTCTCGCGGCCGTATCCGAAGTAGATCGTGGCAACATCTTCTGCGTATCCGGGCACGACCCAGATCGGCAGCCGCATGTTCACGCCGCGATACGACACCTCGGCAAACCGCGTCCATTTCTCATTGACGAGACGATCGCGCTCTTCCGGATCGTAGCCGAGCTTCGCCGCCGTTTTCGGACCAACGAGCAGTACGTTGTCCCACGTGATTTTGGTCTGCGGCTTCGGCAGTTCCTGCAGCCAGCCGTTGTTCGCGAAGCGACCGTCGTAGATGGTCGGATCGTGACGCAGCTCGATCTCGATTCCTGTCGACGGCTGGCTCGCGGTTGCCGGTGGAGCGGTTGCTGCGACAAGAACGGCCGGCATTGCGGATCCCGCGATGACGCCGTCGTGGAGCCACTTGCGCCACGTCGCGTCGGTGCCGCCCTGCGTCTGCCAGTACGCGCGCACCGTCTGATACGGCGTCTGATCGAGACCGCCGATCAGCGCGCCGATGATCTCGTGCGCGGAGCGGCCGTTGTAGAGCGGCGCGATGAGCGGCTGGATGATCGAGATCGTGCCGTCATGCCCGCGCGCGTCGCCCCACGTCTCGAGGTAATGCGTCTCGGGGATGTGCCAGTGCGAGCGCAGAGACGTCTCGTCGTAGTAGAGCGACTGATGCGCACGGAACGGAACCTTCTCGTACGCTTTCGTGAACTGCAGATCGGCGGGCGCGTCGAACACCGGGTTGCCGCCGAGGACGATGAGCGCCTGCACGATACCGCTGTTGATGTCGGTGACCAGCTCCTGCAATGACGCCAGCTGATTCACCGGCGCGGCTTCGATCGGATCGGTGACGAGAACCGTCGTGCCGATGTTGCCGAGCGAAGAATTGATCGCGTATGCCAGTGCGTGAACGACCGCGGGCTGTTCCTCGCCGGCGATGACGACACTCGCACCGCGATTGGTCTGCAGGTCTTTGATGAGTGTGTTGATGACCGCGTTCGAGCCCGCGGTGCCGGCGAGAATCGCGCGTGCGATCTCTTCCATCTGCGACGGCTTGACCGGGATGCGGTGATCGGCGACCGAGCCGGTGCTCGACATGCTGCCTTCGATCGCGTAGAGGCGATTGATCGACTGAGTCGGTGCCACACCGACCGTGCGCACTTTGCGGCGCGACATGAAATCGCGCGCATAGCGAAGGTGGCCGGGACCCTCGCCGAGAAAATCGGAGCCGAGGGAGACGACGACGTTCGCTTTCGTGAAGTCGTAGTGCGTGTTGACGTAGCGACCGAATGCGAGACGTCCGCCTTCGCGTGCGCCGTCGCGATTCACCGCTTCCCACTGATGCCACTTCATGCCCGGGTATTGCGCGAGCAGCGTCTGCATCTGCGTGCCGAATGTCGGCGAGGTCGTCGATTGCGTGAGGATGCGCAGGCCCGCGCCGTTCGTCTTCGCGGCGTTGAGCACCGGCTGCAACGCGGCGATGAAGTCACCCCACGTCGCCGTGTCGCCATACTTGCGGATGACCTGCGAGCGATCGGGATCGTAGAGGCTGAGCACCGAGGCCTGCATGAACGCGTCGCTGGCACCGAGGCTCGAGGGATGCTCGGGGTTGCCCTCGATCTTCGTCGGGCGATTCATGTGGCTCTCGACGAGAACGCCGGTGGCGACGCCGTTGAGCGCCATCGCAGTGGCGAAGAAGATCGGCTTGCCGGGGACGATGCTCTCGGGCTGGTTGACATACGGAACGATCGCGTCGGCGGGCCGCTGGCAGGCAGTGAGTCCGGCCATCGCCACCGATGCGGACATCAGCTTGAGGAAGTCGCGGCGGTCGACACCCTTCTCGAGCGGCACGGCCTGCTGCGGGAACTCCTGCGCCATGAAGTCGTCGAAGACGTCGCTGCGCGACAGGTCTTCGAGACTGCGCCAGAACTCCTTGCCGCGAAGATCGCCGACACGAGCGCGGAAGTCCGTGAAATTCAGATTCTTGGTTTCACTCATTATGTTTTGAGAGTCGGGCGGCCGACTGCTCCTAGTAATGGCACGCGGAACAGTGCGTCTTGCTCTTGACGTTGTACCGCTGAACGAGCTCCGGACCGAGCCTGGCCTGGTCCTTCGCGACGTAATTCATGTTGAAGACTTCTTCACGCGGCCGGATGTACTTCTCGGGATTGCGATGGCAGTTCAGGCACCACTCCATCGTCAGCGGCGACGCCTGATACATCAGATTCATCCGGTCGACGGCGCCGTGGCAGGTCGCACAGCCGATGCCCTTGGCGACGTGAATATCGTGTTTGAAGTGAACGTAATCCGGCAGGCGATGCACGCGGCTCCAGATCAGCGGCTTACCGGTGCGGAAGCTCGCGCGCACCGGCTCCAGCATGTCCGCGTTCGTCCAGATCTGCGAATGGCAGTTCATGCACGTCGAAGTCGGAGGGATACCGGCGAAGCTGGAGGTCTCGACCGTGGTGTGGCAATAGCGGCAGTCGATACCCAGTCCGGCGACGTGATGCTGATGGCTGAACGGCACCGGCTGCTCGCGATGCACTCCCTGATTCGTCATATAGGGAGAGCGGACGATCCCGCCGATCAACCATAAGACGAATCCGGCAATGAAGACCGCGCCGAAGATGGTGACGCGCGAGAGCGTGTTGGCACTGCGATGGAAAATCTGCGCCATCTGAGGCTGCTACCGTCCGGTGTCGAGATTTGACTGCTGCGGGAGCGCGCCGTGCAGGCTGACGGCGACGAACGGCATCATATTCAAAAACTTCAGTGACGCAACCCCGTTGCATTCAAACTCTTGAGACTCCGCCGGACACGACCAGAGCCATGATGCTCGCGCTGTCCGCTGTGAGCGGCGTGATGCGCTCGCGCGCGACGACGAGCAGACAGCCATCCCACGTGTAGGAAAATGGGACATACACCGCGACCTCTCCTTCCATGCCGAGCGAGGCGAGATCGTCGCGCGTGATGAAGCCGAACGTCTTTACGCCATCGACGACTTCAACGGTGACCGGCCGATCGAATCGCCGCTTGTTGCCGACGAACGCTTCGAGCAGATCCTTGATCGCGGCATACACGATGCGCACGATCGGCGCCTTCGTGAACAGCTTCTCGGTGATCGCGAAGAAGCGTCGGCCGACGAAGTTTCCGGCGAGCGCACCGATCGCGATCATCGCCGCGATGAGAATCGCCAGCCCCAGGCCCGGCGTCTTCAGCGGCATCAGTTGATCGAGCCGCAGGAACGTTTGATAGACGAGATAGGCGGTGAGCGCGATGGGGACGACGATCACGAGGCCGCGCAGAAAGTTCTTGATCAGCCAGTTCATGCGCGGAGTGTAGGACTAACGGAACGAGTCCGATCGCGCCGCGGCATCGTAGAATGTGACAGGCATCACGACCCGCGTTTCAGAAATGTTCGCTCCTGCAGGTTTTCTGACAAATCCGCTCCTGCAGGTGGTACGTAAGATCAAAACGTATGAGTGCCCTGGACCCAGAAGAGCTGTCTGCTGACGAGCTTCATCTCCTCGACCGCGTCGCCGCGCAGGTGATCGCCCCTGTCGATCCCCCGCCCGCCGTCCGTTCGAAGGTGATGGAAGCCATCCGCAACGTCCCCGGCTCTCACGAAAGCCGCACCGTTCGCGCCGAAGAAGGGAGCTGGAAGACGATTGCTCCCGGCGCGCGGATGAAGATGCTGAGCAAAGAAGCGGGCCGCATGACGTTCCTCATCGACCTCGACCCCCACGCCACCGTCCCCGGCCACGATCACGAAGGCGGCGAAGACTCGTACGTCGTGCGCGGCAGCTGCCGCATCGGCGCGCTCGCGCTGACCACAGGCGACTTTCACCACGCGGACATCACTGCCCATCATGGCGATGTAGTCGCGTCCGCGGATGGGTGTCTGTTGTTGTTGACGATGACGAAGGCGGCGTAAGCGTCAAGACGGTACCAATCCTTGACTGCGTCGCAGCGGAGTTTTACTGCGTTGGAGGGATTGGAGGCTCGAAGCGAGTGAATTTCTGCTCCGGCAGTCCGAGCCTGATTCTGCTCGAATCCGCCGGACCCCGGCTCCAACCGACCAAAAAATTCCTCCGTTGCAGTCAACATCGATATCGGCCTTGATCCGGTTTTACTCCGTTCGCAGTTCATTCAGCGCGGGTGGAACTGAGTCCAGCTCCAACGGAGCCGGAACTTGCCCGAGCGAGATACGGTTTACTCGCGATCCCTCCGAATCAGGTGCGTACCCGAAAACGAGCCCACCTGGCAGCAGTACGTGCCACTCGGCGAAGCAACCAGCGCAGCCGGCCGTGCCGGCCGTTTGAACGGATGCGCCTCCGTGTTGAACACGACTTTCTCGAAGTCCAGCGTTCCCTCCGGCGCATACAGCAGGTACAGGTACTTCAGCGTCTCCGCGAGAAAGTAGCTCGGCATGAGATCGCCCTGTTCCTTCGTCACGACATTCTTCATCGTCGTGTAGCCGGCGTCGGTGCGGCAGTGCTTTACGAGCGCGTCGAAGAACGTCTTGCCCATGTCGAGGTAACGCGGGTCTTTCGTCTTCACGTACAGCGTGTATGCGGACTCCATGATCTCCGGCCGCAGCGGATACCCCGCATGCACGACCTCCATCGTCCGATAGTTCAGCACCTCGGGCTCGATGCCCGCGACGTTCCACATCTTCAGACACGAATCCTGTAGCCGCCGCGCACGCGACACGTCGCCGCCCAGCGCGAGCACGGCAGGCAGAAACGCGTGCAGCGCGCCGTACTCGGACGCCGTGCGCTTGCCGCTGTTCATGTCGACCTGTCCATACCAGAGACCACTCGGCGCGTCGTCCGCGAGATGCTGATTCAGCGCTTTCACGCTCGCGCGCCACATCGCGCGACAGTCCTCATCGCCGAACAGCAGCCAGCCCTTCAGCAGATACTCGTAATACGAATCGATCCCGCCGCCGACGTGACTCGCGGGACTGAGCCACTTCCCCGTCTCGACGTCGATCTCTTCACCGACGAGTCCGAGCTTCGATCTGCGGTTGTACATCTCGACCAGCGCGCGCTTGGCCTTGTCGAAATAGATCGGCTTCTTCGTGTGACGCGAGAGCGTTCCGAACTCAAGAAACAGCGTTCCGATCTCCGCGGGATTGGTCTTCGCGCCGCTGGTCTTGCCGGTCTTGAGATTGACGTACATCCACGGCATGCCGGTCGGCGATTCGAACGCCGGCAGCAACCGCGTCCCGAGATCATCCGCGAGCCGCAACAACCGCTCGTCGCCGGTCATCTCGTACGCGGACAACAACCCGCCAAGCAGACGAATCGTGATCTCGAAGTTTTTGACCGTGATGTCCTTGTCAAACGAGAGCGTCTCGACGATCAACTGCTTCGCTTCCTCGGCCTCTTTGTCAGCACCGAGGAGAAGCAACGTGTCCAGCGAGTCGACAGGCGTCATCAGCAGCGACTGCTCGTGCCAGTTCTTCCCGCTCTTGCTGAGCGGTTGCAACTCGTCGTATCCCCACGCGTGTTTCTTGTACGCGGCCCACGATTCGATCAGCGCGCCGCGCACGCGCGCGGCCATGTCGAGACGCTCGGCGGGAGTCCAGCGTTCCGCGGCGCGCGCGGACGTGGTCAGTGCGAGAAGAATCAGCAGCAGCGACTTGCACCGCATGCGGGGAGATTACCGCCGTTCTAGTCTCAGAGTCGCAGAGTCTCAGAGACGCGCGAACTCACAGCATCGTGGCAGCACACTCTCTGAGACTCTGAGACTATGAGACTCTGAGACCAGAACCCGCGGCGCCACCGAGGAACCGCGCAAGATACGGCGCAGTCGCACTCGTCGCCACGCGCGCAACCTGATCGGGCGTCCCGCACGCCACCATCCGCCCACCCTCCTCCCCCGCCCCCGGACCAATATCCATCACCCAGTCACTCCCCGATACCACACGCATGTCGTGCTCCACGACGATCACCGTGTTGCCCGCTTCGACGAGTCCGTCGAGCTGCGCGACCAACTTCTCCACATCGGAGGGATGCAATCCCGTCGTCGGCTCGTCGAGGATGTACAGCGTGTTCCCGCGCGACATCCGCTGCAGTTCGGTGGCGAGCTTGATGCGCTGCGCCTCGCCGCCCGACAACTCGGTCGCCGGCTGTCCCAATCGCAGATATCCGAGCCCGACCTGCCGCAGGACATCGAGCGAGCGATGGATGTGCGCCTCATCCGCAAAAAACTCCCACGCACCATCCACCGTCATCCCCAGCACCTCGGCGATATTGCGCTCGCGATACTGAATCTCGAGCGTCTTTGCGTTGTACCGCGCGCCATGACACGTCGGACACGGCGTGTACACGCTCGGCAGAAACAGCAGCTCGACGAACACGAAGCCTTCGCCCTCGCACGTTTCGCAGCGGCCCTTCTTCACGTTGAATGAAAAGCGTCCTGCATCGTAGTGACGCGCACGCGCCGCCTTCGTCTCGGCGAACAGCCGTCGCACATGATCGAAGAGCCCCGTGTACGTTGCGAGGTTGGACCGCGGCGTCCGGCCGATCGGTTTCTGATCGACGCGCACCAATCGTTTGATCGCTTCCATCCCGCCCGCGATGTGACCGCCGAGCGTGATCGGCACATCGTGCTCTTCGCCGTCTTCCGCATCGTTGATGTCGTGGCCGAGATGATCGGCGACGAGCTCGACGAGCACCTGACTGACGAGACTCGACTTGCCCGAGCCCGATACACCAGTCACCGTCGTGAAGACGCCGAGCGGAAACGCGACGTCGAGCTCGTGCAGATTGTTGCGCGTCACATCGGCCAGTCGCAGCCAGCCATTCGGCTTGCGCGGCGTGCGATCGGGAACCGCGTCGCGCGCGAAGAGATGACGGCGCGTCTGTGACTCCTGCACGTGCTCGAGACCGTCCGGCGGCCCGCTGTAAAGAATGCGTCCGCCATGCTCGCCCGCGGCCGGTCCGACGTCGACGATCCAATCCGCGCGACGGATGACATCGAGATCGTGCTCGACGACGAACAACGAATTGCCCGACACCTTGAGCTGCTCGAGCGCAACGAGCAGCGCCTCGGTATCCGCGGGATGCAATCCCGCCGACGGTTCATCGAGCACGTATACGACGCCGAAGAGATTCGAGCGCACCTGCGTCGCGAGCCGCAACCGTTGCAGCTCGCCGGGCGAAAGCGTCGGCGTGCTGCGATCGAGCGAGAGATAGCCGAGGCCGAGATCGAGCATGACGCGAATGCGGGCGATGAGGTCGGCGGCGATGCGCTGCGCCACGACCGCGCGCTCCGGATGCGCTTCCGCGATCTTCGCCATCTCTTTCGCGGTGCCTTCGGCCGTCGGCTGGAAAAGGTCTGCGAGACGCGCGAGCGGCAATCGCGACATCTCCGCGATGTCGAGTCCCGCGAACTTCACCGACAACGCCTCGCGCTTCAATCGCTTCCCATGACACTGCGGACATTCGCTGCTGACCATGTACTGCGCGACGCGTTTCTTGATGTGCGCGCTCTGCGTATTCGCAAAGGCGTGCAGCACGTAGCGCTTCGCGCTCGTGAACGTGCCCTGATAACTCGGCCCTTCTTTGCGCTTCATCGCGCGGCGCACTTCGTCCGCGCTGAAGCCCGCGTAAACCGGAACGGTCGGCTGCTCTTCGGTGAAGAGCAGCCATTCGCGATCCTTCTTCGGCAACTCGCGCCACGGCTTGTCGACGTCGAAGCCGAGCGTCGTGGAGATGTCGCGCAGGTTCTGTCCATGCCACGCGGTCGGCCACGCGGCGATGGCGCGCTCGCGGATTGTCAATGAATCATCCGGCACCATCGAGCGCTCGGTGACTTCGTACACCCGCCCCAGTCCATGACACTTCGGACAAGCCCCCTCGGGCGTATTCGGCGAAAACTCTTCGGCATACAGGATCGTCTGCTTCGCCGGATAGGTGCCGGCGCGCGAATACAACATGCGCAGCAGATTCGAGAGCGTAGTGACGCTGCCGACCGACGAGCGTGATGTCGCGCCGCCACGCTGTTGCTGCAGCGCGACGGCGGGCGGCAGCCCGTCGACTTCATCGACCTGCGGCACTGCCATCTGATCGAACAGCCGCCGCGCGTACGGCGCGACCGACTCGAGATAGCGACGTTGTGCTTCCGCGTAGAGCGTCCCGAACGCGAGCGAGGACTTGCCCGATCCGGAAACGCCGGTAAACACGACCAGCGCGTCGCGCGGAATGTCGAGGTCGACGTTTTTCAGGTTGTGCTCGCGCGCGCCGCGGACGCGCACGAATCCGGTGAAATCAGTCTTCATCGGTCCGCTTCGGTTCACAATGGATGCCCATGAAGATCCTGCTCTTCGGCGCCACCGGAACCGCCGGCAACGGCATCCTCCGCGCGTGTCTCGACTCGCCCGCCGTCGACGAAGTGGGCGTGATCGTGCGACGTCCGCTCTCTGTCTCCGATCCCAAACTACGCGTTTTCACGCACGCAAGCTTCCTCGACTACTCGCCCATCGCCTCCGCCTTCGACAACCTCGACGCCTGCCTCTATGCCCTCGGCATCGCCGTGAGCCAAACCTCCGGCGAAGCGGAGTACCGAACCATCACGCACGACTACGCACTCGCAGCCGCACGTCAATTGAAGGCGCGCAGTCCGAATGCGGTCCTGCATTTCATCAGCGGCGGCAGCACCCGCCTCGACAGCCGGATGATGTGGGCCCGCGTGAAAGCGGAGACGGAACGCGATCTCCCGCAGGTTGTCGATACGGTCTGCTGGCGTCCCGCCTTCATCGACGGCTCCGCGAAAAGTGGACCACTGCTGTATCGCGCAATGCGACCGTTGTTTCGGCTATTGCGCGGGTCTCGATCGATGTACGTTCACAGCGAAGACATCGGACGCGCGATGTTGTATGCGACTGCGCAGGGGCGGCGCAGCGGGATCATCGAGAATCCGGAAATTCGGGAACTGGCTTCGAACAACCCGATTCCAACTGACGCAGCAGGCCCGGGTCGGGCAGGCGATCGGTGACTGTGAACATGTTCACCGCCATGACCTCATAGAGAAACTGGTCGAAGCGTTCGTGACCGAATGCACTTCGCGCGTTCGCCAGTGCCTCAGCGCGACTACGACAGAGGTCCGTCCGCTTGAGCGCCAGTAGCTCTTCGGCACGTTGACGAGGCCGGCCACTGAGCTTGGACAGGCTGTTGCGAACCTGGCGCTCAGAAGACCTGTCTGAGAGATAAACAGTCGAGATCAAGCGTAGTCGTCCGAAGAAATCGGCCGGCAGGCCCAGCCGCTTTACGTCCGGCGACAGCGCTCGGCAGGCAGCTTGTTCGCTACGAGCATCTCGAAAGGCGAAATCGGCAAACTGCGCGAACACATCGCAGGGAAGAAACAACTCGGGGTGAGACTTGCCATCAAATGCGTCTGCGTCGGGACCCACGTTGGGCATCGCGGCGTTGGACGTTTGCCTGTGCACGCACCTTCGGACGCGCTCCTGCGCCAATTCCGGATCGGTGCGAAGCGCGATCCGCTCGTCCACGGTCAACATCCATGGTTTCTTCGACAGTTGTGCCGCAGCAGGCACCGTATCCAGCAAGGCGAGCAGGAGCAGCAGTTGTCGCATGCGCAATCCCTCTGCGGTCAGTTCGGAATGTACAGGAACTCGATGTCCGCCATGGTCCGCTCCTCCGTCTGTCCCGGAAAGCGTCGGACTTCATAGCTGCTGATGAGGTACATCTCGTTTCCGTTGTAGTCGTAGGTCTCGCCTTCGACGTAGGCGAGGTTGAGCGCCACGATCCGATGGAGTAGCGGAATCGAGATTTCCCACCACTGCGAGACGCCGTCATGGTTGCGGTCTACCCACAGCCTCAGGTGCGACCACACTGAATCCTGGCGTGTGATCTTCCCGTCGAAATTGCCACCGGATTGCGGCCGATCGTATTTCGCCAGCGCCTCGAAGCCATTCGCGTGATACGCGCCATTCGGCGCAATCATGCGGCTGCCGAACAGCTCCGTCACGTGCGCCTTGTGATCGTGATCGAGATCGATCCAGAGGAACGCTTCCTCTGTTGCGGGATTCGTCCAGGCGGTCGTCAGGCTTCTGCCTTCCAGATCGATCCAGAAGTGAACCGGGTCATTGAGCCCGGTCGTGTGAATGCCGTCGTTGTTGAGGTCGAGGATCAGCGGGCAGGTCTGGCTGATTTCGATCGGACCCTGGCGGCGACACTTCGTATCGCCGGTCCAGGTGCCGCTACGGAAGGGAAGAAAGCCGGGAGGATCCGAACTGGCATAGAGAGTCGTGCCGTAACACGCACCAGCGTCAGCGGGCCCTTCGAGCTCGTAGTAATACTCGCCATTGCCCGTAACGGCGTGCTCGAACACCTGCGCCCCGTGCACGCTGTGCGTGCCGCTGAGCATCGCTGTAGGGACAACCGCATTGAGGTCGTTCAGGTACTCCGCGTTCCCCCAGGAGGAAAAGGATTCCGAGTTGATCGGCGTGAGGTACACGGAACCGTGCATCTGCGCAGCATGCATGCGGCTGCTGCCGCAAACGACGACGAACAGAACCAGCAGTCGTGCGCGCCTCATCGGCAGCCACCGGCAGCGTACCGCAACAGTTCCGAATCGGGCAGACGGTCCGCGACCGAGAACATGTTGACCGCCATCACTTCATACAGGAAACGGTCGAAACGTTCGCGACCGAACTCGGTGCGCGCTGCGGAGAGCGCATCCGCGCGACTGCGACACAAGTCTGCCTGGGTCACCGCCAGTGCTTTTTCCGCGTTGCTTAGAGCAGCACCACGCAGACCCTGAAGACGCTGGCCGATCTCTCGCTCTGTCCATGTCTGAGAGATATACAAGGTGGAAACGGACCGGAGACGTTCAAAGAAATCGGCCGGCAACTCGAGGCGCCTGACTTCGGACATGAGGCTTCGATGCAAGACAGGCTCGCGTGCGGAATTGGTCATGAACGCCAGCTTGACGAAGTTCTGAAAGATCTCGTGAGGAAGAAACAACTCGGGATGGGTCTTGCCGTCGAACGAATCCACGAGCGGCCTCGCCTCAGTCCCCATAGTGGGCACGCCGGACGTCTCGATCTGCCTGCCGCTTCGGACGCGCTCCTGCGCCAATCCCGGATTGGTACGCAGCGCGATCCGCTCCTCCACGGTCAACGTCCATGGCTTTTTCGGCGATTGAGCAATCGCCGGCAGTGTGGTCACCAAGGCGAGCACGAACATCACTTTGTGCATGCGCAGATCCTCCTGATCAACTCAGTTCGATGGACATCCTTCTTCGATGTGTCGTAGCAGTTCGAGAGTGGGGAGGCGATCGTCGCTGCGAAATTTGCTGACGGCGATCCCTTCATAGAGGAAGCGGTCGAAGCGTTCCTGCCCGAATTCGCGACGTGCATCGGCCAGAGCAGTTGCCCGGCTTCGACACACATCTCTTTGTTTCAGGGCCAGCTCGTCCTCGCGGAGATCGGGCTCGGTGAAGGAGTCCGCGATATAGATCGTGGACACGGAACGGAGCCGCTCCCAGAAGTCAGGAGGCAGGTCGAGCCGCTTCACTTCAGGCATGAGGCCGTTGCGAAGGAGTTGTCCCGATCGTGGAGAGCCAGGGAAGGCCAGCTGAATGAGCGACCGGAACACTTCCGTGGGAAGGAACAGCTCGGGATGAGTCTGTCCGTTGAAGTCTGTGACCGCGATGTCCGGATTGGTACGCAGTGCGATCCGTTCATCAAGCGTCAGTGCCCACGGCTCTTGCGGTGTCTGTGCGTGCAAAGGCAACACGGCCACCAACAGCAGCCCGAACACAAGTTTGTGCATGCATAGATTAGTAATGCCATACCGTCATGACGTCAAGATGTCACCTAAGAGTTCCTGAATATTCTCCCAACGTACCTCGCCTGTCCCACTAACAATGGTCCATTGCGTTCCGAATTCATCGAGTGCGGCGCGAAATGCATCGAAAAGGTCTTCCCGCGCGTCGTCGCCGGAGTCGCGTACTGCGTCGGGAAGCCAGCCGATATCGGTGTCCATGAGTAGATAGAAATCGGCGCGGCGGCGTTTGGCTTCGTCTGCAATCCACTGCGGGCAGGAGCCGTAATAGTGACGCGCATAGACGACTGTGGAAATGAGATCGGTATCGTAAATGGCGCGTTCTGCATCGCGCACGGCGTCGTGACTGGCGATCAGACCGCGGGCGATGGGCTCGACGTCGTCTGCGGTCAATCCGCGGGAGCACAGTTCCGCGTATTCGCGGGCGTGTTCGGGCGTATAGGCGGCGCCGAGCTCGCGCGCGAGGCGCAGAGCGAGCGTCGTTTTCGCGGTGCACTCGGGGCCGATCAGGCAGATGCGGCGAGGGAGCGGCGCCATTGGCGATATCCGAATACTGCCAGAATCCAGAGGCCGACATAGAGGACGGCGGTAATGTTCAGGTCTCGGGAAAGATAGAGCGGCACGGATACTGTGTTGATGACGATCCAAAGCAGCCAGTTCTCGATCCATTTGCGCGCGGTCATCCATTGCGCGACCAGGCTCCAGACGAGCAGCGACGAATCGACATACGGCGAGGGATTGTCGGTATAGCGCAGCTGGATCCAGATCACGATCATGGAGCCGACGATGCCGCAGCTGATGCCGATCTGCCACGCCCAGTTCGGTGTTCGCGAAACAGGTAGCTCTTGTCTTCGGGCACCGCCGTGCAGCCATTCGTACCAGCCGTAGATCATCAGCACGAGGCAGATGATCTGCAGCACCGACTCGGCGTACAGTTTGGCTTGGAAGTAGAGCCAGGTGTACATCACCAGCGCGACGACGCCGGTCGGGTAGTACCAGATGTTCTGCCGCGTCGCGAGGTAAATACTCGCGAGCGTGATGATGGCGGCGATGATCTCGAACCAGTTCAATGTCAAAAGTCGAAGTCCATCAGCACGACGGCGTTTCTCGTGGCCTGCGGATAGTAATACGCGGTGCCGCTCTTCACCTCACCCGTGAAGAAACGGTAGCTGTAGCCACTGGGGTAGACGCGGTTCGCGTCGAGCAAATTGTTGACCTGCACGGTCACGCGCGCCCATGACGTGATGGCGTACGAAACGTTCGCGTCGACGAGGAAGAACGCCGGCGCGTCGAACGCGGCGTCGTTCGTGTTGTCGAGGTACGAGCGGCCGACGTAGCGTGCCGTGGCGTTCGTGCTGAAGCGCGAGCTCGGCGAGTAATCGACGCTCTGGGTGATGAGCACGGACGGCGTCAGCAGCGGTTCGACGTTTTCGTATTGCACGCCGCGCGATTCGACGTAGTTGCCTTCGATGTCGTAGACGTCGAAGAACTGCGTCCATTCGTCGATGCGGTTGTGGCTGAAGCTCGCCGTCGTCCGGGAGCGCAACTGCGGCGAGATCTGGTAGCCGGCGTCGAGCTCGATTCCGCGGCGATGGCTGCGATCGACGTTGCGACGGAGGAGCAGGCCGATGTCCGAAAGCTCACCGGTCGAGGCAATCTCGTTGCGGAATTCCATTGCGTAGAGGTTCGCATCGAGCGTGAGGCGCGGCGTGTTGTAGCTCCAGCCGGCCTCGAAATCGAGAACGCGCTCAGGGTCAACAGCGCTCAGGTTGTGCGGGACTGAGGCGTTGTCTTCGCCCTGGAACATGTCGTTGCGCGTCGGCTCGCGCGTCGAGAGTCCTGCAGATACATAGACGCTCGATTTCGGAGAGAGCGAATAGCGCGCGCCGATCTTCGGATTGAAGAACGTCCAGTCGATGCCGTCGACATCGACGTCGCCGTGATAGTCGAAGGTCGTGTGCCGCAATTGCGCGTCGCCGTAGAGATTCCAGCGACCGGTGTCGTAATTGATCTTCGCGAAGGCGTTCGCTTCGCTCTTCACGCCGTAATTTTCGTAATCGCGGAGATCGGTCGAGAGGTCGTCGCGCGTGTGATCGCGCTGGAAGCGATTCACGTGGACGCCGTAATTCGTCGTGACATTTCCCGCGCGGTGCGAGTACGTGACGATGCTGCCCATGAGCAGGCCGTCGAGGCCGTATTGACGGAGAAGATCGGTTCCGGCGTCGAAGAGGCGGTACCAGCCGTACCCGCGCTGGTAATAGACCGACGCCGTCATGTCGGAATCGTTGCTGAGCGCACGGATGTACTGCAATTGCGCGAGGTCGTAGCCGAAGCTGTCGCGCTCTTCTTCGCGCAATGGATTGTTGCGCAGATCATTGCGCAGCGTGTCTTCGTCGGTCGCGTAGAACGAGAGTTGTTGGGACTCGTGTCCGGAGAAGCCGGTGAGCTTCAATTGCGCATCGCCGAGTTGTTTGGCGCCGCTGAAAAACAGGTTGCGCTGGCGCGTTTCGGAGTTGTCGCGGAAGCCTTCGTTCTCGAGATACGAGAGGCGCGTATAGAACGCGAATCCGCCGGGCAGTGCGCCGGATTGATAGCCAACCGTTGCCTGCTCATTGCCGAACGATCCCGTTGCAAGCGTCGCGTCGAGATGATCGTCCTGTGCGAGGTTGATGCTCTCCAGATTCACTGATCCGCCGAAGGACGCGGAGCCGAAGGTCGACGTCCCGGCGCCGCGCTGGATCTGGATCGTTTCGAGCGATCGCGCGAGATCCGGGAAGTCGACGAAGAATGTTCCCATGTCCTCGGAATCCGCGAGCGGCACGCCGTCGAGCGTGAAGTTGATGCGCGTCGCGCCGATGCCGCGCAGCGAAATGTACGAGTAGCCCGCACCGCCGGCGCCGGACTCGGCGTAGGCGTTGATCGAAGGCGAGTCGCGCATCAGCAGCGGCACATCCTGGCCGTGATAGCGCTTTTCGATCTCTACGCGCTCGATGTCGGTCTTGGTGACCGGCACCTTTTCATCGGCGCGGATGGCGCCGACTTCCATGGTCTCGCTGAAGGTGGGAGGGGCGGGAGGTGGTGGAGTTTGTGTGGGTTGTGCGAACAGAGAACCGCTGCTGAGGAAAATTGCCGCGAAAAATATCTTCTTCATCTTGCCTTCCCTACGCCGGTGCAAACCGGATCAGGTTCCGCGGGTGTGATCTCAGGCCGTGATGGCCACCCCGAGGCGGATGCGAGTGTAGCTTATTTGAGCGCCAACCTCACGGAGGCGCCGGGCGCCACACCATCCTGCATGGCGGTGGGGTCGGTTGGTGGCTTGGTCATGGGGTCGCCGTCGCCGTCGAGTCTTGCTTCGAGGCGGAAGGTGGGCGGGAGGGGCTGGCCCATCATTGAATCCGCGGATGTCAGCTCGACGTTGAAGGGGAACGTACCGGCGACGACACGCTTCACCGCAACCGGTGGTCCGCCACTGGCGTTGCGGGCGATGACGAAGACGATGCCGCTGCGTTGCCTGGCGCCGGGATCGAGGTCGAGGGTCACGTGGACGCTGGCAGAAGGAGAAGAAGCTGCGGCAGGAGACGCTGCTGCGACAGGAGCGGGTGTTTCGCCGATCGCGGGATGTCCTTCGGGCAACGTGTTCTGTGCTGTCGCAGGAGTGGCACGCTGTTGCGCGAGCTGTTGCTGCATCTGATTGAAGACTTGCTCGAGCCGCGCCTTGTCCTGCGGCGCCTGGCGCGCGGCTTCGGCGATCATTTTCTGCGCGTCCGACATGCGGTTGCTTTGCGCGTAGACCCATGCGAGCGCAACCCAGCCGTCGAGGTTTTTTGGATCGCTTTTCGTCGCGCGCTGCAGCAGGCTTGTCGCCTCTTCAGTCGCGCCCATCGCCATCCGCACCAGGCCTTGCAGCGTCAGCGCGCGACTGTCGTCGGGCGACTGCTCGAGGACGATCTTCGTCTGTTGAAACACGGCCATCAGGTTGTCGCGCTCGAGATAAGCCTGCGCGAGATCGTTGCGCAGTTGGGTGTTGTTCGGCTGCGCCTTCACGGCGGCTTCCAGCTGCTGCGTCATCGGGTCGGTCGGTGCCGTCGACGTGGTGGCTGGCGCGGGCTGGGATTGCGCGACGCCGCCGGTGATCTCGCCGCCTTCTTCGCGTGGCTTCGCCTGCTGCATCACGAAGTAGCCGAGGGCGGCGAGGGCCGCGACGGAGGTGGCGCCCCAGATGAAACCTTTGATGGTGGGGTTCATCGCCAGCGGGGCGGCGACAGGCTGAGAGCCCGTCGGGCCGGAGAAAGCATCGAGTCGACGCAGGGCGTCCGCGGTGTCGAGCTCCACGCGCTCGCGTTCTTCGGAGCTGAGCGAAGGGTCGCGGAGTTGCTGCACGAGCGCGTCGCGTTTGGCTTCGAGATCGTTGCGCTCGAGATCATTTTCGTTGCCGAGCGTCGGCGCGTTTCTGCGCTTGTTGAAGTAGACGACGAGGACGCCGAGGATGACGCCGGCGATGAGGATTGCGATGGCGCTCTTCCAGTCGATGGACGGGTTCATGGTTTGTCTCCGCGGACGAGATTGCGCACGCGATCGACATAAGGATCGTCGACGGCTGGCGGGGCGACGTGTTGGGATTCGAGTTTGCGAAGCTTGAAGAAGACGAGGCCGATGCCGACGAGCAACGCGCCGATCGGCAGCAGCCAGACGAGGCGGTTCACGCCTTCAAACTTCGGTCGCAGCAATACGAACTGACCATACGAAAGCTCGAAGTATTTGAGGATCTGTTCCTCGGTATAGCCACGCGCGAGAAGCTCGTGAACCTGCGCCTTCATGTTGACCGCCATCTCGGCGGGCGAGTCGGCGACGGCCATGCCCTGGCATACGGGGCAGCGCAGAAGCCCGGACACCTCATGCGCGCGTTGCGTGAGTTGTTGTCCGGTGAGCGGCGTGCCTTGCGGAGGTCCGACAAAACTCGCGGCGTCCGGCACTTTGAGCTGAAGCAGGAGCAGCAGCACGATCATCATCGGCGAAAGGCCTTCCTGAGATTTTCCTGCAGCGCTTCGTTCGACATCGGGCCGCTGAATTTCGCGACGATCACGCCGTTCGCGTCGAGGAAAAACGTCTCCGGCACGCCACCGATACCGTATGCGATGGCGGTCTTGCCGCGCTCATCGACAACGGTCGGGTAGCTCGAGCCGCGTTGATTGAGAAAGCTGAGGATCTTGCTTTCTTCGTCCTGAAACACGACGCCGAGAAACTGCACGTTGGGAAGCATTTTCGCGTTGGCGACGAGAATCGGATGCTCGTCCCAACACGGTGCGCACCAGGTCGCCCAGAAGTTCAGCACGACCGGCGTGCCTTTGAGCTGCGCGAGATCGACCGTTCGGCCGGTGCCGACTTCGCGCAGCGCAAACGTCGGCGCGGGCCTGTCGATCAGCGGTGAGCGGATCTCGTTCGGATTCTTTCCGAGGCCGATGAACAGCACGCCGAGGAGAGTCGCGGCGATGCCGACGCCGACGAGGAGAACGGTACGGTTCATGCCGTCTCCGCGATCGGCGCTTCTTCAGAGACTGGCGCAACCGCGGCACTGCGTCGCGCGGGGATCAGGCCGAACAGCGCGCCGACGCCCATCAGGATCACGGCGATCCAGATCCAGACGACGAGCGGCGTGACGAAGACCGTGATGCTCGCGGTCTGTCCAACGGGATCGATGTTGCTCAACGCAATGTAGAAATCACCGCCGGCGGTCGTGTGTACGTCGGGCGTGCCGATCGGCTCGCGCATCATCTGATACTGATTCATGCGCGGCTCGAGGTGCGCCACCGGCTTGCCGTCGCGCGCGATGTCGAAGCGTCCGATGGTCGAGACGCGATGCGGCTCCTCGCGCTGTTCGACGCCGAGAAAGGTGACGTCGAATCCCGACGCTTTCTGCGTCTGGCCTTTCGTGAAATGCAGCTCCGTCGATTGACGCATCGAGCTGCTCACGGCGATGCAGATGAACACGACCACGACGGCAGCGTGCACGATGTACGACGCGAAGCGGCGGCGTCCGCGGCGCAGATTTGCGTCGACGAACGACGTCGTTGCGGACTCGCCGCGTTTCATTCGCTGCAGCATCGGCAGGAACATCTGGCCGAGCGTCACCCATGCGGCATAGCCACCGAATGCGAGTGTGATCAGCGTCCACGGACTACGGACGTTGGCGATGTATCCGATGACGGCAAACACCACTGCGCCTGCGATCGGCGGCAGCAGAGCTTTGCGCACCTGATCGCCAGTCGCGCGGCCCCACGGCAGCGCGGGACCGACACCGAGAATGAACAGCAGCACCGCGCCGATCGGCACGACCATGCTGTCGAAGTACGGACGTCCAACGCTCATCTGCTTGCCGTTGATCGCTTCGACGATCAGCGGGAACACGGTACCAATCAGCACCGTGAACGTGAGCAGCACGAACATCAGGTTGTTGACGAGGAACATCGCCTCGCGCGATGCGGCGCCTTCGATGCGGCCGTCGCTTTCGAGCTTGTCGATGCGGAACGCGAGCAGCGCAATCGAGAACAGCAACGACACGGCGAGGAAGCCGAGGATCGTCGGACCGATCGCGCTTTGCGTGAAGGAGTGCACGGAGTTGAACACGCCGGAGCGCGTCATGAACGTCCCAAGGATGACGAGCAGGAACGTCGCCTGAATCAGCGTGATCGTCCAGCCCTTCAGGATGCCGCGACGCTCGACGACCATGATCGAGTGCACCGCGGCCGTCGCCGTAAGCCA
>DASYLL010000463.1:0-15624 GCA_036009605.1 Thermoanaerobaculia bacterium | reverse complement strand
GCAGCTGCGGCTGCCGCACTCCAAACTATTCGCTTTTGATGGCAGTGGCGATGTCGATGCGTTGCGCGAGCCGCGCGGGCATGAGTCCCGCGAGCGCGGACGCAAGCAACGTCACGGCGAGTGACGCAACGATCAGTGCGGCCGGCGTGTGGAAATCGATCGTCCAGCCGAACGACTGTTTGTTGATCACGTGGATGAGAATCCACGACAACGCATAGCCCATCACCAGTCCCGCGACGGTCGACGCGGCACCGAGGAGTGAGGATTCGAGGACGATCATCGTGCGCAGCTCGCCGGTCGAGAGTCCGCCGACGCGCAGCAACGCGAGCTCGCGCGTGCGTTCGAGGATCAACGCGGCAAGTGTGTTCACGATGCCGAGCACGGCGACGACGATCGCGACGCCGAGGAGCGCGTACGTGATCATGAAGGTCTGATCGAAGATCTTCATGACCTCCGACTTGATCTCGCGATTCGTGACCACGAACGCGCCGTACTTCGGTCCGAATCGCTTCTCCAGCTCGAGACGCGCGTGATTTCGATCGACGCCGCGTTTCAGGTAGACGACGATCGTGTTGAGGTTCCTGTCGTCGAACGTTTTTACGTAGAGCGATCGATGCATGACCACCACGCCGCGATCGTTCGAGTAGTCGCGATAGACGCCGGTGATCGGAAACGCATGTGGCTTGCCGGCAAGTTGGATCGTGTCGCCGACGTTCTTGTCAAACTTGAGCGCAAAGCTCTCCGACACGACGACGCCCTCTCTGCGCACGGCGTCTCGCAATGCATCCGCGGACGAGCGCGGCGCGATCATCGGCAGGTCGCCGTATTTCGCCGCGACGTCGAACTCGCCGCTGCCGATCGTGATCAGAGTGTCGCCGTAGACGATGTTCATGCCGCGTGCGCGATCGATCTCATCGACGAATGGCATCGTCTCCAGCTCGTCCGCGACTTCGGGCGGGAAGAGTGCGACCTGCGCGTTGGCGAGCCCTTTCGATGGACGCAGCCAGAGATCGGAGCTGACGGTCTGATCGACCCAGATGCGCACGGTCTCGCGGAAGCTGCCGACCATCAACGCGACTGCGACCATCATTCCTGTGGCGAGTGACAACGCGGCGCTCGCGACGGATGTGCGTCGCAGCGATGCGGGGAGCGACACCGCGGCGAGGCGGCCGACGATGCCGAATGCGCGTTCGAGAACTGGCGCCGCCAGTCGCGACGTCGTGCGCACGATGAACGGCGCGAGCAGCGAGAATCCCGCGACGACGCACAACACGGCGACGTAACCCGCGACGGCGATGCCGCCGATCGACGGAAGCCGCGAGATCAACGCCGCGGCGATGAAGCAGACGACGGCGAGTGCGAAGAGTCTGCGCGGATGCATCACACGTTGTTGCAGGCCGGGACGGATCATCGCGCTCGGCCGCACGCGCGACGCTTCGAGCGCGGGCTGCAGCGCGGAGAGCAGCGACAGGATCGTGCCGACCGCGATGCCAACCGCGATCACACCCGGCGTGAACACGATCGCCTCGGGCGCCGACGTCACGTACAGCGTGTTGATCGTGCGGCCAACGGTCTGCAGGATTGCGCTGGCGAGCGCGTAACCGAGGGCGATGCCGAGGATGGAACCGACGAGTCCGAAGACGAGACCTTCGCTGAGAAACGCCAGGAAGATCTGTCGCGGAGAAGTGCCGAGCGTCTTCAACACGCCGACGTCGCGGCGTCGCCGCAGAATCGAGATGAGCACGGTGTTGTAGACGAGGAACATGCCGACGAGCAGCGCCACGCCGGCGAGCGCGAAGAGATTCACGCGAAACGCGCGCAACATCTTCTCGACGCGCTCATTGCGGCGCGAGGGACGCTCGATGCGCGCGCCGGGTGGAAGTGTGATGCGCGAAATGATCTGTTGCTCGCGTTCTTCCGGCACCATCAGATCGACACGTGAGAGTTTGCCGATCAGTCCGAAGTTGCGCTGCGCGGTGGCGATGTCGCAGACGACGATGTTGCCGTTGAACGCGGTCGCGGGACCTTCCGCTTCGAGAATGCCACGCACGACGAATGACGCCCGCCGGCCGAGCACGTTGATCGTCGTTCTGCTGCCGATGCGCAGACCGCGCTCGCGCGCGAACGGCGCGGGCACGATGATCGCGTCCGACTTGAACAGCGCGAAGTAATCGCCGAGCGACTCGTGCTTCGCGCCGGTCTCGATGCGCGCGTAGCGATAGTCGCGGAAATGCAGATCACTGAGCAGATCGACGGCAAGGATGCGCACGGGATGCTGCGCAGGCTCGAGCAATCCTTCGACGTCGATCACGGGCGCGAAGCGCACGCCTTCGCTCCACAACGGCCGCAGATTCAGCAGCACGCGTTCATCGAGCGGTCCCGCGTCAGCGACGATCTGATAGTTCGCGCGGCCGGCAATCGCGTCGACCGATTCACGGAACGCGCGCAACGCGCTTTGATTCGCAAGCTGAATCGCGACGACGACCGCGACGCCGACGGCGATGCCGAGGACGGTGAGCGCGGTGCGGGTTTTTTCGCGCAGGAGCGGGCGAAGGATGAGGGCGCGCGCGATCATCGCCGCACCCGACCGTCCTCCACGCGCACGATGTAATCGCCGAAGCCCGCCGCGACGTCGGAGTGCGTCGCCATCACGATCGTCGGCCGCAGCGTCTGATGAATCTCGCGGATCAGGTCGAGGACCAGCGCGCCATTTTTCGAATCGAGATTGCCCGTCGGCTCGTCCGCGAGAATCAACGGCGGCTGATGCACGATCGCGCGTCCGATCGCAACGCGTTGCATCTCACCGCCGGAAAGCTCGTTCGGAAAATGCGTCGCTCGACGTGCGAGTCCGACGCGGCGCAGCACTTCATCGACGCGTTCCCTGATCTCGCGCTTCGGCTTCTTCGCCAGCGAAAGCGGAAATGCCACGTTCTCGCTCACATTCAACGTCGGAATGAGATTGAAGAACTGAAAGATGAAGCCGATCGAATTGCGCCGCAACTGCGTGAGCTGCGATTCATCGAACGAAGAAGTCTCCGCATCGCCGAGAAACACGCGCCCGCGCGTCGGCCGATCCACGGCGCCAATGAGATTGAGCAACGTCGACTTGCCACTGCCCGATGCGCCCATCAACACCGCGAAATCACCCGAGGCAATCTCGAGCGAAATGTCATCGAGCACATGAACGGGCGCGGATTCATCGCTCGGGCCGTAATCGTGACTGACTTTGTCCAGGGAGATTTGCACCGACAGCGATTGTATGTTGCTCGTTGCTCGTTGCTGGTTGCTGGTTCGTTGTGCCTCAGCGCGAGTGCCGTGAGTCTGGAGATGCGGCACCTTGAACCAGCAACCAGTAACCAGCAACACGCTCTCGGCACGGCCGCTGCAACTCGCGAGACACGTAGTGGTATCGTCGGGCGCACAGGAGGCCCCTTTATGGACGAGAAGAACAACTCCGGAACCGCCGGCGAAGCGGGTGAGGGTGAACCAGCAGGTCGCTTTGGCCGCGCTCGCGAGTACGTCGGCGAGAAATACGAAACGGCATCCGGCGCAGTGCGCGACGGATACAACAGCGTGCGCGAGAAGGTCGAAGACGTCGACTTCGGTGCGATCACGGATCAGGTGCGCACGTATGTCCGGTCGAATCCCGGCAAAGCGCTGCTGATCTCGGTCGGCGTCGGATTCCTGGTCGGACTTCTGCTCCGCCGCGATGAGGACTAACGCTCATGGCAACGAAACACGATCCTGAAGAATACGAGCGGTCCGCGGCCGGACTCGATTTCGACGATAGCGCGATCCGCGACAAAGCCGAATCTCTGGGCGCGAAGATGGTGTCGGATGGTCCCGAGGCGCTGCTCGACGAGATCGAGAACCTGCTGCCCGAGGCCTGGCGCGATCAGATCAAGGCCTTTCCGGTCGCTGCACTGGCCCTCGGCCTCGGCGTCGGAATCTGGCTCGGCATGAAGAAGAGCGACGAGATCATCGCTGCCGGATCGTCACTCGTGTCGGCCGCGGCCATGGCCAACGTCTCGCAAGTCATGGACAAGGTGAAAGGCTGAGCGTCGGAACGCCACTTGGCAGCCGTACGTGCCATTCGGCGAAGCAATCAGCGCAGCCGGCCGTGCCGGCTGATGCATAATGACTGCGATGCCCGCCACGGCGAGTAATCGCATCCCGCTGATCGTCGTTCCGGACCGCCTCGAGTCGAACGCCCGCGAGGTGCATCGCACCTATTTCGCCAAATACCCGCCGCTGCCGGTGCGCTGGGGTCAGCAGATCTCGCGCAAGAAACGCCGCAGTATCCGTCTCGGCTCCTACAATCATTTGACCGCCGAGGTGCGCATTCATCCGATTCTCAATGCGCCGCACATCCCCGCGTTTTTCGTGCAGTCCGTGATCTATCACGAGTACCTGCACCACGTGCTCGGCCCGAATCACAATCGCCGCTTTCATCAACACGAGCGCCAGTTCCGCTATCACCGCGAATCGCAGGAATGGATCCGCCGGAACTTGTTCCTGCTCCTCGGCAGACCGAAACCGGTGCGTGTTGCACCGGCCGCGTCGCCGCAGCCGGTGCAGGCGTCGCTGTTCTAGATTCCCATCGGGAACGTCACGTTGTAGACGTACCGACCGCGCGCGACCGACAACACGATCGACGACCGTTCCGCGCTGGCGATGAGTTGCGTGTTGAGCTCACGCGTGTCGTTCACTTCGTTACCGTTCACGCCGACGATGAGATCGCCCGGCGCGAGTCCGACTTCCGCGGCGCGCGAGCGATTGAGAACTTCATCGACGACTACGGAGCGTTTCTCATCCGCGACGCGGATGCCGGCCACTTCTACGAGGATGCGCAGGCCGAGGTCGGCGGGCGGTTCACCGGCGCTGACGCTGATGTTGCGTGCGGCGCCATCGCGATTGATCGACAGCTGGATGTTCGCGCCGGGTGCGAGTGTCGCGGTTGCAGTCGAGAAGGATTCGCGCGAATCCACCGATCGTCCCGCGACGGCCGTGATCACGTCGCCGTTGCGCAGTCCGGCACGTTCCGCGGGGGATTCGGCGAAGACGCGTTCGACGACTGCGCCGCGCTGCAGGTTGTGTCCGAGGCGTTTTGCTTCTTCGGGAGTGAGCGTCGCGGTAACCGCGCCGATCCATGCCGAGTGTACGGCGCCGTAGCGCAGCAGATCCTCGATCACTTTCTTCGCGCGATCGACGGGGATTGCGAAGCCGATGCCCTGTGCCTGTGCGTAAATCGCGACGTTGATGCCGATGACTTTTCCTTCGATGTTCAACAGCGGGCCGCCGGAATTGCCGGGGTTGATTGACGCGTCGGTCTGGATGAAATCAGTGAACGTGCGCGACTGATCCTGCGAAGGCACCGAGCGGCCAAGTGCGGAGACGACGCCGGTCGTGACGGTGCCGCTGAGGCCGAACGGATTGCCGACCGCGATCACGCTCTCTCCGATCATGAGATCGGATGACGTGCCGATCGGCGCGGCGGGGAGGCCTTTCTCATCGACGCGCAGTACGGCGAGATCGCTGTCCGGATCGACGCCGAGAAGCTTTGCGGGGATCTGGCGACCACCATTGACGTTGACGGTGATGCGCGACGCGCCTTCGACGACGTGGTTGTTCGTGACGATGATGCCGTCACTCGACCAGACGAAGCCGGAGCCGAGGGATTGCGAGGTGTAGGCGCGTTCGCGTCCGCCGCCGAAGAATCCGAACGGATCGAACGGGTCGGCCCGCCGCTGCCGAATCGTCGCCTCGGTCTGAATGTTCACGACCGAGGGCAGCACGTTGTGCGCGACGACGACGATTGGCGTGCGCCGCGAGGCGCTCACGCTGGCGGGAATGGTCACAGCGGTAGTGCGCGGCGCGGGTTTCGCCGGTTGCGCGCTTTGCGGTTCGGCGAGTGGCCGGCCGCAGCCGATGCCAAGGAGGAACAATGCGATGAACGTCCGGAGCTTTTTCATGGCCGCTAGTGAGAAACGCTCGATCCCCTCATCGCAATCCCGCTAGACTGCCGGCCCAACGGTCGTGCATCTCAAAATCATCTACAACCCGGCGGCGGGACGCGGGAGAGCGCGGCGCCATGTGCGCGAGATCGAGGAGTATCTCCGCGATCGCGGTGCGCGTGTCGATTGCGAGCCGAGCACCGATCCCGACGATCTCGTGCGCATCGCCGCGGAGAGCTCGCGTGGCAGTTACGATCGCGTCGTCGTGTGCGGCGGCGACGGGACGCTCAATCTCGCGATCCGCGAATTCGATCTCGCGAACGGAACGCTCGCGTTGATTCCGACCGGCTCGGGCGATGACTTCGCGAAGGTGATGGGCATTCCGCGCAACGTGCGTCGCGCATGCGATGTCGTGATCAATGGAACGGTCCGCGAAGTCGACGTCGCTCTCGCCAACAACATCCGCTATCTCGGCGTCGCGGGACTCGGATTCGATTCCGAGGTCGCCGATTTTGCGAATCGCAACGTGAAGTTCCTGCGCGGATCGGCGGTGTATCTCTACGCGATCCTGCGCGTGCTGCCGCGCTTCACTCCGCGGCCGGTGGAGATTCGTACGGAGAACGGAACGCGGCAGGAAGAGATCATGTTTGCCGCGGTCGGAAACACGCGGCAGTACGGCGGCGGCATCCGCATCACGCCTGATGCGAAAGTCGATGACGGACTACTCGACATCTGCATCGTGCATCGCTCCACACGCGTGGAGTTGTTGAAGACGCTGCCGAAGGCGTACACCGGCGCGCACGTGAAGAGCTCGTTCGTGGAGATGGGACGCGGCCGCGCGTTTCACTTTTCGAGTGAGACCGCGATGGCGGTGTACGCGGATGGCGAGCCGCTCACGAGGACGCCGGTGTCGTTCGGGTTGGCGGATGGGAAGTTGAAAGTAGTGGTGCCGTAGTGGCGCTGAGCACGCCGTCCACCACCCGAGCCATCTTTTCGTAGTCCAGAGTCTCCGCGAGATCGCGCTTCGTGTGGTAATTCGGATTGCGCAGAAACGCGGTATCGGTGATGACCACCGCCGGCCAGCCGTGGCTCCAGTAGTTGCGGTGATCGGACGCGTCTGACGTTTCACGCGGGCCGGTGAAACTGACGACGCGAATGCCGCCTGCGCCGCCGATTGCGCGTTTCACGTGACGCGCGAGCTTGCGATCCTGCCAGCCGCCTGCGACGCCGATGAAGTCGCCCTTTGTCGGATAGATCAGCTCGAAGAGCGCGTTCGGCCACGCCTGCTCCTCGGCGAAATAGCCGATCATCTCGAGCGAGATCATGCCGCGCACGTTGCGACCCACCACGCTTCTCGCGTGCACGGCACTACCCATCTCATGCGATCCGAAGAACGGCGGCTCCTCGGTCGAGTAGGCGACGAGCAGTACGGGTGACGTGGGCGGTTGCGTGCCGAGCAAGCGCGCGAGCTCCAGCAGGCCGGCGGTTCCGCTCGCGTTATCGTCCGCGCCAGGGAGCGCGGCGTGCTCGCCGAATGCGTCGTAGTGCGCACCGACGACGAGGACGGGTAGTGATTCATCCGCGGGTCCGAATCGGGCAATGACGTTCACGTAGCTCGCGCCTCGTGCATCGAAACGCTGCAGCGACGTGTCGCCGCCCGCGGCGCCGAAGTGCAGTTTGATGTATGCCGCAGTGCGTTCCAGATTTTCGGGATGACTGACGCTGCGCGGCAGGACGTCGATTGTCAGGAACTCGACGTGCTTCCGCAGGATTCGCGCGTCCGCGCGGGTAGAACCGCGGAAGGGGAGTTTGGTGAAGGTGGGCTGGCGGAGCGCGATGGCGAGACTGGCGAGACCGATCGCGCTGATCAGGACGACGGCAGCGAGGATGCGCGCGAGTGAACGGAGCACGTCCCCTACTCGATCAACGTAATCCCGCCGGTCTCCACCTTCGTCGCACCCGGCGGTGTGGGGCCACCGACAACGCGTTCGAGATAGAGATCCGTGTCGGGCCGACCATCCGCCGAAAATCCAATCACGAGATACCGATTGGCGGGCTGGAGGTATTTGTAGCTGTTGCCCCACGGATCGCGCAGCAGCGGTGCGCCGACGTAGTGCGGCGCGAGCTCGCCGAGATCCGTCGGCAACCTGCCCTGCGTGTCGTTGAATTTTTCGAGCGCCTGGCCGATCGCTTCGATGCGTTGCAGGGAGATCGCTTTGCGCGTTTCATCGATCACGGACGGTCCGCCATTCAGCGGACGAAAGCTGTTCAGCGGATTGCGAATCGACGTCACGAGCGACGCCACCGCGAGCACGACGAGAATCAACACGAGCGGCAGCGGAACCGGTGTCTCCGCAACTTCGGATTCATCGACAGGCGTTCCCTGCTGCAGCACGGCCGCGGCGCTGGCGCCGCGTACTTCCTCGATGAGATCGCGCGTGAGCAGCTCGTACAGCGCCTTGTTCGTATCGAACTCGGGAAGGCGCGAGACTTCGACGATCTCGCCGACGGTCATCGTGCCGTCGACCATCGAATAGATCGATTTCTCTTCCTGCGTGATCCGGATCGTTTCGGAGAAGCCGGCGCCTTTGCGGCGTTTCGAGTTGCCGTCGAAGTCGATTTCGTCCACGTCTTCCGCACCCACGACCAGGATCTCCTGGTCGGTGAGCTTCTTGCGGAAGACCATTTCGTACGAGCGGATCCGCTTCTCGATGATCGGCCACTCGTCGATCATCCGCGCGCCTTCCATCAGGATCGATTCGGCGCTGATCGGCGTGACGTTGTCGCGGTCGTACTCGATCGTCGTCTCTTGCGAGAAGTGATAGTCGCCGTCTTTCCAGCGGAAGAGGCGGAAGACGATCTGCGTGATCTGCAGCTGGATCGCTTCGCGCAGCGATTCGGCGGAGATGATGCCGTAGTGCGTGAGGATGAATCCGAGGCGCTGGAGTGTCTCTTTCTGGATCTCGAGCGCGCGCGTGAGCTGATCCTGCGTGAGATAGCCGGTGCGGATGAGCACCGAGCCGAGTCGGTTTTCGAGACGCAGATCGAGCGAGTCCGCGCCGACGACTTTGCCGTCGAGGAACGTCACCGTCACGGTGTCTTCCTTGCTCCGCAGCGTGAGCACGCCTGTCTTCCGCTGCAATCCGATCAGCTGGAAGATGTCGGCGAGACTGAAGTCTCTGAGTGTGCCTTCGAGAGCCATTCAGGCCACCGACCTCCGGCGGTACACCGGCAGCGCCAGCACGAACCAGAGGATCACGGCGACAGCAATGGCGATGACGCGCACGAGCAGCTGCGCGAAATCAGCGGACGGTCCGAGCGCGGGCGCGAGACGTCCCACGAGCAGCGCGATGGCGAGGAAGAGTCCGAACAGAAACACGCCGATGATGCCGGAGATCGCGCGACCTTCAAGGATCTGCGCGGCGCCGGGGAGAAACGTCGCGAACAGTTTGTTGCGACGCACCATGCCGGTCTGATGGCTCGTCACTTCTTCGAGCTTCTTGCGCTTCGTGTCGATGGAGACACCGTCGCGCTTGAGATAGATATGGATGCACTGCGTACAGTAGGTCGTGCTCTCACGCGCCGATTTGCAGCGCGGACAGAACGTGCGGCCGCATTTGATGCACGCGTTCGCGAGTCCGGTGCGACGGCGCTTCATCCACAGCAGCATCGCGAGCAGCAGCGATGACAGCGCGCCGATGGTCAACGGATTCGCAGCGCTGCGCGTCACGTCGAAGATCGCGTAGTTGCCGAAGAGCGATCGCGCCGCGGGAATCTTCGCGATCTCGAATGTCGCGACCCACGCTTCTTTGATCGACGGGCTGTACATGACGATCTTCTGCGGCGGCGCCGTGCGCGTCACGCGCTCGACGAACGACGGGTCTGCCTTGCGCGCGCGCTCGAGCATCTGCGTCTGCTGATCGAACTTGTACGTTTCGCCGCTGGCAACGGAGTGATTGAAGAACGCGGCGGCAAGTTTCGGATCGGCGCGCTGCGCTTTCTCGTACTCCGTCATCGCCGCCTGAAATTCGCTGTTGAGATACAGCAGATTGCCGAGGTTCACGTGGGCGCCGGCGTAGTTGGGGCGCAGCTCGACGGCGCGGTTGTAGTGCTGCTGCGCCTGTTCCTCGTTACCTTCGAAGCCCTGCATGTTGCCGGCGAGCAGGTGCAGCATCGGATGATCGGGAACGGCCGAGATCAGCTCCTGCAGGCGTCGCAGTGCTTCCGGTTGATACGCCTGCGCGTCGCCCGAGATCGCGGCCAGCATCACCGGACTCTCGATGCCTGCGACGCGCGCCGCCGTGTAGTCGCCGGCGATCGGCAGCAACGCGACGAGAATCAGCAGCACGACGATCGCCACGCGCTCTGCGTTGCCGCCGTACGGAAAGAAAATCGCCAGCCAGTAGAAGAGCAGCCACATCGGTCCGAGCCAGAAGAAGAGCGGCAGGAACAGCAGCGCGAACGCGAGCACGGAAACCGAGCCGCCCGTGAGGCGCGAGCTGAGCATCTCGCGGAAGTCATGCGCCATCGCCCGGCCGTAGCGAATGAGCAACGCGATCGAGAGCAGTACCGCGGTGAGAACGATCGCCAGTCCCGCGACGATCAGCAGATCGGCGCGACTGAGAAGGCTCGAGCGATAGTCGCCCATGACGCGCGTGAATCCGCGCATCACCAGCGGCACCGCCTCGCCCCACGCCGCTTTCCGCGCAGCGCGATCCGCCTCGGAAAACGCAACCGCAGGCGACCTGCTGTCGAGCGGACCCGCGGTCGACGAGGCCCATTTCAGGAGATCGGCGTTGTTGTGCTTCTCCGCGTGACTGGCCAGCCCCGCGGCGGATGCGGCGTATTGCGGATACGAAGTGATCCCGTACGTGCGGCCGGTGGCGATGAGCTCGGCGACCCGTTTGGTCGCCATGTCCAAATCATTCTCACGCGCGGAGGTCGTCGCCTGCGGCCAGAGGTCGCGCGGCGACGCCTGCTGCGCGTGCACACTGCTCGCGGCCGCAAGAGCGGCAAACGCAAGCGCGGCGACGGCGAAACGGCGGATCATCCGATGTTCTTGGTCCTCTGTACGTACGCGAGCTTCAAGTCGCCGAGGTGGGTGTCGAAAAAATCTTCTTCCTCGGGGGTGAGATTGCCGGACGTTTTCTCGCGAAGCAGCGTGAGGATGTCGATCGTCTCGTGCGCGGCTTCCGCATCGAAGATCGGCTGCGGTGCGCGCGGATCGCGGAGCATGCCCAGGAACATGTAGGCCTGTGCGACGAGCGACTGGATGAAGCTCGAGAACGGGGTGCCGGGATTGCGGGCTTTGTCGGCCATCGAGCGGCGGCGCTCTTCGCGCGGCGGCTGCGGTGGATCGGATGGCGACACGGGCGCCCTGCGCTCTTCCACAGGCGGTGGTGGCGCGGTCTCGGAAGGCGCGGCCGTCTGTGACGCGTTTGTCGACGCGGCTGGAGCGTCGGTCGGACGGATCTCGTTCTGGAACTCTTCCCGGATGTCGCCTTCGGGTGTGAAGATCCGCTTGTCGGTGACCTTCAGTTCTTTCGGCGGTTGCTTATCGCTCGGCAAAGCTGCCTCCCCACGGCACGATACCAGAACAGCGCGGCCCCTCTGCTAGAGTCCCGTTTCGCCATTCCATGAAGATTTTCCAGATCCTCGAATTCAATCAGTTCAACACCGGCTCCGTCCATCAGATGTTTCAGGCGGCCGCGGGCCTGCGCGAGCGCGATCACGACGTGACGATCGTCAGCCGCCCCGATTCCGTATTGGCGGCGCGCGCGGCGGAAAAGGGCGTGCAGTTTCACGGTCTGCCGTTCCGCCACCAGTTCGACATCGGGACCATTCGCGCGTTGCGGCGATTGATCCGCGACGAGCGGCCGGACGTGATTCACGTTCATAAAGGAATCGCGCACGCGCTGGCGATGGCGGCGACGTGGCGACAGCCGGTCGGCGCGTTCGTCGTGAATCGCGGCGTGTCGTTTCCGCTCGACGTCTGGAATCGCGGCAAGTACCGCACGCCGCGCGTCGATCGCGTGGTCACGGTCTGTCAGCAGATCAAGGATGTGATCGTCGAGAGCGGCAAGCTGCCGGAAGACAAAGTGCAGGTCGTTTACGCGGGAACGGACGTGACGCACTTTGATCCAACAACGTGGGATGCGCGTGCGTTTCGTCGCGAGAAGGGCGTTGCGGAGGATCGCTTCGTGGTCGCACAGGTCGGTGTGCGCGATTGGAAGGGCTGGAGAGAGCTGATCGATTCGGTGTCGGACGTCGCACCGCGCCATCCGCGCGTGCATCTGCTGCTGATCGGTTGCCGCGGCGACGCAGAGAAGAATGAAGTGATGACGTATGCGCGAAATGCGGGCGTTGCAGATCGCGTGACCGCGGTCGAATACCGCACGGACATGCCGAACGTGTTCGCATCGTGCGATGTGATCGTCGATGCGTCGTGGGCCGGGACAGGGATCACGGGGACGGTGCGTGAGGGGATGGCGATGGAGAAGCCGGTCATCGCCACGAACGCGGGCGGCAACGAAGAGCTGGTGTCCTCACGCGCAGTGGGTTGGCTGATTCCGATGAAAGATCGTGCGGCGCTCACGGGCGCGTTGCTCGAAGTGATCGAGGATTCGTCGCGTGCTGCCGAGGTTGGGCGGGCGGCGCGGGCGCATGTGGTGGGTGGGTTTTCGAAGGAGTTGCGGATTACGCGGTTGGAGAACCTGTACGGAGAGATTGTTGAGAGAGCGCATGCACGTGCTCGCTGACGCTCGCCGCCAAACCCTCCAGGTCGTACCCACCTTCCAGTAGCGAGAGCACACGAACGTCGCCTGCGGCTTCGACAATCCGCCGCGTCAACTCACCGTACGCCTGCTCCGTCACTTTCATGCCGCCGAGCGGATCGCGTCGATGCGCGTCGAATCCCGAGGACAACAGAATCGCATTCGGACGATAGTCATCAATGATCGGCACGATCTCCTCCTCGGTCGCACGCAGCCACGCGGCATCGCCTTCGCCGCCGCGCACGGGGATGTTTTTCGTGAAGCCACGTCCTGCGCCTTTGCCGATTTCGTCTGCGGCGCCGGTGCCGGGATAGAACGGGTAGCGATGGATGGACGCGTAATAAACGTCGTCGCGTTCTTCGAACAGATGCTGTGTGCCGTTGCCGTGATGCACGTCGAAGTCGTAGATGAACACGCGCTCGATGCCGGGCTGTTCGCGCAGCCATTCCGCAACGCACGCGATCGTATTGAAGAAACAGAATCCCATCGCCGTGAGCCGCTCCGCATGATGTCCCGGCGGACGCGCAATCACGAATGAACGTTGCTCCTGCGCAGCGATCAGCGCGGTTGAAACGGCTGCGCGCGCAGCGGCAAATGTGGCCGAGGAGATCGGATTGTCGAGCGAATGGAAGTAGCGCGAGCCCGCACGCACGGCCTGTTCGAGATCGCGTTCGTAATCAGCGGAGTGCACTTTCGCGATGATGCGATCGGTGTCGGGATGCGCTTCGGGCTCGTACACAACGCAATCGTCGAGTCCGGCGCGCGACACTCCTTCGAGCGCGGCGTCGAGGCGCTCGGCGCGCTCGGGATGATCGAATCCCGTGTTGTGCCGGGCGAAGACGGGATGGGTATAAACCTTGAGCATCGGATCGAAAGGCTATGATGCGCCCGCGTGAAGCGCATTCTACAGATCGCCGTCATCGTGGCCCTGACGGTTTTCTTCCTCTGGCTTTTCCTGCGGAATGCGGACCTGCAACAGGTCGGCCGGATTCTCAGGTCCACCACGGTCGGTTGGGTGATCCTCGGATTGATGGCCAATTTCGCCGCGCTGATGCTGCGCACGATCCGCTGGCGCATGATCATCGATCACGACAATCCACCGCCGTTCTTCGCCACGTTCTTCGCGAATACGGTCGGCTACATGTTCTCGATCGTCCTGCCGATCCGCGCGGCCGACGTCGCGCGTCCCGCACTGCTCGTCCGCCGCACGTCGCTCCGCTTTTCCACCGTCCTCGGCACCGTGCTCACCGAGCGCGTGCTCGATCTGACGATGATCCTGTCGCAGTTCGTGTTTTTCGCGTTTCTGCGATGGAACGAGTTTTCGCACGACACATCCATCGCGTCGTGGTTCTACATCGTGCGCATCGGCGCGATCGTGTCGCTCGTGCTGCTCGCCGCGCTCGCGTTTCTTGTGACCGGCCTGCTGCTGTTTCGCGGCAAGATCCGCTGGCTGCACGAAAAGCTCGGCGTCATTCTGCCGCAGCGTTTTCGCGCCTCCTGGATGCATTTCTTCGACTCCTTCGCGGAGACCGTGAAGATCACGCAGAACCGCACGGTGCTGACGAAGGTGCTGTTGTGCACGTTGGGTGTGTGGACGTGTCTGACGTCGCAGTTCTGGTTCGCGACGAAAGCCGTGCATCATCCGCTGCCGTATGACGCGAGCTTCTTCGTCACCGGCGTGACGACGGTCGGTCTGGCGATTCCGACGCCGGGCGGCATCGGCGGCTTTCACAAGGCGTGTCAGCTCGTCCTGACGCGTTTCTATCAGTTCAGCATCGACTCCAGCGTGGCCGTGGCCGTGCTCTTTCACATCATCGGGACGCTGCCGGTTCTGGTGACGGGGTTGTTTCTCTTTGCGCGGGAAGGTTTGCGCTGGAAGGACGTTCGCCCCGAGGAGTGAGGCCGGCACGGCCGGCAGCGCAGATTGCTCCGCCGAGTGGCACTTGCGGCTGCCGAGTGGGTTCGTTCGTGATATACCGCGCCGATTATGCGGTGCCCGTTTTGCGGGAATCTCGAAGACCGCGTGGTGGACTCGCGCGAGGGACGCGAAGGCGACGTCATCCGTCGGCGTCGCGAATGCGCGAGGTGCGAGCGCAGGTTCACCAGCTACGAAAAAATTGAGCTGCCGACGTTTCAGGTCGTGAAGCGCGACCAGCGTCGGGAGCCGTATGACCGCAACAAACTGATGCGGGGGCTGCAGATTGCCACCCGCAAGCGCCCGGTTCCACAGGCCGAGCTGGAAAGGATCGCCGACACCATCGAGTCGGCGATGTCTGACTCATCCGAGCGTGAGATCTCGTCACAGGCGCTCGGGACGCTCGTCATGGACCGATTGCGCGAGCTCGACCCCGTTGCTTATGTCCGCTTCGCCTCGGTGTACCGCCGTTTCGAGGACGTGGATGCGTTTGTAAAAGAGCTGCATCGACTGAAATAGCCGGGAACGCCCATTGCACAAGCCGCCGCATGGTTCTCCCGCGATTTGAGAGGTTGAAATGACTGACGCGAACGAAACCGCGAAAGAAGAAGCCATCAAGATTCCCGACGTCCTGCCGGTACTGCCGCTCAAGGACCTGGTGATCTTTCCATTCATCATCGTGCCGTTGTCGGTGTCGCGCGAGAAGTCGATCAACGCGGTGGATCAGGCGCTGGCCGAGAACCGCGTCATCATGCTGACGGCGCAGAAAGACTTTCAGAACGAAGATCCGGGCGAAGAGGATCTCTATCGCACCGGCACTGTGGCCATCATCATGCGGATGCTGAAGCTGCCCGACGGCCGCATTCGCATTCTCGTGCAGGGCCTGTCCCGCGCGCGCATCGACTACTTCATCCAGACCGCGCCGTTCTTCAAAGCGAAGATCACGCGCATCGAAGAGCCGGTCACGAAAGACAAAGGCCTC
>DASYLL010000462.1:0-27662 GCA_036009605.1 Thermoanaerobaculia bacterium | reverse complement strand
TGTCCTTCGCCGTTCCTTTGGCCGTGACGCGGCCGCGGATCTCGACGCTGGCGCCGAGGACAATTTTCAGCGGTGCGTCGCCGGGGCGCGGTGTGAGATTGCCCACGCGCTGACCGGCATAGCCTTCCTTCCAGACGCCGATGTCGTGAACGATGGAGTTGAGTCGGACGGAGAAGCGGCCGGCGGCATCGGTTTCGGTGAAGGGCTGAATCGTGCCGAGCGCCATCAGGCCTTCGATCGGCGTCGGTTCCGCGCCGCTCGGATTCTGCAGGAGCACGATTCCAGCGCCGGCGACCGGTTTGTCTTCGGCGTTCGTGACCAGGCCGGCGAACTCGATCCCGGCAGGCATCACGATCGTTTGCGGTCCGCCGTCGCGTTTCAGCTGCTCGCTCACGCCGGCCGCGTAGCCGCGGCGGATCGCCTGAAGGCGCACTTCGAATTTGTTGTCGAACAGGAGCAGATTCCCGGCGAGGCGGAACTTTCCATCGCGTCCGGTGCGCGCGGATGTCATTCCGCTTTTCGCGATGAAGCCGTAAACGACGGGGCCCACGGAAACGGTGAATTGCACCGTCGCGCCGCTGACGGGGCGTTTCTGTTCATCGACGACCGTGCCGACGATGAAGTCAGTTTTGGTTGCGGTCAGGTCGGCGCGCGCGGACAGGCTGTTGCGCAGCGTGACCTTGACATCCTCGAGCTCGAGCGCGGACGTCGCGTATGCGTCGACGGTGTAGTCCGAAGCATCGCAGTGCAGGATCGAATAGTTGCCCTTCGCATCGGTGACGGCGGCGTTGGTTTCGCGCCATTCCTTTAGTCCGCGCGACATTGTCATTCCCGCGTATACGGGCACGCCTTCCAGCGGACGCTGATTCGCGTCGCTCACGGTGCCGGTGATCGTGCCGAGTCGCTCGATGCGGAGCGCGACGTCTTTCTCTTTGCGCGCCACCGTTCCGAAGGACACGCCGTCGATTGCGGTGAGCTGCTTCTCGTCGGTTGCGACGTGCTGCAACACGAACGTGCCGTCATCCTTTGTGATCGTTCTGGTCCAGTCGCCTGCGAAGACGTTTGCTTTCGGCACGGGCCGTCCGCTCGCATCGCTCACGGTGCCCGAAACGCTTGTTCCGGGAAGCAGCACGACGTCGAGGCGCGACATGTCCTCCGTCGACAGCGGCGCGAAGTCGGGATGTACGAACTCGAGCGTCTCCACCCACAGTTTCGGATCGGGGATCGTGTACGTGCCGTCGTCTTTCGTCCGCGTGGACCACGCCAGTCGCGATGCGTCATGCGCGACGACGAGCGCGTTGCTCACCGGCTTGCCGTTCGCCGTCACGTGACCGGTGCGCGTTGGCGCGCGTTTCAACTCGACGAATACGAGCTCGTCGTCCGCGAGGACAAACTGGCGACTCGGCGCGTGTCTATCGCGCTCGACTCTCAGTTCCACCACTCCGCCGACTTTCCAGTCGAACGTGAACGCACCATGTTCGTCGGTCGTGGTCGCGGCCAGCTCGTGACTCGGTGTGCCCGCAAGCATTCGTGCGCGTTCCGCGATCAGCGGCTCCCACCGATGCGCCGTCACCCGCGCACTCGCGACCGAATCTCCCTGCAGATCAAAGACGACGCCGCGCATCGCCGCGAGCAGGGAGGGAGCGGCGAGGATGGACAGAGCGACGCCGAGGGTGAGGCGGAGGAGGGGACGCATGGGCGGTATCGTACCGCGCTGAGGTTTTAGAGTTTGGGGCGGGAGCCGACGCGCCGACGGGCATACTCGTTACGGCGCGCGCGCAATTCGCGAAGCACTTCTTCCGCAGGCAAGCCACCACCCAACGCAGCTTCCGCAATCGCAGCCTGGATCTCGGCCGATTTTTCGGGCGTGAGCTCAGGCTCGTGAATCATCGTGCCTCCACCGTGTTTTCCTGCGCGAGCACCCGCGTCAACCACAGGTTGCTCAGCTTCTCCAGCACCGTGTTCTGCCGCAATCGCGCGCGGAGATTCGTGAAATCGACACGGTCCAGCGGCTGGTCCTGATCGAAGCACGAGAACACGAACGACTCTTTGCCGGTCGCGGGGTCGACGTGGCGTTGGAGGCATTGCGCGCAGACCTGTTTCATCATGCATTGCATCGGGGAGTTGATCGAGCCGATGCCGACGTGCGCGGGATTGAGATGCGGGGCGAGGACGCCGTGGCGCGCGTCCTTCACGGCTCGCATCATGCCGTCGGAGCCGATGGCGATGAGGCGGGTGGCGTTGCGGAGATCGAAGTCGCGCGGTTGCGAGGCGTACCACTGGATCGACTGCACGATGTTGCCGATGAAGCCGAGGTCGTGGGGGCGGCGGGGGTCGATGGGGTCGCCGGCGTCGACGGACCAGATCACCTGGTGCGTGCCGGCTTCGATCTCGTCGCGCTTGAAGACGTCCGCGGCTTTCTTGTAGCCGGCGAAGTAGACGACGCGGCAGCCGTTGTCTTTGAGTGCGCGGGCGATGGAGAAGAGCACGGCGTTGCCGAGGCCGCCGCCGGCGAGGAGGATGGTTTCGTCTTTCGGGATCTCGGTCGGTGTGCCGGTGGGTCCCATCAATACGACGGGCTCGCCGGGTTGGAGGAGCGCGCACATGCGTGATGAGCCACCCATTTCGAGCACGATCACGGAGAGCAGGCCGCGCTCGGGATCGGTGGATGCGCCGGTGAGCGCGATGCCTTCCATCGCCAGCGTCGTGCCGTTGCGTTTCTGCGCGTAGGTTTCGAAGTTCTGCAGGCGGAAGAACTGTCCGGGTTGGAAGTGCCGCGCGCCGAATGGTGCGCGTACGACGACTTCGACGATTGTCGGCGTGAGTCGATTGACTTCGTGAACGGTGGCGAGGAGACCGTCGTCGAGTGTGGCGATGAGGGAATGCCACTGTTCATCGCGCGATGACTGCGCAGCGTCGCTGCGATCCATCGACATGAGCTCGCGCTCGAAGAGCCGCGAAACGTGCGGGAATCCGAACTTCGCGGATGCCATCGCTTTCACGACGTTCCCGGCGTACTTCGGATGGTTGTCGCCGTAGAACGTCACGAGCTTCTCGCGTCGCGACGGATGCTGGTACGACGTGAAGAATCCGCGATCGTGCGCCGCTTCGTCGTCTTCGATCAATTCGTTCTCGATGCCGAGGGAGTGGGACTGGAAGAACTGCTTCCACTTGTCGAGCTTGAACGTGTTCGGGTGCTCTTTCTCGTAGATGACGTTCGGCGAGGTTCCGGCCGCGATCATCACGGTGCGCGCCGGAAGCCCGACGATCGTGCCCGAGTCTTTCCAGCGACCGTCCTCGACGATCTGCTTTTCGAAGAGCAGCGCCTGCACGTGTCCGAACTCGTCCGAGACCGCTTCGACGGGCGAGAGCATCTCGGCGTACGCGATGCCTTCCTCAAACGCCTTCTCGATCTCTTCGAAGTTCAGGCGATACGCGGGGGAGTCGAGCATCGACTTGCGATACGCGAGTGTGACGCCGCCCCACGAGCGGACGAGCGGAATGAAGTTCGGCTTCTCGCCGACGCTCGCCGCGCGATCTCGTTCCGCACGCACAGCACGTCCGTGCGCGAGAAACTCATCGAGGATCAGCAACTCTTCGCGGTCATACCCCGAACGCACGATCCCTTCGGCCATCTCCGCGCACATCGTCTCGTAGCGTTCGAGCACCTTCTCGACCTGCACCGGGTAGTACGCGAACAACTCCGTCGCAGTGTCGATCGCGGTGAGTCCGCCGCCGATGACGAGGGCCGGCAAACGCACCTGCAAATTGGCGAGCGAGTTCTTCTTGAACGTGCCGGTGAGCTGCAGCGCCATGAGGAAATCGGACGCCTGGCGCATGCCGCGCACGAGGTTGTTCTTCATGCGCACGATCGTCGGCGTGCCTGCGCCGGCTGCGATCGCGATGTGATCGAAGTCGAGCTCGTCGAATGCTTCTTCGATCGTCAGTGTGCCGCCGAATCGCACGCCGCCGTACATGCGCAGGTTCTCTTTGCGCTCCAGCGCGATGCGCATGACTTTCAGGAAGTTCTTGTCCCAGCGCACGGTGATTCCGTATTCGGACACGCCGCCGAAGCCCGCGAGAATGCGGTCGTCGAGATCGTCCCAGAGCGTGCGCGCGTCTTTGATCGGATCGCGCGCATTGATGCCGAGCGGTTCGATCTTCAAGCCATCGATCGCGACGACGCCGAAGCCTTCATTCGCGAGGTAGTGCGCGAGCGTGTATCCCGCGGGACCGAGTCCGACGACGAGCACTTTCTTCCCGTTGTACGGCAGCGCCATCGGGCGGCGCACGTCGAGAGGATTCCAGCGCGTGAGCAGCGAGTAGATCTCGAAGCCCCACGGCAGAAAGAGAACATCAGTCAGCACGCCGGTCTCGATCTGCGGGATGTTGACCGGGTCCTGTTTCTGAAAGATGCACGCGCGCATGCAGTCGTTGCAGATGCGATGGCCGGTGCCGGGGCACATCGGGTTGTCGATCATGACCAGGCCGAGGCCGCCGATCGAGTCGCCGTGCGCGCGGAGGAAGTTCATCTCGCCGATGCGCTCATCGAGCGGGCAGCCTTCGAGTGGCATGCCGAGCGGATTCGGTTTGTACGTGCCGTTCGGCTGCACGAAGCCGCGCGAGCACGAGTCTTTTTTCCGCTCGTGGCAGAAGATGCAGTAGTGCGCTTCGTCGGTGATCTCGCGTGTCGTCATGCGCGGATCGGTGAGATGGAATCCGTCGCGGCGACGGAACTCGTGCGACTCGCCGCCAAAGCGAAGGTCATCGACGGCCTCGGTCGGCACGAGGCGATCGAACACCAGCGGCTTTGGCAAGCGGAACGACGTCCACTCTTCGAAGTGTCCGCTCTTCCACTGCGCCGCTGTCCAGTGCATGAGCGTTTCGAGCAGCGGCTTCGCTACGTCGGGTGATTGCTTTTCGAGATCGAGTAAACGATTCGCGGTCGTCGCGAGTGCGAGCTCGAGATCCGCATCGACGCCGGATTCGCGGATCAACGCTTCGACCGCGGCGTCATCGACTGCGACCGGCGTCTGTACTTTGGCAACGCGCTTCGTCACGAACTCGCGTTTGAAGCGCGCGACTTCCGACTCGCGCAGCGTTCTGGCCTGCAGCACGGTGACTTCCGCGTCGATACGGAACATGCGCGTGATGAAGATGGCCAGCTGACCACTCACGGCGATCAGCAGCGCGGATTCTTCCGGCGTCGGCAGTCCGTGATCCGTGCGGCTCTGTACCGCGTGACGGTACGCATCGAAGCGCGCGAACAGCGCCGCATCGTGCTCTTCGATGAAACGGTCGAACGTGAGCGCGAGATCGCGAAGTCGCGCGTAGGAGTAGAGGTCGTCGTACGTGAAGCCGTCGATTCCGAGGTTCATAACGTTGGCTCGCCATTGTAGGGGCGAGGCGTTGCGGCCCACACGACTGCTGCAACCGCGAACACGATCAGCGCGATGCTGTTGCCGATGAGATCGGGCCTGTGGTTCTGCAGCAGCGCCGCGGCGGTCTGCACCAACAGCGAGACAAATACGGCGAGCGGCCACGCCAGCGGATTGCCGTCGAGCACGTACTTCGCGACGACCCACACGAGCAGCGCGCTCGCGATCGCACGCGCGAGCATCAGCGGCGTCTGGTCGAGCGTGACCATCGGATCGATCGACGCACAGAACACGCCGAGGATTGTGACGAGTGCGGTGTGCTTGCGAATGGCGGTCGAGTAGAGCGCGACCGCGGCTGCGACGATGATGGCGAGGAACACCCCCTGCAGCGTTTCGATCACGGCAGGAAACGGCGTCGCGATTTCTGACGGCGCGGAGAGGGATACGGACGCCATCGACGGCATCGCGAGCGCGAGGAACTGTTCGAGCGTCTGCACGATCGTGGCGATCGAGATCGTCATGAGCGCGGCGACCGCGGCGCTGCGTCCGAAGCGCGCGCGGCCTTCGCGTGTCGCGAGACTCAGCGCGTACGGCACGGCGGCTTCGAGTCCGGCGAGCGCGAGGAACATCAGGCCGACCTGCAAGCCGACCGTGCGCACGAACGACGTCACGAGGCTCACCGCGAACGTTTCCCATGCGACGGTCGTGCTGTAGTTGAAGAGCAGCGACTCTGCCTGCACGACGAACGCGGCGATCGGAATCACCGACAGCATCAATGTCCATCGCAGTGCGCGTCGCCACGGCAGGCCGTGCGAGCGTGTGGCCATGATCAGTCCTGCGATCACGAGCGCGAGCAGCGCCACCATGCCGGCGATTTTCAGCACCAGCAGAATGAGGTTGAGAAACGTCTGCGTCGTGGCTTCGCGATAGACGCTGTCGGGCACATGAATCGTTTTGTTGAATTGCGTGACCGCGTTGCCCGCGATGCGCACGGTCACGCGGCGATTCGCATTCGGCGCGAGCGGCGTTTTCTCATCGAAATGAAACAGCCAGTCGCGTCGGCGCGGCTGCTGGAAGCTGAGCGTTTCCTTCAGCTCGAAGTCTTTCTCGTCGAGCCAGAACGTCACGAACGCGCGTCGCGCGAGTGCCTGCGCGATGTTCTGCGGCAGCGACGGCGCGTCGTTCCGTTCGTCCTGATACTTGTGATAGCTGATGACGCGCGACGTGCGCGGGTCGACTTCGACGAAGATCTCTTCTTTGCTCAACGGCGTGAAGAAGCGGACGATCCACGTGCCGGCTTCGATGCGATTGCGGAAGAGGTCGAGCATTTTGTCGACGCTCATTCCTTTGCGCATCAGCCAGGTCGCGGCGATGTCGTCGAAGTCGCCGGGCGAGCCGCCTTCCTCGCGACCTGACCCCGGATTCCAGGAACGGAATCCTTCCACCGGCGCGGCGATCACGTACGCGAACCGCTCAGAGCGCGCGACACCCGTGCGCGCGATCGCCTTCGCCTGCTCGCCGGTGATGCGATAGTCGATGACGTCATCGGTCGTCGTCGGCCGCACGTAAAATGCGACGCCCGCGGCGATCATCAACACGACGCAGATCGCGATGCGTTTCCGCGACACGCGCTTCGGCGCCGGGAACTGCGCAGCCACGATCGCCACTTCGGGATGCGGATCGGGCGGCGACGTCGGCATCGTCGCGTTCGTCAGGTCATCGTCAGGAACGAAGCCGCGATTGCGCAGATAGAGCGCGATCGAAACGATGAGCGGAATCGCGAACAGCAGGCTCGCGATCGCGGCTGAGACGATGTAGTACGTGTTGCCCGAGGCGAAGAGCAGCGTCGCTGTGTAAACCGCGTCGATCGTGTAGTGCCAGACCAGCAGCGGCAACAATCCGAAGCGCTCCATCAGCAGGCCGGCGACGATGCCTGCGAGTCCGACCTCGACGCCGCGAATCCAGAACGGCTGATTCGGATACGCCGCATGTCCGAAGCCCCAGATGAACGCCGCAAACACGATCGCGACAAACCGCGATCGTACGAATCGTTGCAGAAACGGGATCGCGAATGCGCGCGACAGGAACTCTTCCGAGAACGCGGGGAAGAATCCCGCGAACACGACCGCCACCCAGGGCAGGGCGCTGTTCAGTATGTCGTCGTACGGCACTTCCGCCGGGGCCCACGCGCCGAAGCGATGCGCGGTCAGGTAGAAGACGACCTGATACGCCATGAACATCGGCACGAGCGTGTAGCCGAGGATCATGGAGAGGAACACGCGTCGCGAGGAGAGCGCTTTCGGTGTCAGGAGCCGTGGCATCGCGAGCTGCTTCGGCAGGCGCTCGCGATAGAGCACTTCACCCGCGCCGCAGATCACGATCAGCATCATGGCCATGCCGACGCTCTGCAGCGCGGATTGAAAGGCGACGTCTCCGAGGAACTTGGCGTACGAACTGGTGGTGTCGTAGTACGCGAGCTGCGCCGGCATCTCGTTGATCGCACTGGCTCCGACGAGCAGCACGCACGCGGCGCCGATGCCGAGGAGGAAGCGGAGGGGAAGATCGCCGCGGCGCAGGCGGCTGATGAAGATCACGATCGCGCCGACCATCAGCGCGCCGTTGAAGAGCAGATCGACCTGTCCGGCCGCGCGATTCTTCGAGCGCATCTCGCTGTACTCGCGCTTCCAGGCGTCCGGCACTTTCAGCGATTGCGCGTACGACGTGACGCGGTCGCCGTCGACGGTGACGACGTGCCGGTATTGCGCGCCCGCGGGACGGATCGAAGACGATTCCCACGTGAAGATGCGCTGCACGCGCTTCGGCAGGCGCCGCTCGCTCTGTTCGATGAGATTGAGATCGCCGATGTCGACGCCGATGCTGCGCAGAAACTCGACCGGCGGTTTTGCACTCGGCGGCGGCGCGGCGCGATCTTCGGGGATGCGATGACGGAAGCCGACGATCTCGCCGGTCGGTGCGACGTCGACGCTGTACTCCTCTTCGACGAGCGGGCGGAACCAGCGGTGATGCCACGACCAGACGTGAACGTTTTCGGCCATCACGCCGTTCGCTTCTTCGAGCCCGAGGGAGCGCTCCAGGAAGATTCGCGCTTCGTCGTCGGAATCGAAGCGCGCTGCATGCTTCATCTCGCGAACATCGATCCGCTGCGCTTTCAGCAAACGCGCGGCGATCGGCTCGGACGTATTGCGATCGACCTTGAACTCGATCGCTGCCTGAGGAAACGCCGCCTGGAAATAGCGGACGATCAGCGCGACGGAGGAGAGGACGAGCGCGATGCAGATCGCGATGAGAATCCAGTCGGATTCGGAGAGGCGTTGTCGGTTGTCGGTTATCGGTTGTCTGTGCCGCATGGCGTGAAGGTCTCCTTGTGCCATGCCTCACGACAACTGACAACCGACAACTGACAACTAATCACAACAGTCCGGTCAGAATCAGGTCTGCGACCTGTCCCGATTGCGCGGGGAGGTCGTACGCTTTTTCCGAGAGGATCCACGATGTCACCATCTCGTCGAGGACGCCGAACACGGACTTTGCGACGAGCTGCGGATGGACGTTGCGGCGGAATGTGCCTTCCGTCTGGCCGTGCTCGACGATCTTGCGGATGACGTTGAGATAGTCGGCCACTTCCTGCTGCGAGAAGAGGCTCATGAATTTCAAGCTGTGGCGGAGCTCGACCTGCGAGACCACCGCGAGCGCGCGATCGCGACCGAGTGTTTCGAGATGATGCCGCACCGCAATCCGCAGCCGCTCTTCCGCGCGATTGATGTTCGCCAGTGCCTGTTCGAGCGAGTGCAGGTAGTTGCGCGTGTGCTCGCGGAAGATCGTGATGAGCAGGTCTTCCTTGCCGTCGAAGTAGAGGTAGATCGTGCCGTCCGCGACTCCGGCGGCTTTCGCGATCTGCGAGACTTTGGCGTTGAAGTAGCCGTACTCGGCGAAGACGTCGACGGCGGCGCGCAGGATGCGCTCGCGCTTGGAAGTACCGCGGAAGGATTCAGTCTCGGTGGCGGTGATGGGCATTGCGAATGAATGCTCATTCAGCGGAGCGCGGGTGTCAACCCCTCGAGCCAACATCGGCCTTCTCCCCTTGTGAAAGGGGAGAAGGTGCCGAAGACGGATGAGAGGTCTCTTCCATTTCTCTCTTCACCTTCTCCACCCACTCGCCATCCCTCTCGATCCCCAACTTCCCATCAATCGCCGCAAACACATCCTCGCGCGTCGCCTCGGCTCCCATCGGATAAATGTGCAGGTGCAGATGCGGCGTCATGATCCCGAGTTTCAACACGATCGCGCGATCCGCACCCGTCGCCTCGAGCAGCACGCGTTCCGCGCGATGCCAGACGCGCGCAACGTGCAGCCATTCCTCTTCATCGAGGCCCGACGCGTTCTCGACATGCTGCTTCGCGACGACCATCGCATGACCCCGCGGCGACCAGTCGGGATGGAGCATCACCCACGTGCTTTCATCCTCGAAGACAACCTCGCCGGCAGCATGCGGATCGACACAAAACGTACAAGGCATGCCTCACTATAATTCGCGGCCATGCGCATGATCCGCTTCGGCCGCACCAACGTCACCGTCCCCGCCGTCAGCCTCGGCACCTGGAGTCACGGCGGTCCCCGCGTGACCGAAGAGGGTGAGTCGATCGGCTGGGGCGGCCACGACGACGCGCTCGCGAAGGATGCATTGATCGCCGCCTATCGCGCGGGCATCACGCATTGGGACACGGCGGATACGTACGGCGATGGGCATGCCGAGGAACTGATCGGACAGGTGTGGGACGCGGTGCCGCGCGATGACATCTTTCTCGCGACGAAATTCGGCTGGATTCAGGGCCCGTCGAAGCATCCCTACGACGCGAAATTCATGCGCGAGCAGGCCGAGCGCTCGCTGCGCAACATGCGCACGGACGTGATCGACCTCCACTACTTCCATCACTGCGATTTCGGTCCGAACGATATGTATTTCGAAGGCGCGCTCGAAGTGATGCTCCGCCTGCGCGAAGAGGGCAAGGTGCGTTTCATCGGGCTTTCGGACTGGGATGCGACGAAGATCATGCGCTTCATCGAGCGCGTCGATCCGGACGTCGTGCAGCCGTATCGCAATCTCGTCGACGATGATTACGAATCCTCCGGCCTGAAGCAGTGGGTCGACGATCACAACCTCGGCGTCGCGTTCTTCTCTCCGCTCAAGCACGGCTTGCTCCTCGGCAAACACGATGCGCCGGTTGCGTTCGGCGAGGGCGATTTTCGCGATGGGATCTCGGACTTCAGCGATCCCGAGGCCATTGCGCGCTACAAACGCGCCGCTGCTGCGATGCGCGAGAAGTTCGGTGCGGAGCATCCGGAGCCGGTGTTACACGCCGTCGTGGGTGCGCTGCTCACGGGAAATCCAACCGCGTGTGTGCTCCTCGGGCAGCGCAACGCGAAACAGTCGGCGGCCGCGGCGGCGGTGGGCGAGGCGTTGAGCGAAGAGGATGCGCAGTGGGTGCGCGGGCAATATCGGGGCGAGTGATTGAAGTCAGGCCCGCATCGGCAACGCGTCCGCTTCTTTCAGTCGCTGCAACTCTCGCTGTGCCAGAGCTTGCAGCTCCCGCAATACTTCGTAGTGCAGGCCGTCGCCGAGGAACACGTTTACTTCGATACGTGTAATGAGCTGCGGCATCAGCCCGGAGTCGAACGGCCGCGGCATGGTCATTGCCGACGAGCGATCGCCGAAGGTGCAGACGAAGTCGCGGTCACTCAGCCGTTTCCATCCCTGCCGCTGCGACAGTGCGTTCGCGACACGCGTCTCCGCATTGTCATCCTCGGCGGAAAGCAGCGCGTCGCGTACGGCGCTGTATGCGGACTCGGCGGTATTTCGCGCGCTGAACGTGCGCATCGCGCGATCGGCTCGCTGTGCGAGCTCTTCGATCATGTCCGCAGTAAAGCACAGCGACGTTCCGCGCGTAAATGACGCTGTGCGGCAGAGTTCGTCAATAGCGAAGCAAGAGTCGCGCGGCGTTCTCGATTTGCTCGAGGCTCGGCAGGAACACTTCTTCAAGCGGCGGCGAGTAGGGGACGGGAGTGTCGAGTGCACCGATGATGCGCACGGGCGCGTCGAGATATTCGAATGCTTCTTCCTGAATGATGGCCGCAAGCGATTCGCCGATCGAGCCGGTGCGGGTGTCTTCGTGGACGATCAGGACACGATTGCAATGTCGCGCGACCGCGAGCACTGCGTTGCGATCGAGCGGCGACAGTGTACGCAGATCGAGCACCGCGCACGAATGTCCCTCTTTGGCGAGCGTTTCCGCGACCTGTAGTGCGTCGTGTACATACGCGCCATAGGAAATGATCGCCAGATCATCGCCTGCGCGGCGTAATGCGGCTTTGCCGATCAGAATTGGCGTTGGCGCTTCGTCCGTCAGCGCCTGCTTGATCTTCGGATCGCGGTAGAGCGCGATGTGCTCGAAGTACAACACGGGATCGGGATCGCTCGCAGCAGACATCATCAATGCGCGTGCGTCGTGCGGAGTCGACGGTACGACGATTTTCAATCCCGGCGTCCGATAGAACCACGCCTCGGTATTCTGAGAGTGATACGGACCCGCATGCCGTAATCCGCCCCAGGGCATGCGCAATACCATCGGAATGCTGCCGCCCCAGCGATAGCGGATTTTCGCAGCGTTATTGACGAGCGCATTGAATCCACTGGCGACGAAGTCATTGAACTGCATTTCGCCAATGGGCCGCATTCCGGCGAGTGCGGCACCCGTACATACGCCGATTGTCGCGCTTTCGGACAATACAGAATTGATGATGCGGTCGCCGAAATCTTTCAATAGCGGGCGAAGCAGCAGGAATGCATTACCGTATTTTCCGCCGACGTCTTCGCCATAGACGAAGGCGCGTTCATCTGCGCGCAATACATCGCCGACGCCGAGCATCACCGCTTCGAGGAACGTTTTTCCTTTTGCGTCGAATGGCGGCGCGTCTTCAATCGCAGGCAAGCCGCTATTGCGCGAGTTTTCCTGTCGCAGCGTTTCATCGAGCACTTCGATATGCGCGCGTCGCGGCTCATTGGCGAGCACGCCATGTCCTGCGTCCGCGCCATCCGGCCACGGGGCTTCGATCACCTTGCGCGCCTCGGACTCGACGAGCTCTTCGATCTCTTTCTTCCACGCCTCGACGTCGTCCGCGGTAATCACGCCTTCGGCTTCGAGTTTCGCGGCGTATTTCACAAGCGGGTCGCGCTGTCGCCAGAACTCGTAGGTCTCGCGATCCGCGTAGCCCTGTTCAGTAAGTGGCGGATAAGACCACGACGACTGCGGGTCCTTGCCGAGGTAGAGCATGTCGTCGTGATGGGCATGGCCGCACATGCGCATGGCCACGAGCTCGATGAGCGCGGGGCCGCGTCCATCGCGCGCCCGCTCCGCCGCCCACGCAAACGCCGCCGCAATCGCCTCGGGATCCGTACCGTCGATCGTGATCGACGGGATGCCGTATCCCGCGCCTTTATCGGCGAACACGCGAACGGCCGAGTTCTCGCGCACCGGTGTCGAGAGCGCGGTCTGATTGTTCTGCACGCAGAACACGGCGGGCAGCTTCCGTGCGGCGCATGCATTGATGGCCTCGTGCCATTCGCCGAGCGACGTCGTGCCTTCGCCGACGAACGACACGGCAACGCGCGGTTCCTTGCGCAGCTGAAACGCCATCGCGATGCCGGCGATCGTGAGTGCGGGGCTGCCGAGCGGCGCCATCGCGGGGAGAATCCCGTGCGCCCAGTCGCCGACGTGCAGGTCCTTGCCGTTCATCGGCGCGCCGGCCTTGCCCATCTGCGCGCTGAGGACCATGCGCACGGTGTCGCGATGGTTGTGTTTCGCGAGCACGGCGCCGAGGTCGCGGATCATCGGCGAGATGACGTCGTCGGGTTGCAGGCGCAGGACAGCCGCGTAGATTGCTTCCTGGCCGAGGGAGCGGAAGCCTTTGCCCTGGAACGAGGCGTTGCCCCAGCGCACTTCGCCTCCGGTGAAGAACTGCTTGAGGCGATTGTCGGTGGCGCGCGTGAGGAGCATGCCGCGCAGGAGGTCGCGTTTCTCGTCGGGCGTGATCGAGGCGAGGATCGCTTCGCGGCGCAGGAAGCCTTCCGCGGCGTCGGCGACTTCATCGATCGCCTGGCGGAAGCGCTCGCCGGCGCTGACGCCGGGTGTGGTTTCGGGCAGCTCGCCGAGGAGTTGTGCGTCGCCGAGGGCGTGACGGAGCTGTTCGATGTCGACGTCGCCGGACTCGCTGAAGGCGCGCAACGCGAGCGGCGCCACGAACGGGTACCGCTCCGCGAGAAAAGCTGCAAACCGCGCCTGAAGGGACGTACTCATGTGGCGCGGATTATAGGTTTGGAGTGCGGCAGCCGCAGCTGCCGCGACGCCCATGTCATCCCGAGCGTGAGCGAGGGACCTGGGTGGGCGGGGCGCGAAGATCATGCATGTCGCCCCTCCCGCCCAGGTCCCTCGCTCACGCTCGGGATGACAGTCGGTGTCACTTGCGGCGCCAGAACACGACGTCGCCTTCCTCGAAGTCGGGATAGAAGTTCTGCTGCAGGTACTGCCACACGAGCGGCGCGCGCTCCGCGTTCGGGACGCCATCGACGGTGAAGCGTCCGTGCGGCGTGGCGGGGACGAGCGCAACGCGCACGCGTGGATTGGACTCGATGCGGCGGATGACTTCGCGCTGCTTCTCTTCGGATTGATAGAACGCGACTTCGTACTCGCGGATCGGACAGTCGCGGCGGAAGAGGAAGTACAGCAGGCCGCTGTTCGTGAAGTCGAAGAACGTTTCGTCGGGACGCATCGAAAGCGCGAAGTACTTCTCGACGCTGGCGATTGCGCGCGCGTCCGCTTCGTTGAGATAGACGCCGCGTGCGCGCGGAACGCTCGTAACCTCGGTCATGCCCGGCGACATCGGACCGCGTCCGTGGCGCATCCAGCCGATCACGCCCATGTGGGTCGTCGGCGCGGCGAGCACGATTGCGGCGAAGATCGTGATCGTTGCGAGCGCGGTGTAGCGACGGCGCAAGAGCCAGAGAATCAGGGATACGACGAAGATCGCGGCGAGGATGTCGAAGTAGATGTGATGTCGCTCGGCGTACGAGATCGCGGTGGCGACGATGAAGACGCCGAGGATCACGAGTGGCTCGAGACGCCGCGAGACGCGACGCGTGACCGTCACGCCGACGAAGACGGCGGCGAAGCACCAGACGAAATACGGGAACACGTCGCGATCGAGCAACGCTCCGAGTGCATCGGGAAATGCGCTGAGCTTCTTCATCGCGGCGGGTGGTGTGAAGAAGTTCATCGTGTATGCGGAGCCGACGGACAGCGTCTCGACGAAGGTTCCACGCAGGAAGTCGTCGGCGATGCCGAGGATTGCGAAGACGAGGAACAGCGGGATGGTCGCGATGGCGATTCCGACGATCGCGTGTTTTGCGGCGATGCGCCATTCGCGCGAACGCAACACGGCGACAACGAGTGCGATGAATGCATAGGCCGCGAAATCGAGACTCGTCAGTCCGCAGATCACGATGCCGATGCCGGCCCAGACGAACAGTCGCGGCCTTCGCATGCGCACCGCGACGGCAATGATCGCAAGCGTGATCAGCGCGGGGAGCAGCCGCAGATTTCCGCTGAACGCGCCGGTCATCAACGTGAGCATCACCGCGAAGAACGCGCCTTCCGCCGAGCCGGTCACCGCGAACGCGAGCGCATACAACGCGATGGTCACGAAGTAGCCGACGACGAGTCGCGCCTTGCCACGGGTGCCGAGGTTCACATCGCCGAATTGCAGCGCGATGGTATCGAAGAGGCCGTCTTCGATGAGGCCGTGCGCGGGGAGGATGTCGCGATAGGGAAGCTCGCCGCGCATGTATTCCGTGGCGGGGAGCAGTGCGTGACCGTCCTCGAAGAAGTCGATGCGCGGTTTGCCTTCCGCGGTCGCGAGGCTGAACGCGTGCGCGTAGAAATACAGCGTCAGCGGAAGCGTCACGAAGACGAGGATCTGTGTTGCGCGTTTCGTGTTGCGTAGCGTGAGGCGCAGCACGAACGGCGTGACGATCACGATCGCCAGCGCGTGCCATCCGAAGTAGCGCTGATCGCGCGCGAAGAAGCCGGTCTGGAACGCGAGTCCGAGGGGCGCGGCGAGGAATGCGAGGGCGGGTGGGAGCGAGGATGGGATGAACGTGATGGCGATGCGGATTGCGAAGATCAGCAGCGCGGAGACGTAGATCACGCCGTCGTCAGGGAGGCCGGGATTGACGTCGATGAGCGCGAGCCACGTCGGGAGGAACGCGGCGAGGAGGACTGTGTCGCGGCGCGTGAACTGGAGATCGCGATTGCGGAGCAGCGTGCAGGTGAGGATGACGATCGCGCAGGGGACGGCGGCCCAGAAGACGCTGCGATGAACGGTTACGAGCCAGAGGGTGACCAGTGGCGCGATGAGGATGGTATTGAATGCCCAGGCCTCGGCGGATTTCAGTCTTCGAATCAAAGGCCGAAAAATCAGCGGCACGAGAATCGGCAGCAGCATCAAACCCGCGACCCAGCGAAAAGGTCCGTGCGCGTCGAAGCCGAACCTTGTTGCGAAGCCCGCGACTTGATCCACGGGTGCGGGACGATCGAAGAACGCGACCATCGCGATGGCGATCGCGAGGCCCCAGATTGCGAATGCGGCGGTGAGGAGAGTTTCGCGACGCTGCTGCGTCAAGCCGCCTCCGCCTTGTCGAGCAGCCAGCGAACGACGAGCTCCTCCGCCCAGTATTCGCAGCGCCACGGCGCGCCGCCGCTGACGAATCCGATGTGGCCCCCGGCGGGTGTTGTGCGGAAGTCGACCGCCGATGACGCATTCGCTTTGACGCGCGGCAGTACCGATGGAGGGAGAAATGGATCGTCGGCCGCATTGAGCGCAAGTGTCGGCGTCGTGATCTTGTCGACGAAGTGGATCGAGCTCGAGCGCGTGTAGTAATCGTTTGCGTCGGCGAAGCCGTGCAGCGGCGCGGTGGCCGTGTCATCGAACGAAACGAAGCTGCGTGTGCGCAACACGCGTGGCAGATCGATGAGCGGTGCGATGTCGGCGCGCGAGACTTTTTTCTTCAGCGTTGCGAGAAAGCTTCTGACGTAGAAGCGTCCCGTCGCCGTTGCGTCGAGCAGGTGCGCGCCTTCGCCGAGGTCGTACGGGACCGATAGCGTTGCGGCGGCGGAGATGAGCGTCTGGCCTGCATTTTCGCCGAGCCATTTCAGGAGCACGTTGCCGCCGAGGGAACCGCCGAATGCGGCGAGCTTCTGATGAGGGAGACGGGCGGCCATCGTGCGCGTGACGAAATCGAAATCGCCGGTGTCGCCCGAGTGATAGAAGCGCGGTCGGCGATTCGGCAGCATGCTCGTGAGGCTGCGCGGATCGCGTGCGCACGAGCGGAAATTCATGACCGTCGCGGAGTAGCCGCGTCGCGCGATGACGGCGAGGATGCCCTGGATGTAGACCGAGTACGAGCTGCCTTCGAGACCGTGCATCAGAAGGAAGTGCACGGGCGAGGGTTGCGCGGAGTCCACGTGATCGAGTGCGAGGTCATCGCCGTCGGGCAGCTCGATCCACTCGCGGCGCATCGTGACGAGGCGACGCGGGCGGGTGAGACGCCCCCAGATCGTCTGGAAATGCGGTCCGGGGAGGAACCACGCGGGCAGAAATTCGCCGGCACGGCCGGCAGCGCCAGTTGCTCCGCTGGCGGCACGTACGGCTGCCGAGTGGGCTCGCTCTCTGGTTTCATGCGGTCGGGAAGCCATTGGCCTGATTCTAGTACCGTGCGAGTCCCATGCTCCTCGCGGTCGCGTTGCTGCTCGCCCAGACTTCGGAAACGATCACCGTGACGGCGACGCGGACGGAGACGCGGATCGCGGACACGCCGGCGAGCGTCGTCGTGCTTTCGCAGGAAACGTTGCAGACCTCCGCGGCGCCGACGCTCGATGACGCGTTGCGGCAGGTCGCGGGGTTCACGCTCTTCCGCCGCACGGGGAGTCGCGTTGCGAATCCGACGGCGCAGGGGGTGAGCTTGCGCGGTGTCGGTGCGAGTGGCGCGTCGCGTGCGCTCGTGCTCGATGACGGCATTCCGCTCAACGATCCGTTCGGTGGGTGGGTGTATTGGGGACGCGTGCCGCGCGTGGCGCTCGATCGCGTGGAGGTGTTGCGCGGTGGTGCGTCCGATCTGTACGGCAGCTCGGCGATGGGCGGCGTGATTCAGTTCGTGCGGCGTAAGTCGTCAGGGGTCGATGTCGAGACTTCAGTGGGATCGCAGGAGACGGGAACGGCGTCGCTGTTTGCAGCAGGTGCGCGTGGGGAGTGGAACGGAAATGTCGCGGCTGATTTTCTGTCAACCGCGGGATACGTGCTCGTACGCGACGATCAACGCGGCACGGTCGATGTCGAGGCGGACTCGCGTCACATGACGCTCGATGCGACGTTGCGGCGCGGCGGCATGTTCGTGCGCGCATCGCACTATCGCGACGCGCGCAACAACGGCACGCCAATGCAGGAGAACGACACGACGATCCGGCATCTCGCGATCGGCGGTGACGCGGCGCTGTTCGGCGGCACGCTGGCGTTGCGTGCGTACGGCAGCGATCAGGACTACTTCCAGACCTTCTCCGCGATCGACGCCGATCGCAACGGCGAGCGCTTGACGGTCGAGCAGCGGGTGCCGTCGCGTGGCATCGGCGGGAGCGCGCAATACACGCATGCGTGGGGACAGCGGCAGGTGCTCGTTGGCGGCGTCGAGATTCGGGATGCCGAGGGGGTGAGCGATGAGTTGCGGTTCACGCCGAATGGGACGTTTCGGGTTGAGGCGGGTGGGCGGCAGCGAACTGGTGCCGTGTATCTCGAAGATCTGATTGCGGTGTCGGCGAATGTTGCGATCATGGCGGGGATCCGGGGGGATACGTTTCGATCTGAAGATACAAAAGCGGCAGCTGCGGCTGCCGCACTCCAAACTGTGCTCAATCCGCGGCTGTCCGTGTTGTGGCGCGTCGCGGATGCGCTCTCGATTTCTGCATCGGCGTACACCGCGTTCCGCGCGCCCACGCTCAACGAGCTCTATCGCGGCTTCCGCGTCGGCAATGTCGAGACGCTGCCGAACGCTGCGCTGACGTCCGAGGAGTTGACGGGCTTCGAAGTCGGTGCGCGTGCGCGGAATGCGCGCGTGACGTTGTTCCTCATGAACGTCACCGACACGATCGCGAACGTCACGCTCTCCCAGACTCCCGCACTCATTACCCGCCAGCGCCAGAACCTCGGCCGCACCCGATCCATCGGCGCCGAGCTCGATGCCGAATGGCACTTCGGTCGCGACGTGCGTACATCCGCGGGATTGCTGTTCGTCGACGCAACCGTGCGTGACGGTGTCTTGCGCGGGAAGCGTGTGCCGCAGGTGCCGCGGCTTCAGGCGACCGCGCAAGCGATGTGGAAACGCATCGGCGCGCAGGTGCGATGGTCGACCTCGCAGTTCGATGACGATCGCAACGAGTTGCCACTCGATGGCTACGCCGTCCTCGATCTCCTCGCCTCGCATCCGATCACGCAAGCGGTCGAGATGACGTTCGCGCTCGAGAACGCCACGAACGAATCCATCGAGGCCAGCGCAACGCCCGTCGTCACCCTCGGCCAACCGCGCGCCTGGCGAATCGGACTGCGCTTCCACCGGGGAAGTCGCAAAGGCTCGCGATCACACACTCTCTGAGACTCTGAGACTCCGAGACTCATAATCAATCCCATGGCGTGGCGGATCGAAAAGCAGAACAACGGCAGGTTCGCCGTCTTCTCGACGCGGCTGCAGGACTACATCGTCATCGACGCCGACGCGGCCACGATCGAAGAGATCTACGCGGAAAAAGGCGTGACCGTGTATCTGGCGAGCGCGCGTGCGCAGATGGCGAAGGAGACGCCGGTGTCGCGCGAGGGAGAAGCGTTGATCGAGGAGAGCCGCAAACGGGGAACCGCGCCGAAGGAACCGCCAGATCCCATCGGCGCGACTGGATTCACACGCGAGTAGCTACACGCGCCTCCGTGCTTTCGACGCGGGCTTCTTCTCCGACTCTTCCCACGCCTCAACGCCCGGAACCGTGCAGCGCGCGATCTTCTCGCCGAGCGTCTCTTCGATCTTGCGCACCATCGGCAGGTCCTGCCAGGTGGCGATCGTGGCGACGATTCCGATTGCGCGGCCACGCGCGGTGCGGCCGGCGCGATGCACGTAGTCCTCGACGTTCTCCGGGATGTCGAAGTTGATGACGTGCTCAATCCCGGGGATGTCGATTCCGCGGCCCGCGATATCGGTCGCGACGAGGATGCGATGCGAGCCTTCGCGGAACGTCTTGAGCGCGTCGACGCGCTTGTTCTGCGACTGATCGGCGTGAATGCGCGCGACGGGATGTCCCTTGCGATCGAGCACGGCGTAGAGCCACTCCGCGTCGATCTTGCGTCGCGTGAAGACGAGCGTCGAGCCGAGCTCCTGATCGAGCAGCGCCAGCAGCATGTTGCGCTTGTCCACTTCCTTCACGACGTACACGCGATGCGTGATGCCTTCCGCCGCGCCGCCGGCCGGCATGATGTCGATGCGGACGGGATCGTTCATGAAGTCGCGCGCGATCATCTCGATCGAGTCGGGCATCGTCGCGGAGAACATCATGGTGTGGCGGGCGCGAGGGAGGCGGCGCAGAACGTCGCGGATCTGCGGGAGAAAGCCGAGGTCGAGCATGTGGTCGGCTTCGTCGAGGACGAGCATCTCGACGTTTTCGAGATTGACCGTGCGGCGATTCACGTGATCGAGCAGACGTCCCGGTGTGGCGACGACGACGTCGGGATTCTCGCGCAGCGCGTCGAGCTGCGGCTTCATGCGCACACCGCCGATGAGACAGGCGGTCTTGAGATCGTGGTTCTTGCCGAACAGATCGAGGAAGGCTTTCGTCTGCAGTGCGATCTCGCGCGTCGGCGCCATGATCAGGCCGCGGACGCCGCGACCGTGCGTGAGGCGCTCGGCCATCGGCAGTACGAAGGCAGCGGTCTTGCCGGAGCCGGTTTGCGCGAGGCCGATGACGTCACGGCCGGTGAGCGCGGTGGGGATGACGGCGGCCTGGATGGGGGTGGGGTGGACGAAGCCGATCTTCTCGATCGTGGCGACGACCTCCGGCGACAGGCCGATGTTGGAGAATGTGGTGTCGAGGGTCTCGACGGGATGCTGCGGTATTGCTCCTGTAAACATGTTTTAGCGAAAGACTCTCATATAAATGCCGGCGTTGAGTACGAGCACGAAGATGCCGATGGCGATCTCGTGCCCCCGCGTGAGGCCGGCGGGGTAGATGACGGGCATGATGTAGTGCGCTACGAAACCGCCGCTGTAGCCGGCCCGTCCGGCCTGCTGCAGGAAGTAGTTCTCCCACTTCGTGAGAGGACAATACCAGCTGAACCACTCGATCAGCACGCCCCAGACCGCGGCGGGGATGTGGAGCCAGATCAGCTTTGGCCACCGCAACACCGCCAGGCCCCCGAATATGACGAACAGGATGAACATCAGGTGGAGGATGGCGATGGCGGTGGCGGCGTAGTGGGCGAGCATGCGTTTCATTCGCGTTTTGATGGAGTCTCAGAGTCTCACAGTCGCAGAGTCTAGAGAGTCGCAAAGTCTCAAAGTCGCAAGGTCTCAAAGGATAAACCGGCCCGGGCCGCCTTTCCTCTAAGACTCTGAGACTGCGAGACTCTGAGACTCGCCTTTGGGACTCCCTATAATGCGGCCGGTGAAACGGTCCCTCACCCTGGTTCTCGTCCTCCTGGCGACGTCCGCCTGCGCGCTGCGCGGGCCGAGACCGCCGGTGCATGTCGTGATCGTCGGGACGACCGACGTTCATGGCTGGTTCAACGGGCACGTGGAGACGCCGCCGGGTGGTGGCGAGGGCGTGTTGTGGGGTGGGTTGCCGGTGCTGGCGACGCACGTTGAAGCGCTCCGCGAGCAGCATGGCGGGCGCGTCCTGCTCGTCGATTCGGGAGACATGTTTCAGGGGACGCTCGAGTCGAACATGTTCGAGGGCGAGGCCGTGGTCCGCGGCTACAACGCGATGGGCTACACGGCCGCGGCCGTTGGCAATCACGAGTTTGATTTCGGTCCGGTCGGTCCCGAGCCGATTCCCCGCAAACCCGGCGATGATCCCCTCGGCGCGCTGAAGCGCAACGCGGAGCTGGCGATGTTTCCGATGCTCTCCGCGAACATGAAAGAGAAGTCGACGGGCCAGACGCCATCGTGGGCGAAGCCGTCGATTCTCGTTCGTGCGGGCACCGCGCGCATCGGCATCATCGGGCTCTCGACGCCCGACACGCCCGCGGTCACGATGGGCGTGAATGTCGAGTCGCTCTCCTTCACCAATCCTGTTGAGGCCACTGTTGCCGAGGCGCGGAAACTGCGGGCGATGGGCGCGGATGCGGTCATCGTCATCGCGCACATCGGCGGCCGCTGCACGGACATGAGCGACGAGCATTCGCTCGCGAAGTGCGAGACGCAGCAGGAAGCGATGGAACTGCTGAACGCGCTGCCGCAGGGAACGATCGACGCGTTCTTCGCCGGCCACACGCACGCGAACATGAGGCACTACGTCAACGGCGTCGCGACCGTGCAGGGGCTGGCGATGTCCCGCGAATTCTCGACGGTCGATCTCTGGATCGACACGAGGAACAACCGCGTCACGAAGAGCGAGATGCGGATGCCGACGATGATCTGTTCGTTCGTTTACGAGGGCACGCAGTCGTGCGATCCGCGCACTGCCGTGAAGGGCGCGAAGCTCGTCCCGCGTGTCTTTAACGGCGAACGAATGAATCCCGACACGCGCGTTGCAGCCGTGCTCGATCCGTTTCTGCGTCGCGTGGCGTCGAAGCGCGAGCAGAAGGTCGGCATCGCCACCACCGCCGCCTTCCCCCGCGTCTTCGCCGCCGAATCCGCCCTCGGCAACCTGCTCGCGGATGTGCTGCGTCGATCGGCAGGCGCCGACGTCGGCATCATGAACTCCGGTGGCATTCGCGCCGAGCTTCCCGCGGGTGAGCTCACGTACGGCGATGTCTTCGCGGTGAGTCCGTTCGACAACTATCCGTCGCTCGCGATTCTCACGGGCGCACAGCTCATCGAGTTGCTGCGCTCGACGACGACCGGCCAGCGCGGAATCATGCAGGTCAGCGGGATTCGCTACACGTACGACGCGTCGAAGAAAGGGCTCGAACGTTTCGTGAGCGTCGTGCGCGAGGACGGCTCGGCGATCATCGAAGACAAGCTTTACACCGTGATCATGCCGGACTTCATCGCCGGGGGCGGCGATGGCGCGGAAGTGATGAAGACCGTGGCCGCTGATCGCATCCAGACCTCGTTCGCGTCATCGATTCGCGACGTGCTGATCGAGCAGCTGGCCGGTCAGGACAAGGCGCTGGAGCCGAAGACCGAGGGACGGATCATCGTGCTCAATAAGCCGGCGCCGTAGGTTTCGGGGCGCGCAGGCGTTTCGCGACGCGCCACAGCAGCCACACGAGTAACGCGATCGCGACCGGCACGAAGAGCGGAATGAAGATCGCGATGAGCGTGAGGCCGAGCGAGATCACGTCTTCGATCAGGGAAAGGATCGGATTCGCGCAGCCGAACGTTGCGGCGGATGACGCGATGCGCGTTCCTGCTTTCAACGTGTGAAAGCCGAGCGACGTCGGCGCGCCGATCATCAAACCGACGACGGCCGCAACGGTTGGATTCACATCCGCGCCGGTGAGCACCGAAGCTGTGGCGACGGTTGCCGCGAGCGGACGGATGAACGTGCCGATCGAATCGAGGAAGTGATCGACCGCCGGAATCTTGTCCGCGATGATCTCCACGACCGACGCGACGATGAGGATGATGATCGCGACGTCGGACGAGAGCCAGTCGAAGCGCTGCCCAAGCTCGATGCCCGCGACGTGAAACCGCGCCGCCGCGGATAACAGGAGCAACGGCAGAAACGTGTTCAGTCCTGTCGACGCGGACAAGCCGAGGCCGAGGAGGACGGCGAGGGCGATGGCGGTGGGTTCCACGTTGGTATGTTACGACGGGGCGGGAGTTGGGTTTCGGCTTCGTGGGGAGTCTCAGAGTCTCACAGTCGCAGAGAGGTATTGCCGCGATCTCTGAGACTCTGCGGCTCTGCGACTCTGAGACTTCGAGATGGCGAGCTGAAGCTGCGTCCTCAGAAAACCCTCGAACGAAATCCCAACGACCGCCAGTTCCTGCGGCACGAGCGAGCTCGTCGTCAGGCCGGGGAGCGTGTTTGTTTCGAGGAAGTAGACGCCCTCGTCCGCGGCGACGAAGTCGCTGCGCGAGTAGCCTTCGCAACCGAGCGCGATGTGTGCGGCGAGCGCGGCGCGTTGCGCTTCCTGCGCGAGCTCATCGGGAATGACGGCGGGGCAGATTTCGCGTGTGCCGGAGCCGAGGTATTTGCCTTCGTAGTCGAAGGTGCGGTCGGAGTCGCATTCGATCTCGATGACGGGAAGTGCGAACGGACCGTCGCCCTGGTCGAGTACGCCGACCGTGAGCTCGCGGCCGCGGATGAACTGCTCGACGATGTACGGGATGCCGAGCTTCGCGATCTGTGTGCTGACTTCGTCGCGATTGCCGTCGCGGCCGAGGAAGAAGAGGCCGCGGCTCGATCCGGCGGCGAGCGGTTTGAGGACGATGCGCTCGTGGCGCGAGAGCAGGTCGTCGATCACTTCGCGGACTTCGGATGCGTTGCGCGCGACGCGTGACTCGGCGACGCGGACGCTGTCGCGCACGAGCTCTTTCGCGCGGTCTTTGTCGAATGCCGCGGCGCTCGCGGCGGAACCGGACCCGGTGAACGGAAGACCGCGCGCTTCGAGCATGCGCTGCAGCGTGCCGTCCTCGCCGCCCGTGCCGTGGAACGCGAGCAGGAAGACGGGATCGTCGACCGGGATCGTGTCGAGCGCCTGTTCCATGTCAGGAAAGATCGCGGGGCGCGAGGGGAGGAAGTCGGCGACGAATGGACGCTCGTGCGCGAGCACTTCGCGCACGGCGACGTCGTGAATCGCACCGTCCGGCGACTGGTACCACGCGAATGTGTTGCCGGAGAGCGTGCGCAGGACGTTCTGCGCCGAGGCGACGGAGACGTGGCGTTCGTCGGAGGTGCCGCCGAACAAGACGATGATGGTGTTCACGTTTTGCGCTGGTTGCAAGGCGACTGCCGGGGAAGGTTGTCGGTTGTCCGTTGTCGGTTGTCTGTGTAGTTTCGCCTGAGCGAGGCCTTGCAGACAACCGACAACCGAGAACCGACAACCTCATCGAGCGCGGTAGCATCGCGCGCGATGAGAAGGCACGCGGCCGCCGCGCTGGTGTTCATCGCGCTCAGCGTGGCCATGACGTGGCCGCTGGCGCGCGTGCTCGACCGCGCGGTCACCGATCCCGGCGATCCGTTCATCACGACGTGGGTGCTGGACTGGGACTGGTACGCGACGTTTCATGCGCCGCTGTCGCTCTTTCACGCGAACGCGTTTCATCCTGCGAAGTACTCGCTGGCGTTCAGTGAGAATTTGTACGGGCTCGCGTTGCTGCTCTTTCCGTTGCGCGTCTTCGGCGTCGATGCGCTCACGGCGCACAACATCGCGCTGATCGCCGGCTTCGCGTTCTCCGGCTTCGGCGCGTATCTCCTCGGCATGCGATTGACGCGCTCACGGATCGCGGGAATGACGGCGGGTGTGTTCTACGCGTTCGTGCCGTTCCGCTTCACGCATCTGCCGCACATCCAGCACGTCTGGGGCGGATGGCTGCCGCTGATGCTCGTTGCCCTGCTCGCGTATGCGGAGCGTCCGACGCGCAAGCGCGCGATTGTTTTCGCGGCGCTGTTCGTGATGAACGGGATGACGAACATTCACTATCTTTTCTTCGGCGCGCTCGCGATGGCGATCACCGCGGCGTTGCTGATTCCGCGATCGGCGTGGCGTGAGCTGTTGATGGCGATGGCCGGTGCGCTGCTCGTGCTCGCGCCGTTTCTCTATCCATACGCGGCCGCGGCGAAGTTGTACGGGATGCAGCGCACGTGGGCAGAGGTCGCGCACTTTTCGGCGTTCGCGAGCGACTGGTTGCCCGGCGCGATCGACGAGCCGGAGCGGCGGCTCTATCCCGGCGCTCTCGCGTACGTTATGGCGTTGCTGGGATTGTGGATCGCGCGTCGACAGAAGCCGCAACTCGCACTCGCACTCGCACTGCTCTGGATCGCAATCGGCTTCGCCGGTTCCCTCGGCCTGCACTTCGTGTTTCACGAGTTCCTGTTCGGCGGGGTGCCGGGATTCCGCGCGGTGCGCGTGCCGGCGCGCTGGGCGGTGATTGCGTACATCGGCATGGCGATGTTGATCGCGCTTGCGACGGCCGTGATCGCGCGACGCAATCGCTGGCTCGCGCTGATCGTGCCCGCGGCGTTCATCGTGACGTTGTGGGCGGGGCCGATCCGCTGGTATCTGATCGATCCGCGAACGCCCGAGGTGTATCGGTGGCTTGCCACGGAACGTGTGAGCGCGATTGCGGAGTTGCCGATCGACAGCGGCACGAGCGAGTACAACTATCTGCTGCGGTCGACTGCGCACCATCAGAAGATGATCAATGGCGTCTCCGGATTCGCGCCGCCGGGACGTGTGGAGCTGGCGGCGTTGTCGAGCGCGACGCCGATTGACGATGAGTTTCTCGATGCGCTGAAGCAAGCCGGCGTCGACGTGATCATCCTTCACGCCGACCTCCTCGGCGACCGCGCGCCGGTCGTACACGAATGGCTGCGTCGTGAGATCGATCGTGGGCGGCTGACGTTCGTGCGCAGATTCCATACGCGCATCGCGGGGGACTGGGTGTTTCGTGTCGCGGACGGTAAACGCGCTGAGAGCCCGCCGATTCAGTTCGATTTGTGCGGCAGCGGGACGATGGGGGCGCTCGATTTTCCGCCGCCGAATCTGCGCTTCGATCGCGGCCAGTCGCTCTTCTCGGGATGGGCGATCTCTCCGCATGGGATCAAGTCTGTCGATCTCTGGTTCGACAATCGCGGCGAGCGCCATCGCGCGAAGCTCTCTCCCGATCCGCTCGTCACGCGTTGTCGCGCAACCGGAAACATCGCGCGGATGCGGTATCTGCTCGAGCTCGCGAAACGTCCCGAGTCGATCTCGCGAATCACCGACGTGCAGGTGGAGGTCACGGATGGGCGAGGGGAGACGACGGTCTTCGACGATCGCTGGTTCACCTGGGACTGACGACCATCTGCTAGCATCCGCCCGCCAAATGAAGGAGAAAACGATGCGCAAAACTCTCATTACCGCCCTGGCGCTGGTCGCCACGACGAGCGTGTTCGCTCAGCAGCAGATGCGTACGCCGCGGCCCAGCCCGTCCGCGACGCTGACGCAGGCCGTCGGCCTCACCGACATCACCATCAAGTACAGCCGTCCCGGCGTGAAGGGCCGCACGATCTGGGGCGATCTCGTCCCGTACGACAAGGTCTGGCGCACCGGCGCGAACGAGGCCACGATCATCACGTTCAGCGATGACGTGACGGTCGAAGGGCAGAAGCTGCCGAAGGGCACGTACAGCTTCCACACGATCCCGGGCCGCGATCAGTGGGCCGTGATCTTCAACAGCGTCGCCGATCAGTGGGGCAGCTACAGCTACGACGCCGCGAAGGACGTCGTGCGCGTGAATGTGAAGCCGCAGGCGGCCGAGCATGCCGAGTGGCTGACGTTCGAGGTTCCGGAGCTGACCACGGATACCGCGAAGATCGTCGTGCGCTGGGAGAAGATCGCTGTGCCGTTCACGGTCAACACCGACTCCACCGCACGCACGATGACGCAATTCAAGAACGCGATGAAGCCGGACTGGCGCACGCCGTACTCGGCCGCGGACTTCGCGTTCAACAACAAGGGCGTGGCCACCGACGAAGAGGTGAACGCGTGGGTCGAGCAGTCGCTCAAGGCGAATGCGAACATCGCGAATCTCTATCTGAAGGCGCGGATCGCGCAACGCGCGGGCAACAAGGCGGACGCGATTCGTTTCGGCGAGCAGGCCATCGCCGCGGCGACTGCGCAGCAGGCGGACTTCGCGACTGAAGTGCGCCGCAACGTGGAGATCTGGAAAAAGTAAGCTCAGTTGTCATCCCGAGCGGAGCGAGGGACCTAGGAGGGCGGGGCACGAGGCCCGTGCCTGTCGCCCCACCCGCCCAC
>DASYLL010000461.1:0-3860 GCA_036009605.1 Thermoanaerobaculia bacterium | reverse complement strand
GTCATGAGTGCGAAAAGCGTATCAGCTCGCGCTCTTGAACTCTACGCCCGGATTCTCTTTCTGCGCGTATTCGAGCTCCCATTCGGACGTGAACAGCACGACCGCGAGGTCGTTGGTGTCGCTGGCGACACGCGCACGCGTCGGCAGCGTCATGCGCGCCACTTCATCGACATCGCGATCGACCCAGCGCGCGAGCTTGTAGGAGAGGCTCGTCATCGTCGTCTCGACGTTGTACTCAGTCTCGAGACGCGACTGCAGCACTTCGAACTGCAACTCGCCGACGACCGCGAGGATCGGCTCGGAGCGCAGTCCGTCATGCAGCACGAAGACCTGCATCGCGCCTTCTTCTTCGAGCTGTTCGAGTCCCTTCTGGAACTGCTTCTGCCGCGTCGTGACTTTCGCGCGCAACGTCGCGAAATGCTCCGGCGCGAAACGCGGGATGCGATCGAACTCGACCGGCGAACCGGACGACACCGCGTCGCCAATCTGGAAGAGACCGGGATTGACGAAGCCGATGACGTCGCCCGGATACGCGCGATCGATCGTCTCGCGCTCGCGCGCAAACAGCCGGTGCGGACGCGTCATCCGCACTTCGCGACGCAGCCGCGCGTGTTGCACGGCCATGTCCTTCTCGAACACACCCGACGTGATGCGCATGAACGCCAGTCGGTCGCGATGGCGCTTGTCCATGTTCGCCTGGATCTTGAACACGAAGCCGGTGAAGAGATCGGAGGTCGGCTCGAGCTCGATGTCGTTGCCGTTCTGCTTCGCGTGACGCGCCGACGGCGGCGGCGCGAGCTCGATGACGGCGCGCAAAAACGGCTCGACGCCGAAGTTGTTCACGGCGCTGCCGAAGAACACCGGAATCACGCGGCCGTACTCGAACTGCTTGCGATCGAACGCGTGCCCCGCGCCCGCGAGCAGCTCCGCCGCGTCGCGCAGATCCTGCCACGCGGTCGGACCGACCGCATCTTCGAGCGTCGGATCATCGAGGCCGCTCACGACCACCGGCGCGACGGACGCACCGTGCCGCGTGCGCTCGAAACGCAGCACCTGCTGATTGCGCAGATCGAAGACGCCCTGAAACGTCGGACCGTCGCCGATCGGCCAGTTCATCGGAACGGCGGAAACGTTCAGCTCGTGCTCGAGCTCACCGATCAATTCGAACGGATCGCGCGCGGGCTGATCGAGCTTGTTGATGAAGCAGAGGATCGGGATGTGCCGCATGCGGCACACCTCGAACAGCTTGCGCGTCTGCGGCTCGATGCCTTTCGCCCCGTCGAGCACCATCACGGCACTGTCGGTCGCCGCGAGCGTGCGGTACGTATCTTCGGAGAAGTCCTGGTGACCGGGCGTGTCGAGCAGGTTCAGCATCGCGCCTTCGTACTCGAACTGCAGCACGGTCGAGGTGATGGAGATGCCGCGGCTCTGTTCGATGGCCATCCAGTCCGAGGTGGTGTGGCGCTGCGCTTTGCGCGCGCGCACCGAGCCTGCCTCCTCGATCGCGCCGCCGTAGAGGAGGAGCTTCTCGGTGAGGGTGGTCTTGCCGGCGTCGGGGTGGGAAATGATGGCGAAGGTCCGCCGCCGCGCTACTTCGCGGGCGAGCTGGTCGAGCTGTTCAGGCACTGCTGTCATTGCGCGCGGCACAACACGGGGCGGGGTCCGGCTCATCCCGACATCGCTGTTACAAATGATCTGAGTGCAGTGACAGCAGAAATAAATCACTTCATGTACCGATTACGATTAAATCATGAGTCAAAAAGACTCAGAAACAGGAAAGTCGGAGGCTACAGATGACCAGAATCGTCCGTTTCAACCCGTTCGGTGACCTTCGCCGCCTGGAGGCAACGCTCTTCGAGCCGTTCTTCCGCTACCCGTTCGTGCCGGAAGAGGCCCGGTCGAGTACCTGGAATCCGCCAGTCGACGTCCTGGAAGAGAACGACAAGATCTTCGTGAAGGTCGAAGCGCCCGGAGTCGACGAGAAGGACTTCCACGTCACGTTCGAAGACGGCCTGCTCACCATCACCGGCGAGCGCCAGTTCGAGCGCAGGGATGACCGCAACTACCACCGCATCGAGCGGTCGTACGGCACGTTCACCCGGTCGTTCACGCTGCCAAGCAGCATCGACGCGAACCAGATCAAGGCCGACTATCGCAACGGCGTGCTCGAGATCGAGATCCCGAAGAAAGAGGAGTCTCGTCCGAAGCAGATCCAGGTGAATGTGAACGCGGCTATCTCGGAGCAGGCTGCCGCGGTCTGACGCTCAGTACCCCGCGCCGCGTGAAGAGCTTCAGCTCACTCGCGTAGCGCGGTTCCCCCGGTGCGAGCTGCCGCGCGGCGTTGTAATGCACTTCCGCCGCGCGGCGGTCGCCCATCGCCTCACTCAATGCGCCGAGGTTGAAGCGCAGCGCTGCGGATCTCGCGGAGGTTTGCATCGCCTTCTGCCAGATCGCGCGCGCCTCAGCAAACCGTTGAGCGTCGATCATGGCCATCGCTTCCGCGAATGCCGGCGCACTCTCATCGAGCGCGATCGACTCGCGCACGCGGCGCGGCGTGATCCGTTCCGCCGCATCGATTGCTGCGTAACGCGCGGCATTGCGCAGCGCGTTGTTGCGTTCCTCGTCCGTCAGCGATTCCATTCGCGGCGACGTGCCCTCGCCTTTCGCGAAGAACGTTCCCAGCGGTTTGAGGAATCGCGACAGCACGTCGATCCTCGCCGAGCAGACCGCATCGAACTGAAACACGCGCTGCTTCGCGCGCTCGCTCTCCCGAACCGCCGACTCACACCGGAACATCCTGATATCCAGATGCGCCTCGGCAGGCCCCGTCGTATCGCGCGCATCGCGCAGGAGAAGCCCGCCGCTGCGATTCGCGTGATGGACGAGCTCGTCGACGAACTCTTCGATGAGCGGCTCGTTCGTGGTCGCGTTCACGATGGCGACGTCGCGCGCGTTGCCGAGGTCCTGGGAAGGGGGGATGCGGCGCTCGAAGACGATGCGCGGCGATGCCGCGTGCACCGCGGGAGCGACGAGAAGCCCGAAGATCAGGGCAGCGAGCACGGCGAATGTCGTGCGCATGGAATGGCTGAGATCTTACCGCCAACTGATGTTGGATAGAATCCCGCTCGCATGCGCCTCAATGTTACGAGTGAAATCGGTCGCCTGAAGTCCGTCCTGGTCCACCTTCCCGGCCGCGAGATCGATCTCATGGTCCCGCCGATGATGGCGCAGCTCCTCTTCGACGACATCCTCTACGGACAGGTCGCGCGCGAGGAGCATCGCCGCTTTCAGCAGCTGATTCGCTTCATTGCGGACGACGTCTATGATCTGCAGGACCTGCTCGAGGAAGTGCTCGAAGACGGCGACGTGAAAGAGCGCATCGTCCGCGATCTCGGCAAGCGCAACCGTCTCGGACGCAAGCTCGTCTCGACGTTGCTCGAGGAGAAGCCAGCGGCACTCGCGGAGGTGTTGATCTCAGGCATCGCGCGCGAGACGCAGTCGGGCGAGCTGCCGCAATTCGATCTCTATCCGATTCCGAATCTCTTCTTCATGCGCGATCCGCAGATCGTGATCGGCGATCGCGTCGTGATCGCATCGATGGCCACGCAGGCACGGCGCCGCGAGTCGCTACTCTCGAAGTACGTTTTTGAAAACCATCCGCACTTCAAGCGCGACGACATCTTCTGGGTCGACTTCATGGCCAATGAGCCGGAGCGCCCGATGACGCGCAAATCGCCGACGATCGAAGGCGGCGACATCCTCGTGCCGCGCCGCGATCTGTTGCTCATCGGCGTCACCGAGCGCACGAGCAAAGCCGGCGTCGAAGCGCTCATGCGCTCGCTCAAAGAACAGAAGGCCGG
>DASYLL010000460.1:0-4284 GCA_036009605.1 Thermoanaerobaculia bacterium | reverse complement strand
GGCGTCGCGGCCGCGGTATTGATTGTTCACTCCGATCAGCAACGTCACGAGATCGTACGGTCCGCGCGGATTCGCTGCATCGATCGCGGCGTTCAGCTCGTCCGTCGTCCAACCGGTCTTCGCGATGATTTCCGGATCGCCGAGACCAAGCTCACGCGCGAGCTGCACAGGGAAGCGCTCCTGGGCGGGAACGCTTTCGCCGATCGTGTACGAATCACCGAGGGCGAGATAGCGAGACGAGGTTTGCGACATCCCCGAACATGATGACAGCAGAAGCGCGATGGCGAGCCAGCGAGTCATTTCACATACCCCATCACCAACAATACGGCCATGACCGCGCCGAGGACGTATCGGTAGTAGATGAAGATGTGCGTGGTGTGCGTGCGCAGGTAGCGCAGCAGAAAGTGGATCGAGAGCCAGCCGGAGACGAACGCGACGAAGATCGCCACGAGCATCGGCGTGACACCGACCGTCGCCAGATGATCACGTTCAGCGATCAGCTCGAACAGACCCGCGGCCGTGATCGCAGGGATGCTCATCACGAACGAAAACCGCGCGGCATAGTCGTGCGGAATGCGGCGGAAGAGCGCGGTCATGATCGTCGAGCCGCTGCGCGATGAGCCGGGAATCAATGCGATGCACTGTCCCGCGCCGATGATCCACGCGTCCTTCGCATTGAAATCCTCACGCGGACGAAAGCCTCTGCGGCGCGCATACGCCTCCGCGACCTGCATCAGCACCGCGATGAAGATCAGCTGAAAGGTCACGATCCACGTGCTGCGAAACACGCCCGAGATCAGGTCTTTCAGCAGCACGCCGATGACGACGATCGGAATCGTTGCGAAGATCACGTACCACGCCTCGCGCGAATCGGGATCCTCGAACGGCTTGCGCGCGATGAGCCCGCGAAAGAAGCCGAGCGTCAATCGAAGGATGTCGCGGAAGAAATAGATGATGACCGCGAGGATCGTCCCGAACTGAATGACCGCCGAGATCGCCGCGCCCGGATCGCCCCAGCCGAGGAGCTCGGGAACGATCTTAAGGTGGCCGGTCGAGGAGATGGGGATGAATTCGGTCAGGCCCTGGACCAGACCTAACACGATGGCTTCGAGGATTGTCATTCGCGGTGAAGCGAATTGAAAATTGAGAATTGAAAATTGAAAAATCGCCCACGCGGGAACCAGTCCGATCGTTCAATTTTCAATTTTCAATTTTCAATTCCGCCTGTTCCTCACATTTCCCAGATCACCGGCAAAATCATCGGGCGTCTGCCCATCGATTTCCGGAAGTATCGTTTCAGCAGCGCGCGCATCCGTTCCTGCAGGATGTCGGAGTCGCGAAGCTCATCGGGCGTACCTTCGTCAAACATGCCAACAAGGGTGCGCCGTACGTCGGCGAGGACTTCCTGGCTGGCGTCGACGTGCACGAGGCCGCGCGTGATGATCTCGGGATCGCGGATCAATTTTCCGTTGCTGTCGATGGCGACGACGACGATGACGAAGCCGTCTTCCGCCAGGTGTTGTCGATCGCGCACGACCACATCCGGCACTTCCTCCGCCTCGGAATCGATGAACACCTTCCCTTGCGGGACGCGTTGTTCGAGGACGGCGATCGCGCCGTTGGCGATCTCCGCGACCTGACCGTTCGTGATCACGATGCCGTGCGGGACGCCGGTCTGTTCGGCGAGGCGCGCGTGATGGATGAGGTGACGCAGCGTGCCGTGCATCGGGATGAAGAACTTCGGCCGCGTGATGTTGATCATCAGCTTCAGTTCTTCCTGGCAGGCGTGGCCGGAGACGTGGACGTCCGGCTGTTCGTGATGGACGACTTCCGCACCGCGGCGATACAGAAGATCGATGATGTGCGAGACCGCGCGCTCGTTGCCGGGAATGGTGCGCGCGGAGAGGATGACGACGTCGCCCTTCTCGATCGAGACCTGTTTGTGCTCGCCGATGGCGATGCGCGAGAGCGCGGATGACGGCTCGCCCTGCGTGCCCGTCGTCATCACGACGAGATCGCGCGCGGGCAGATCGAACGAGCTCGCGCGTGCTTCGCGCGGAAACTTCAGGTAGCCGAGGCGTTCCGCGGATTCGACGTTGTCGACGAGTGAGCGTCCGACGAGCAGGACCTTCCGTCGATGCTTGCGCGCGACGTCGATGACCTGCTGCACGCGATGGATGTGCGACGCGAACGTCGTCACGATGATGCGGCCCTTCACGTTCGCGAACACACGGTCGAGTGCGTTGCCGACCGTTTTCTCCGAGGGGCCGTGGCCGGGGATGAGCGCGTTCGTGGAATCGCTGACGAGCAGCGTCACCCCTTCCTCGCCGTATTGCGCGAAACGCGCGAGATCGGTCGGCTTCGTGTCGATCGGCGTGTGATCGATCTTGAAGTCGCCGGTGTGAATCACGGTGCCGGCCGGCGTGCGGATCGCGTAGCCGAGGGCGTCGACGATGGAGTGTGTGACGCGAAGCGCTTCAACGCGAAACGAGCCGATCTCCACGACTTCGCGTGGCTGGATCGGACGCAGCTCGAACTCTTCGATGCCGAACTCTTCGAACTTGTCGGAGACGAATTCGAGCGCGAGCGGCATGCCGTAGACGGGCATCTGCACGCGCTCGATGAGAAACGGCACGGCCCCGATGTGATCTTCGTGGCCATGCGTGAGAAAGAGCGCTTTGAACTTCGACGGATTGTCGAAGATGTACGTCATGTCCGGGACGATGACGTCGACGCCGAGCGTGGCGGCATCGGGGAACATCATGCCGCAGTCGACGAGGATGGCTTCATCGCCACACTCGTAGACCATGAGGTTCATCCCGATCTCGCCGAGGCCGCCGAGGGGGATGACGCGCAGCGCTTGCGGCGCGTTGTCGGTGATCGGTTGTCGGTTGTCCAGTGCGATTTCGTTCATGCGATACGTTCAGAGAACTGACAACGGAGAACCGACAACGGCCTACGGATAGATGCGATTGATCATGCGCGGATACGGAATCGTCTCGCGGAGATGCGGCACGCCGCTGATCCACGCTACGACGCGCTCGATGCCCATACCGAAACCCGAGTGCGGGAACGTCCCGTATTTGCGCACGTCGAGGTACCACTGGAACGCGGCGAGCGGCAGTTTGTGCTCTTCGATGCGCTGGACGAGCAGGTCGTGATCGTCGATCCGCTGCGAGCCGCCGATGATCTCGCCGTAGCCTTCCGGCGCGATCATGTCCATCGCCAGTGCAACGGTCGGATCGTTCGGATCGGGCTTCATGTAGAACGCTTTGATGGCGGAGGGATAGTGCGTGATGAGCACCGGGCGATCGAACGAGTTCGCGATGACGGTCTCTTCGTCGCCGCCGATGTCATCACCGAAGTTCGCTTCGTGGCCTTTGGACTTGAGCAGCTCGATCGCATCGCGATAGGTGATGCGCGGGAATGGGCGCTTCACGTTTTCGAGCTTCGTGACGTCGCGCTCGAGCTGTTTCAACGCTTCCGGGCAGTTTTCCAGCACGCGCTGGACGATGTACTCGACAAACTCTTCCGCGAGTTTCTGCAGACCATCGAATTCGAGGAACGCCACCTCGGGCTCGACCATCCAGAACTCGGTGAGGTGTCGACGCGTTTTTGATTTCTCCGCGCGGAACGTCGGACCGAAGCAGTAGACCTGACCGAACGCCGCGGCCGCCGGCTCGAGATAGAGCTGTCCGGACTGCGAGAGGTACGCCTTCTCCCCGAAGTAGTCGGTCTCGAAAAGCGTCGAGGTCCCTTCGGCCGCATTGGCCGTGAGGATCGGCGAATCGATGAGCACGAATTTGCGATCGTAGAAAAAGTCGCGGATGGCCTTCTCGACTTCGTTGCGAATCAGCAGTACGTAGTGCTGCTTCATCGACCGCAGCCAGAGATGGCGGTGATTCATCAGAAAGTCGGTGCCGTGCTCTTTCGGCGAGATGGGATACGGCTCGGCGAGCCCGATGAGGTGGACCTCCTGCACGTGCAGTTCGACGCCGCCCGGCGCGCGCGGCTCGGCGACGACCGTTCCGATGACGCTGAGCGTCGACTCCTGGGTCGCGCGATCGGCGTCATTCCACGACTCTTCGGGCACTTCCTTCTTCGAGACGACGCACTGCACGAAGCCGCTGCCGTCGCGAATGATCGGAAACTGCAACTTGCCCGAGGTGCGTTTGTTGTAGAGCCAGCCGTTGATCTTGACGCGCTCGCCGATGTGCTGAGGTAACTCCCTGATCCGAACCATCTCCATAAGGCGGCGGATTATAGCCGCGAGAGGTCTGGAGC
>DASYLL010000459.1:0-4804 GCA_036009605.1 Thermoanaerobaculia bacterium | reverse complement strand
CGGCAGCCGCAGCTGCCGCCTTTGTATGCCACAGCGCGGATAGCAAACATACGAAAGCGGCAGCTGCGGCTGCCGCACTCCAAACTACAGCGCGTTGTTGCCACCCACCGGCAGAAAATCCTCTCCCGGATTCACGAACTGATCGGTCTCGAAGTGGTACTGCTTGTCGTACAGCTGACGGTACCGACCATTCTTCGCGAGCAGTTCCTGATGCGTGCCGCGCTCCACGATCTCGCCTTCTTCGAGCACGAGAATCTGATCGGCGCCGCGAATCGTGGAGAGACGATGCGCGATCACGAACGTCGTGCGCCCATGTCTCAGCGCGCGCAGTCCGTCCTGAATCTTCTCCTCGCTCTCGCTGTCGAGGCTCGACGTCGCCTCATCGAGAATGAGAATCGCGGGATCGGCGAGGATCGCACGCGCGATGGCAATGCGCTGCCGCTGTCCGCCGGAGAGTTTGATCCCGCGCTCGCCGATCACGGTGTCGTACTGCTTCTCGAGCGGCGAGACGAACTCGTCGACGTGCGCGATGCGTGCGGCGTCGCGCATCTCGTCCATCGTCGCATCGGGCTTGCCGTAGCGGATGTTCTCCGCGATGGTGCCGTCGAAGAGGAAGTTGTCCTGCAGGACGATGCCGAGGCGCGAACGGAAATCGCGCAGACGGATGTGCGTGAGATCGCGACCGTCGATCAGCACGCGACCAATTTTCGGACGATTGAACGTCATCACGAGGCTGATCATCGTGCTCTTGCCGGAACCGCTCGAGCCGACGAGCGCTGTCGTCGTATGCGCCGGCGCGACGAACGAAACGTTCTTCAGCACCGGCACATCGGGGTTGTATTCGAACGTGACATTGTCGAATGCGACCTCGCCGCGCACGACATCGATCGGCTCGCGCGACGCGTCCTCTTCGTCTTCCGTCCGCTGCTTCATGATCTCGCGGATCCGATCGAGTCCCGCAAACGCCTCGGTGATCTGCGTTCCGATCGACGCAATGCCCAGCACCGGCGCGGCGAGCAAGCCGGTGAACATCAGATACATGAAGAGATCGCCGAGGGTCATCGTGCCGCTCTGGATGGCGCGGGTGCCGCCGACCATGATCAGTACGCCGACGACGCCGATCACCGTCGTCCCGAGCGCCGTGATTCCGGAGACCGCGGTAATCGTTTTGGCGACGTTGCGGAAGAGGTTGTGTACGCCTTTCGCGAAGACGATGTCCTCGCGTTTCTCGGTCGTGTAGGCCTTGACGACGCGGATGCCTCCGAGCGATTCCGCGAGCCGGCCCGTGACTTGCGCGTTGATCTCGCCACGCGCGCGGAACAGCGGACGCACCTTCTTGAACGTCAACGCCAGCGCGACACCGAACACCGCCAGCGTGACGAGCGTGATCAGCGTCAGCTTCCAGTTCAGATAGAACAACACGCCGAGCGCGAGCACCGCCGTCACGACGCTGCCGACGAGCTGCACGAGGCCGTTGCCGATGATGTTCCGGATGCCTTCCGCGTCGCTCATGATCCGCGAGATCAGCACGCCCGATTTCGTCGAGTCGAAGTATGCAACCGGCAGACGCAGCACGTGTTGCTCGATCTTCTTGCGCATCTCCGTGATCGAGCGTTGCGCCGCGACGCCGAGGACCTGGCCGAGTGTGAATCCCGTCACGGCCTGGATGAAGGTCGCCGTGCCCGCGGCCAGCGCAATCCACATGAGCAGTTCATAACGACCCTTGCCGATGACTTCGTCGATGACGAACTTCGAGGATGCGGGCAGCACGAGACCGGCGAGGCGGCTGATCAGCATCAGCAGCAAACCGAGGGCGAGACGGCCTTTGCGGGCGATGATGAGGTCCCGCGCGTCGCGCCAGACTTCGTCGAGCTTCGGTTTTTTCTTTTCGGTCACGACGGGATGATAGTGCGCGCCGTCCCTCTCATAGCCGGAGGTTCACCGGAATGGCGACGAACACAACGACCAAAAAGCTGCTGCAGGCGGCCAGCGCGGAAGTGGATGAGGTGATGAAGCGGAGGGAGAGTGCACTGAAGGCGCGGCGCAAAGCGCTGGCGGATGTGCCGGCGGCGGCGTTGACGGCCGCGCTGGAAGCGGCGCCTCCGCAGACGCCGCACATGGCGCTCGCCGTGGCAGCGCGCTCCGCAACCAAAGGATGGCTCGTCGCAGAAGGCGATTCGTGGTTCGACTATCCCGGCTCCGACATCCTCGACTGGCTGCAGCAGTTCGGCTACGACGTCGAGTCGGTCGCGCGCGCCGGCGATCGCGCGGAGATGATGGCCTTCGGCCGCGGACAGCTCGACAAATTCGCGGCGGCGCTCGAGAAGGTGATCGGCCGCGGCGAGACGCCGAAGGCGATTCTTCTTTCCGCGGGCGGCAACGACATGGCCGGCAAGGAGTTCGGCTTCCTGCTCAATCATGCCGGCTCGCCGCGCCAGGGAATCAACGAGAGCATCGTCACGGGCGTGATCGACGAGCGCGTCGCCGACGCCTACCTCCACATCATCGCCAGAGTCACGACGATCTGCGATCGCATGCTCGGCACAAAGGTGCCGATCCTTATCCACGGCTACGGCCATGTCGTTCCCGACGGCGATGGCGTCCTCGGCGGCTGGGGTCCGCTCCCGGGACCATGGCTCCGTCCCGGCTTCATCGAGAAAGGCTTCGACAACCTCGCCGCGAACACGGAGGTGATGAAGAAGCTGATGAACCGCTTCAACGACATGCTCAAAAACGTGGCCGGCCAGTTCCAGCACGTGAAGTACGTCAACCTGCGCGATGTGCTGCCGGCGACCAAGTCGCTGTGGGCGAACGAGCTTCATCCGAAGGAGAAGGGCTTCAAGCTCGCCGCGGAGAGGTTTGCTGCGCTGTTGTGATGGGAAACGTGTGGGCGTGCGTTGCTACGTGACGCCCACACGCGCTTCCAGCTCCTCGCGGCGCGAGCGGCTCACGCTCAGCTCCGTGCCGTCCGTGAGACGCACGGCGTAATCGCCGCCGGCGGCGTGCAGCAGCGTTTCGATGCGATCGAGTCGCACGATCGCCGAACGGTGGATGCGAAAGAAGATCGCGGGATCGAGCTTCTCTTCGAGCGTCTGCATCTTTTCGCGAATCGCGAACGTGCGGCCGCTGACGTGCAGCTCGGCGTACGGGCCACTCGCGGTGATGTAGTCGATCACCGCGACCGGCACGACACGAATCTGACCGCGCGATTCGACGGAGATGCGCTCGAGGAACTCCGACTTCGGCGCGGGCTGGGCTTCGATCGCTTTTCGCGCGCGGCCCAGGGCCTGGACGAAGCGTTCGTCGTCGAAGGGTTTGACGAGATAGTCGACGGCGGCAACGTCGAATGCCTTGAGCGCGAATCGTTCGTAGGCGGTCGTGAAGATCGTCGCGGGCATCGCATCGGGACCGATCGTTTCGACGACTTCAACGCCAGTGCGTCCCGGCATCTGCACGTCGAGAAAGACGAGGTCGGGCTTCAGCTCGCGGATGACGTCGACGGCTTCGTTGCCGTCGCGCGCGATGCCGGCAATCTCGACACGCGGCTCTTTCGCGAGCAGGTCTTCAATGCGCTGGCGGGCCAGCAGCTCATCGTCGACGATCACCACGCGCAACGTTCGATCAGGCATGTTCGTGATACGGCAACGTGATCTCTGCAACGACACCGCCGCCTTCCGCGGCTGCGAGTGTCAGCGAGGCGCGGGCGCCGTACAACTGTTCGAGACGCGCGCGCGTGTTCGCGAGTCCGACACCGCTCTCGTTCGACGCGTCGAGGCCGGGACCGTTGTCGCGCACGGTGAGCACGAGACGATCGCCATCGCGACGCGCGTTGATCGAGATGCGCCCTTCGCCGGACGCGCGATTCACACCGTGCTCGAGCGCGTTCTCGACGATCGGCTGCAGGATGAGATTCGGCACGAGTGCTTCCTGCGTGTCCTCGGCAATCGAGGTCCCGACGTGCAATCGTCCCTGAAAGCGGATCTCCATGATCTCGATGTAGCGACGCAGAAACGCGAGCTCCTCGCGCAACGGAACCTCGTCGGTCGCGTGGCTCTCGATCGTGTAACGCAACAGCTCGCTGAGCCGGGCGATCATGCGTCGCACGCCGCTCGGATCGCGCTCGACGAGCGCCGAGACCGCGTGCAGCGTGTTGAACAGAAAGTGCGGATTGATCTGCATCCGCAACGCATCCAACCGCGCCTCGGCCAACTGCGCCTGGAGCTGCGCCGCCTGCCGCTGTCTCTGCTGATCGCGCAGGAAGTACTCGCGCGCAAACCCCGCGGCGAGCACGGCCAGATAGACGACCAGCTGATTGAGAAATCGAAAGCGCCCGATCCCGCTCAACGGCGCGAACGCGCTGGCGCGGCCACGCCGTACCGGCTGATCGATAACGATGAACCGCGCCACGTCGATCAGCATGTACATGAGGATCGCCACGCCGATCCCGATCAGTAAAAGCAGCGGTACGCGCAGCCAGAACGAGCGAGCTCGTGCAGACGACCAACTGCTGAGCCAGAGAATGAACGGCGTGAAGGCAGCCCATGTCCATGCTTCGATGTACGCGAGCGTGATCGGCCCCGCCGGGGACATCGGACGAAAGCCGAGCCCGCGCGGATCGAGAAGACGATTCACCGCGGAAAGCGTCGCGAGAAACGTCCAGAACGCGAAGATCAGCGCGATCTCGCGCGCGCTGAGGGAGAACTTCTGTTGGGGAGGGGAGGTCATGGCCTTTTTTGGAGAGAGGTTTAGAGTCGTAGAGGCTTAGAGTCTTAGAGGGTCTCCGGCCACGCGCCTCTAAGACTCT
>DASYLL010000458.1:0-75968 GCA_036009605.1 Thermoanaerobaculia bacterium | reverse complement strand
CCAGGTCCCTCGCTCCGCTCGGGATGACAGGTTGGCCAGAAATCACTTCGAGATCACCCGCTCATACATCTCGCGGTAAATCGGAATGATCTTCTGCTCGTCGAACCGCTCCACCGCCACCTGCCGCGCGCGTTTGCCCATGCGTGTGCGCAGCTCGTCGTCGCGCAGGATCTCGATCCCGCGCTCGGCCATCGCATCGGTATCGCCCATCGGCAGGAGATAGCCGGTCTCGCCATCGATGACGACTTCGGGCAAGCCGCCCGCATTCGTCGCGATGACGGGAACTTCGGACGTCATCGCTTCGAGCGCCGCCATACCGAACGACTCTGTTTCGGAGGGCAACAGAAACAGATCGCAGCCGCCGAGGATCTCTTCGAGGTTGGGGAGGTTGCCGAGGAACGTGACGCGATCGCGGAGGTGATGCTGGCGCGTGTACGCCTCGGCGCGAGAGCGCTCCGGACCGTCGCCGATCATGATCAGTCGCCCGTTCACACCCGACGCGATGATTTTCTCGAACGTCTCCACGACGTCCATCACGCGCTTCACGGGACGGAAGTTCGAGACGTGGCAAATGATCTTCTCGCCGCGCGATCCGATCGCGTTGCAAAACGCACTCGGCGTGCGATGGAAGCGCGCGGGATCGACGAAGTTCGGGATGACTTCGATCTCTTTGCGCGTGTTGAAATTCGTCGCGGTCTCGTCTTTCAACCACTGCGAAACGGCGGTGACGCCATCCGAGACTTCGATGCCGAACTTCGTGATCGGCAGGTAGCTTTCATCGCGGCCGACGAGCGTGATGTCAGTGCCGTGCAGCGTCGTCACGACCTGAATCCGCCCCTGCATGATCTGCTTCGCGAGATACGCGCTGATCGCGTGCGGAATCGCGTAGTGCACGTGCAGCACGTCGAGCTTCTCGTACGCCGCAACCTCGGCCATCTTCGTCGCCAGCGCCAGCGTGTACGGCGGATACGGATCGAACAGCGGATACGGCGTGACGTTGACCTCGTGGAAGTGCACGTTCTCGTGAAGGATGTTCAGCCGCGACGGCATCGCATAGCTGATGAAGTGCACGTCATCGCCGCGCTTCGCGAGCGCGAGACCGAGCTCCGTGGCCACGACGCCGGAGCCGCCGAAAGTGGGGTAGCAGGTGATTCCGATGCGCATGGGTTCCCTCGGAGTCTCACAGTCTCAGAGTCGCAGAGTCTCAGAGAGCTTTCCGGCACACGCAGCGCCTGACGAATACTCTCTGAGACTCTGAGACTCTGCGACTCATTTCAAACTTCTCTCCCCGAATAAGCCGAAACCAGGTCATCCACCCTCGGCGGCTGTTTGGTCACAAACGCCTCGCCGTACGTCACGCCGATGAGCGCACCGAAGTGGCGGCCGCGGGCGTCGATCATGCCGAGGAACTTCGGGTCGCTGATGAAGGTCTGCGGCTCTTTCGACTTCGGATCGTGGAACTGCGATTTGAATGCGGCCACGGCGCGCATTTTCGCTTTCCAGTTCGCGGTGACATCGACGACGAACGATGGCGGGACCATGTAGTTCTGCATGTAGTACAGCACCGTCTGCGGGCGATGTGCAGGCGCGCCGGTCTGCAGCGACTTCAAGCCCGCATAGAACGAAGCCTCGGTCACGATGTGTCCCGTGCGCGTGTGATCGGGATGGCGGTCATCGGGCCACGGCGCGATCACGAGCTTCGGACGCCGCACGCGCAACACTTCGATGATCTCGAGCTCCTGTTCGCGTCCGGTTTGCAGGTTGCCGTCCTGGAAATCGAGCTGCTGGCGGAATGTGGCGCCGAGGGCTTTTGCGGCGGCCTGGGCTTCGCGCTTGCGGGTCTGCGGAGTGCCGCGCGTGCCCATCTCGCCGCGGGTGAGATCGACGATGCCGACGCGGAGGCCGTCCTTCACACACTTCGCAACCGTGCCGCCCGCGGAAAGCTCGACGTCATCGGGATGTGCGCCAAAGAAAATCAGATCGACGGTTTCGCTCATGCTGTTCCTTCCAACACCGCGATCTTGAAAAACGCGCTGTCGGGCTCCACTTCTTCGATGACGCGCTCGGCGAGCTGGTTTCCGTAGACGTGCCAGTACGCGAACCAGCCGACGATGCGGTCCTCGACGTGACGGTCGGGATAGAGCGTCGACACGAGCTCGCGGATCGCGGCGTAGCGTTCGCGGTCTTTGCGCACGAGACCTTTGATTGCGCGCTCGCCGAGTTTGTTGAAATGAAACTCGAGGTGACCGATCGAGCGGTTGATCGAGCTGGCCAGTGAGTGATCGGCGGGGAGTGCAAGCTCGCCGACCTGCGCGATGCGTTGCATCAATTCGCGTTTGCCTTCGTCGAGGATCTTGCGAACGCGCACGACGCCTGCCGGCTCGCGTTCCGCGAGGATCTCGTCCGCGGCCGCGAAGACATCCGCTGGCTCGATGTTGAAACGATCGAATGCGCGTGCGACGCGTTTCGGCGCGACGAGTACGTGACCGCGCAATGCGATGCGCGGCAACTCGATGCCGAGGAGCGCGTGTAGCGGGGCGATTTGCGCGTAGTACGCGACCTCGGCGGGACCGCCGATGAAGACATCGGGACGCAGCACGGAATCCTGCAGGAGCGGACGTGTGAGCGCGGACGTCGATGTGCGGGTTGGTTGTCGGTTGTCGGTTGTCGGTTGTCGGTGACCGAGATCGTCGAGCTCGTAGAGCAGCGTGTATTCGCCGTTCTCGTTCGGGACGACTTGTTGTTTGTAGCCGGCTGCTTCGAGCTCGCGACCGCGTTGCGTGAGGGCGTTGTGGATCGCGTCGTGATTCGCTTCGATCGCGTCGAAGAGCGGCGCGCCGGCGCGGCGAAGCTCGGGGAGGAGCGCGTCGACGAGGATGACTTCGTTGCCGAAGACGGACGCGATCAGCTCGGCGAAGGAATCGCGGAACGTGATGCCTTCGCGAAGCCAGTTGGGGCGAGGGATGTCGAAGAGAGAGAGGAGCTGCGTGATGAGCGACTCGGGGATCGGAAGCGACCCGACGACCGCGCGGGAATCCGCGGCCCGGGTCGCGCGAATACAGACGAGATCGCGCTGCGCGTTCTCCGTTCTCACGAGTCGCGTCGGGATGTTCAGCGTCGCCACTTCATCGAAGTCGTGATCTTCGGTCGCGAGCCAGAAGAGCGCGGTCGCGGGCGTGCCCTGCTTCTCCAGCTCACGCTTCATACGGATCATGCTGGCGATCTTCGCGATCGTGTAGAGAGGGCCGCCGGCGAAGCCGACTTGTTGTCCCGCGATGATCGTGTGTGTTTCGCCAGTGGCCCAGCGATTGATCGCGTCGGTGGCGTTGATGCCCCAGCGCTGATTCGAAGCGTCGAGCGCGTCCGCAAGCTCTTTGGAGTGCGGCAGCTGCAGCTGCCGCTTTTCCACCGCGCGCGGCAGAAACCGCTCATCGCCGCCGAGCCAGTCCAGCACGAACGGGTTCATCCCCGGATACTGCGAAAGCGGCGCCTTCATGCGTTGCGGCTCCCCACCAGAATCAGGCGCGGTGAGGTGCGGGTGAAGGGGGATCCGTCGAAATCCCCGAAGGCACTGCGGATCGAGAGATTGCATGCCGCGAACATGGCCGAAATTTCGTCGAGATCGTAGCCGCGGACCCGCTCGAGGTAACGCTTTTCACCGATTGTCATTCGTTTGTTGAAGGAACGGTCAGATCTGTCGAACCATCGCTCGATGCGTACCGGACCGCGCGGGGTATCGCGCGTCTCGCGCTGCACGAGGTTCTCGAGCTCGCGATCCACATTCAGATAGTCAAAGAGGAACTGCGCATTCGGCGCGAGCACGCGCGACATCTCGCGCACGACCTGCGCGTTCTCGTCCTCTTCCGCGAAGTAGCCGAAGCTCGTGAAGAAGTTGACGAGGCCTTCGAACACGGCATCGGGGTAGGGCAGCTGGCGCATGTCCGCGCGCGCGACCGCCATCGGACCGTACTCGCGGATGCCGGTGCGGAGGAGCGTGTACGAAAGATCGCAGCCGAGGGCGCGGTATCCGAGGAGCTGGAGTTCCTGGATGTGGCGACCCGTGCCGCAGGCGAGATCGAGCACCGGACCGTCGAACGCGCCGCACTCGCGTTGAAAGAACGCCACCTGCTGCTTCGCTTCCTCTTCGTCGCGGTGGGCGTAAAGCTCGAGATACTCCTCGCCGAACCATTCCTGGTACCAGGTCACGGCGCGGAGTCTATCCCGGCAGACATGGGCACGCCTTCGGCGCGGCGTTGTCAGTTCTCGGTTGTCGGTTGTCTGAAGAGTCACTGCGAAGCCAGGCCAGGTCGCAGACAACCGAGAACCAACAACTGACAACGCGCGGCGAGCTAGAGCCGTGCGCGCAGTTTTCGTTCGTTCTCTCTCGCGCGTTCGAGTGCAACCTCGAGCGATGAAACGAGAGCGCTCGCATTCGCGAGCAACTCTTCGAGATCCGTTGGCGGCGGTGCGGCAGCGACTTCCGCGGGACTCGCGAACGGATCCTCGAAGTCGACGTGATGTGCCGTCGCGTCGAACGGATCTTCGTCCTCCTCGACCTGCACCGCCACCCCGCCGGTATCGAACGGATCTTCATCGACGACCGCCTCGACTTCCACCACCGGCGCAGGTGCTGGAGCAGGCGTCGTGGCGACCGGCGAATGCATCGACAACTTCGGCGTTCCTGCCGAATGCTGCGCGACGCCTGACTTCTGTGTCATGTCCGGCGCGGTGAGCGCGGGCTCTTCGTACAGCGTCGTGTCGACGTTGTTCTTCAGATTGTCGAGAATCTTCGCGACCGCGGCGCGCAACGTCGCGGTCACGCCGGCGCCTGCTTTCGCCGAGGCTTCGACGACGGAGTCCGGTGTTGCGCCGAGGTAGGCGGTCATCTCTTCGACGGATGCGACGTTCGGGAGATCGCGTTTATTCAATTGATAGACGACCGCGACCTTCGTCGGATCGATGCGATTCAAACGCAGATTGGTCCTGAGATTGTTGAGACTGTCGAGGTTCGACTCGCGCATCTCGCTCTGCGAATCGGCGACGAACACCACGCCATCCGCACCGCGCAACACGAGCTTGCGCGTCGCGTCGTAGAAGACCTGACCAGGCACGGTGTAGAGCTGCACGCGCACCTTCTGGCCCGCGATCGTGCCGAGCTCCATCGGCATGAAGTCGAAGAAGAGCGTGCGGTCCGTCTCCGTCGACATCGAGATCATCTTGCCTTTGTTGTCGAGCTTCGGATTGGCGTAGATCTTCTCGAGATTCGTCGTTTTCCCGCACAACCCGGGCCCGTAGTACACGAGCTTGACCGTGACCTCGTTGATCGCTTTGTTGATCAGGACCATGGCGAAATGTTACTCGGGTCCGATGGCTGCTCGCCAGTCAGCCACTAGAATGAGGTTGCATGTTCGCGGCCGGGTCCAAAGTCGGTCCTTACGAAGTCCTCTCTCTCCTCGGCGAAGGAGGAATGGGACAGGTCTACCGCGGACGCGATCCGCGCCTCGGGCGCGACATCGCCATCAAGGTTCTCGCGAAGGACGCATTGCAGGACGCGGAGGCCACGGGCCGACTCGAGCGCGAAGCGCGAGCAATCGCGGCGCTTTCGCATCCGAACATCGTCGCCGTGTATGACGTCGGACGCGAGGACTCGACGTTCTATCTCGTCACCGAGCTGCTCGAAGGCAAGACTCTGCGCGATGCGCTGCAGGCGCCGATGAACTGGCGACGCGCCGTGGAGATCGGCGCGGAAGTCGCGGAAGGACTCGCGGCGGCCCATGCGAAATCGATCGTGCATCGCGATCTCAAGCCGGAGAACATCTTCCTCACCGAAACGGGGCGCGTGAAGATTCTCGACTTCGGTCTCGCGCAAACGGATCCCGTTCTTTCCGATCGCGACGAAGGCAACATCCCGACGACGAAGTGGTTCCAGACGCAGCCCGGCACGGTGATCGGCACGCTCGGCTATATGTCGCCCGAGCAGCTCCGTGGCGAAGCCGTCGATCCGAGCGCCGATCTCTTCTCCCTCGGCTGCATCCTCTTCGAGATGGTGACGCTGAAGAAGCCGTTCCATCGCGAGTCGGGCGCGGCGACGATCGCGGCAATCCTCAAAGACGATCTCCCGCGCGACATGCTCGGGGCGGTCGTGCCGTCCGAGTTTCAGCGCATCATCGAAGGCTGCGTCGAGAAGAGTCCGTCGACCCGTTTTCAATCCGCGCGCGATCTCGCGCTCACGCTGCGCTCCATCGGCAGCAGCGCGACGATGGTGAGCGACAGTCTGATCCGCACGATCACGAAACGGCGCACGTCGAAAGCGATCGACTCGATCGCGGTGCTGCCACTCGTCAATCATTCGAACGATCCGAACACCGAGTACCTCAGCGACGGCATCACCGAAGGCATCATCAACAAGCTCTCGCAGTTGCCGAAGCTGAAGGTCATGGCGCGCAGCACGGTGTTCCGCTACAAAGGCCGCGACGTCGATCCGCAAGGCGTCGGCCGCGAGCTGCGCGTACGCGCGGTTCTCACCGGTGTCGTGAAGAATGTCGGTGAGAGGCTGCAGATCAGCGTCGAGCTGGTGGACTCGCTCGATGGCGCGCAACTGTGGGGCGAGACGTACAACCGCCAGCTCGCCGACCTGCTGACGCTGCAGGAAGAGATGTCGAGCGAGATCGCCGACAAGCTGCGGCCGAAGCTCACCGGCGCGGAGAAAAAGAAGCTCCGCAGAAAGACGACGGAGAACAGCGAGGCGTATCAGCTGTATCTCAAGGGCCGCTATCACTGGAACAAGCGCACAGAAGAGAGCCTGCGGCGCGGCGTTCAGTTTTTTCGCGAGGCGATCGAGTCCGATCCTTCGTTCGCGATGGCGTACGCGGGCATGGCCGACTGCTTCATCACCATGGCTACGAACATCCCGCTGCCGCCGCACGACACGATGCCGAAGGCAAAAGCCGCGGCGATGCGCGCGATCGAAATCGATGACGGTCTCGCCGAAGCCTGGGCATCCCTCGGCGCGGTGCGCTGGTGGTTCGACTGGGATTGGGAAGGTGCGGAAGAAGCCTATCGCCGCGCGATCGAGCTCAATCCGAACTACGCGAACGCGCACGATGGCTACGCGATGCTGCTCTCCGCACGCGGACGTTTCGACGAGGCAGTCGAGCAGATCTCGAAGGCCGCGGATCTCGATCCGCTGTCGCTGATCATCGCGGTGCACGCGGGCTGGCCGTTTTACTTCGCGCGCGATTTCGAATCGGCGATCCGCCGTTTTCGCAAGGCGCTCGAGCTCGACGAGAACTTCATCCCCGCGCATGGCTGGCTCGGCATGGCTCTCGGGCAACAGCATCGTTACCCCGAAGCGATCGATGTGTTCGCGCGTGCATTCGAAGTCGATCGCATTCCCATTCTCACGACCATGCTCGCGCACACATATGCGATCGCAGGCGACGAGCAGCGTTCGCGCGAGCTGCTCACCGAACTGCTCGCGACGGCGCGCACGCGCTACGTCTCGCCGTACGACATCGCGGTCATCCACGCGGGACTCGGCGATGCGCGCGCCGCGATCGAACAGCTGCAGGCGGCGCGCGAAGACCGCTCGCCCTGGATGGTGTTTCTTCCCGTCGATCCCCGGCTCGATTCTCTGCGCGGCGAGCCTGCCTTCACCGAGATCGTGACGGCGCTGCATTGAGGCGGCTCTGGCGCGCGGTCTACTGGAATCTCCTTTATCCATTGCAGCGCGGGTTTGCGATCCGCCGCGCGGCCGGGGGCGATCGCGAGAAGGTGCGTGCCGTGCAGCTCGTGCAGCCGTACACGATGGTCGGTTTCGAGCGACTCATCAACGCGTATGACGTCGTGAAGCTGGCGGAGTCGAAGTCGCTGCCGGGCGCAATCGTCGAATGCGGCGTCTTCAAAGGTGGCTCGGCCGCGGTGATGACCATGGCCGGATCCGTAGAGCGGCAGATCTGGCTGTTCGATTCGTTCGAGGGATTGCCGGAGCCGACGGTCGAAGACGGCACGATGGCGATCGAGTACTCGGGCGATCGCTCGAGCGGCGCGCTCGAACCGATCGGACAATGCGTCGGCCCGCTCGACGTCGTGAAGGGGCTGTTCTTCGAAAAGCTCGGCGTCGACGCGGCACGCGTGCACATCCGCCAGGGCTGGTTTCAGGACACCCTGCCGGCCGCACGTCACGAAATAGGCCCAATTGCAGTACTTCGGCTCGATGGCGACTGGTACGACTCGACTCGCGTTTGCCTCGAAAACCTTTACGATCTCGTCATCGCAGGCGGGTTCGTCGTGATTGATGATTACGGATACTGGGAAGGCTGTCGCCGCGCCGTCGACGAGTTTCTCGTCGCACGGAAGCTCAACGTTTCTTTGATACCGGTGGATGACTCGGGAGTCTGGTTTACCAAGGGGGCCTCGTGAAACGCATCGTCGCAGTGGCATTGGCTGTATTGGCGTTCCCGCTGTTCGCGCAGCAGAGTGAAGTCATCGATGTGCAGGTCACGAACCTCGACGTCGTCGTCAGCGACAAACAAGGCAAGCGCGTCACCGGCCTCACGAAGAACGACTTCGAGATCCTCGTCGATGGCAAACCGCAGGAGCTGACGAATCTCTCGGAGATCAGTCGTACGACGAGCGGAACCGTCGAGACGGTGCAGCCCGCGCCGCGTCGCATTCTGCTGATCATCGACAACGGTTCGATCGCCCTCTCCGCGCGACGCAAGGTGTTCGAGGCGACCCGAGGGACGCTGGAGCGGATGCTGATCGGTCCCTCGGATCGCATTGCCGTCGCCACGATCGCGCGCTCGGTGAAGCAGCGACTCGCGTGGACCGCGGATAAAGAAGAAGTATTGAAGACGCTGGCGCTGATTGAGAAGGACGCGATCCTTCCGCATCCCGAGCTCCTCGGATTCGAGCAGTCGCTCCAGGCGATCATCGAGGGCGCGGATCAGGCGGCCCAGTCGATGGGACCACCGCAGGGCTCGAACAGCGGCAGTTCCGGCGACCAGGTGCAAACCGGTGGGAACGCAACCAGCAGCGGCAACGGGATGACCAGGAGCCTGCCGCCGGTCGATTTCAACGAGGTCATCACGTCGGGGCGGAACTACGCTTCGACCGCGGCGTTCGAAACGAAGCAGACGCTCTCGTCCCTCAACGCCGCGCTCACGGCGTTTGCGGGTGTTCCGGGCGGCCGCAAGATCATCATCCTCGCCGGCGGCGGAATGCCGCTCAATCCGGCGGACGCGGTCTTTCAGAGGATCGAGAGCGCACGAAACCAGGCGGAGCTCAGCAACCATCGCGGGTTCAAAAACCAACGCACTTCATCGACGCTGACCCAGATCGCCGGGTATGACGTCACGCCGTTCTTCGATGTGGTGGCCGCCAATGCAAAACTGAAGGGGGTCGCGATCTACGCGGTCAATCCCGAGTTCGGAAACCGGCAGGTTGGTGGCGCTGCGTCGAAGCACCGCGCGGACTACGCCTCGGAATTTGCGGCGCAGGTGGGCGCGCTTGACGGCTACAACCGCATCGCGTCGGCCACCGGCGGCGCGGCAATGATCGGCCGACCCGCGGATCAGGTCCTCACCGAGATCATGAACGATCTCGACTCGTACTACTCCGTCGGCTATCGCTCGACCGGCGCGCTGAATCCGAAATCGCAGATTGCGGTCAAAGTGCGCAAAGGCCTCAACGCTCGCGCGACGCTTTCGTCCGGCGCGGTCAGCCGCGACTGGGAAGTCTCCGATCAGGTCATCGCCAATCACGTTCTCGAGCCGGTCAATCCGCTCCACATCTCCGTGACGATGGACGCCGCGGTCGTCGACGGTGAGAAGCGAACCATTCCGATGACGATCAGGATCCCGGTGGACAGCCTCGAGCTGCTCGAAGACAAAGGCGAGTACGCCGCGTCATTCGCAGTCTTCGTTTCCCTCGGCGATGCGGGCGGCGTCGGTTCCGAGGTGAATCGTCAGGAGCAATCGTTCCGCTGGTCGAAGGACACGATCGCGCAGGTGAAGGGCAAGACGATCGGATTCGCCGTGAACCTCGAAGTCGACGCCAGTCGCGATCGCGTTTCGGTAGGCGTGCTCGATCAGTATTCGGGCGAGGCCGGCTTCACGCGCGTCATGCTAAATTAAGTTCCGTCATGTCACGCAAGGACCTGCTGGGCCGCGTCTTTACTGAACAGATCATTGGTGTCGTCCGCGAAGACACTGCCGAAGCCGCGGAAGCGGTTGCGGAAGCGTACGCGCTCAACGGCATCCGCATTCTCGAGATCACGATGACGACGCCGAATGCGATCGAGTTGATGGCATCGCTCGACAAACGCTACGGCATGCAGATCGACATCGCCGCCGGCACGGTGCGCAGCACGAACGACGCGGCGCTGGCACGCCGTGCAGGCGCGAAGATCATCGTCTCGCCGCACACCGATCCGCACGTGATCGAGTACGCGAACGAGAACGACATGCTCTGCATCGCAGGCGCGTCGACGCCGACCGAGATCATTCGCGCATGGGAAGCCGGCTGCGACATCGTCAAGGTCTATCCCGCCCAGCACCTCGGCGGCCCCGATTACATCCGCACGATCCGCGGTCCGATCCGCGACGTGCTGATGCTCGCCGGCGGTCCCGTGCCGCTCGACATGATCGATCACTACCTCGACGCCGGTTGCGTCGCCGTGAATCTCGGCGGCTCTCTTGCGGTGCCGGATCTCGTCCGCGAACAGCAATGGGACGAGATCGGTCGTCGCGTGCTGCTGGCGACGTCGATCGTCGAGTCGCGCCGCCAGGTCGAGATCGACGCCCAATACGTGCACTGATGCATCTTTTCCTGGCCCTGCTTCTCGCGGCAACGTCGTTTCCCTCAAACAGCCGCACGTCGTGGATGCGCCCCGACGCGTTTCGTCTGACGATCGGCATGTCGCGCGCGGACGCGCTGTCCGCGCTCGAGAAGTGGGCTCCGAAGCGCGGCAAAGACGCGCAGGAAATCGTCGTCGACTACAGCGATGACAAAGCACTCACGCTGGTCTTTCGCAAAGACCGCTTGATCTCGGTGCGCTTCGAGCTGTTCGTCTTTCTCCCCGAGATCCGCATGGCGTTCGACGAGGAGAAATCGCGCCTCGCCGACACCCTCGGCAAACCGCGCAAATCGACGAAGTCGATCCTGATCTACGACAACACGCTCCCGAACGTGATGGTCGTCGCCGCCGACGATCCGAAATCGCAGCAGGGGAAACAGGGGATCGGGATTCTGGCGGTTCGGTACTTCGACCCGCGGTGACGGGATCAAGTGCTCGATTTTTTCGGCAGATACACGACGCCGGGAAGTCCTTCAAAGTCGCGGTCACTGATGACGAGAATCGCATCGAACTGTCGCGTTGTCGCAAGCACGAGCGCGTCGGCCATCGCAAGACGGTGCTCCAGACTCAGATCGGCGGCCATGAGTGCCGTTCGTGACTGATGTCGACGATCTTCGTACGCTGCATCACCGAGACCGCGACGATCGCGTCGTCTTCCGACAGCTCTCGCTTGAGGCGCTTGTAGATCTCGTAGAGGACGATGACGGGAGTGATGACTTCGGGGAGCTTCCGTAGCCGGGCAGCGTATGCGCTCGCGAGAGGACCGTCGGTGAAGAACTCGATCCAGCCGGACGAGTCGATAACGATCACATCCGGTCCTTTTTCTCCCGGAGCCCGTCAGTACGAATGCCTTTCGCGAAGCCTCGGAGTGAAGAAAGCGGTCGTTTAGGAACCAGAGCGTGGCACGCACCAGAGTTTCATCGAAATATCAGGTCGTCATTCCGAAAGCTGTCCGTGACGCGATGGACTTGCACGTGGGTCAGGAGTTCCAGGTCGTCTCGAAAGGCGGAGTGATCACCCTCGCTCCGATCGATCGAGCAAAGTGTAAGACGGTCCCGAGTCGCCGGCTACTGCGCCCCACCCGTCAATTGCGCGGTATTCGTATCCCGCACTTTCGCGACGTACCGATCCGCTTTTCCTTCGTACACGAACACGCCATCGCCGAGCGTCCCGATGTAGAACCGGTCGCGGATGAACGGATCGGGGACGACGGACGCGACGTCGGTGTTGCTCGCGGGGAGCGTGAGCTGATTCCACTGACCGTCGATCGGTTCGCCGACGAGAATCTCGCGCTGTTGTCTTGATGTCAGGAACAGGGTGCGGCTGCCGCCGTGTACGGTTGCGAATTGCGCATCCGGTGCTTCCGCCGGTACCCACGTACCGGACGCGTTGATCACGCCGGCTTTCACGCCTTGCGTGCCCGCGACGAAGACCACTTCGTTGCTGCCGGCGTTGCGTACGGCGATCGAGCGTCCGCGCGAGGGCGCATCGGTGATCGTTGACCAGTTCGTGCCGTCGAACACTTCCAGGCCTGCTGCGGTCAGCGCGTAGAGCGCTTTGTTGCCATTGAGCGTGCCGATGGCGATGTCGACGGCGCGGTTCTTCGCGCCGCCGAGGCGGTACCAGCTCTTGCCGGCGTCACGAGTCGTGAAGACGCCTTCCGCGGTTGCGGCGAACGAGCGCGTGCGATTGAAGCGCAGCACTTTGTCGAAGCGAACGGGGAAGCTTGACGGCTCGGCCTGCGTCCATTCTTTCGCGTCGGCGCTCCAGAACACGCCCTTCTCTGTTCCCGCGAGAAACTTCACTTCGGCATCCGCTTCCGAGGCGATTGTCAGCGACAGAACTTCGGGCAGCGGCGTCGTGCTCGCTTTTGCCCACGTCTTGCCGGCGTCATCGGAGCGATAGATACCGGATGCCGCGCCGCCGAACACGACTGCTGCAAACACGCGATCCTTTTCGAATGGATCGAGTGCGATGGTCGTGATGCGGAGGTTGTGCAGACCGTCCGAGGTGCGCTGGAAGGTCTGTCCGCGATCGTGCGAGATGTAGACGCCGTCGCCTTCGATGCCGAGGATGATGCGCTGTGGGCGCTGCGGATGGAGGACGACCGAATTGATGACCAGGCCTTCATCCGACATCACGTACCAGCTCTTGCCCTTGTCGTCGGAGCGATAGAGCCCCGCGACCGAGCCCGCGTAGACCGTGTCTTCATCGCACGGATCGATGTCGACGTCATGGATGCGGCGGTTGTTGAAGCCGTCGCGATAGCGCGTCCATTTGTCGCCGCCGTTCAGCGAGTTGTAAACCCAGCCGCACGTCGCGACCCATACGTTGTCCGGCTGCTTCGGATCGATGGTGATCGAGAATATGTCCGTGTCGAGCACCATCCCCTCGGCGATGTGCTTCCACGCCTTGCCGCCGTCATCGGTGCGCCAGCCCTGGCGCCACGTGCCGACGAAGATGCGATCGCGCGAGCGCGGATCGATTGCAAGCGATTCGACCTGTTCCTGATTCGAGATCTTTTCCCACGTGCGACCCGCGTCGAGGCTGCGGTAGACGCCGGTGAGTCCACCCGCGACGATGACGTTCGCATCGTTCTGATCGATGGCGATGGCGCGGACGGAGAAGTCCTCGAGACCGGCATCGCGGCGTTCCCACGTGCGGCCGCCGTCCTTTGAGACCGCGATCACACCGCCGCCCCACAGTCCCCAGCACGCCGCCCAGAGCTTGCCCTCGCGATCGAGGACGAGGTTGTCGACGATGTACTGCGGAAACGGGACGCCGTAACGCGGATTCGTCCAGCTCTTCGCACCATCGCGCGAGACGTAGATCTCGCCGCCGCTGGTGCCGAGGTAGAGAGTGTCGGGAGCCGCGGGATCCGCGATGAGTGCGCGGACATCCGCGCCGTACAAACCGGCGCGCCGCCACTGCGCCGAAGCTGTTCCCGCGATCAGAACAATTACCAGAGAGAAGAGGACTTTACGCATACCCGCCCGTGAACGATAGTTTTACCACACGGCGCTTTAGCAAAGGCTGCGCCTTTTGCGTACTTCGCCGCGGTTGTCAGGCGTCGGTTGTCGGTTGTCTGTGGGTTCTCGCGACACGGCCGATACAACCGAAACTGACAACCGACAAAGGCACGCGCGCCGCGCGCGCCTGATATCCTCCGCCCCGCATGAACCCCTTGCGCACTTGCGTTTTTCCCTGTGCCGGCTTCGGCACGCGATTCTTCCCCGCCACCAAAGTCATCCCCAAGGAAATGTTGCCGCTCGTCGACAAGCCGATCCTGCAGTACGGCATCGAAGAGGCGCGCGACTCGGGGCTCGACAAGCTCATCATTGTGACGTCGAAGGGAAAGGAGTCGATCTTCGACCACTTCGACCGCACGTCCGAGCTCGAACGCTCGCTGCGCGAGCGCGGCAAGGACGAGTTGCTCGCGGAAGTGGACGCCGTCAGCCGCATGGTCGATCTCATCGCCGTGCGCCAGAAAGAAGCCCTCGGGCTCGGACACGCCGTGCTCACTGCGCGTGATGCAGTCGGAAACGAGCCGTTCGCGGTCGTGTTGCCGGATGACGTCATCCTTGCGGAAATCCCAGCGCTGCTGCAGATGCGGCGCGTGTTCGAAGATACGGGGCGTCCCGTCGTCGCGTTGATGGAAGTGTCGGAGGAAGAGACGTCGCGCTACGGCATCGTGGCCGGCGAGCTCGTCACCGATCGCCGGTTTCGCGTCACGGAAATGGTCGAGAAGCCGAAGACGAACCCGCCGTCGCGCTACGCGATCATCGGACGCTACATCCTCCCGCCGGATGTTTTCCCGCTGCTCGAAAAGACGGAGAAGGGCGCGGGTGGCGAGATTCAGCTCACCGACGCGCTGGCCGAGCTCGTCCGCGCAGGTGATTTCTATGGATATGTGTTCGAAGGCACGCGCTACGACGCAGGCGAGAAGCTCGGCTACCTGAAAGCGACCGTCGACTACGCACTGCGGCATCCGAAGCTCGGGCGCGAGTTCCGCGATTACCTCAAAGACGCGGTCTCGTGAAAAAGATCGACGTCCTCGACCTGTCGGAAGACACGCGCGATCTGTTGCGCGAGGTCGAGGCGCAGGGACAGCAGACCGTCTTCGAGCGCAGCGGCCGTCCCGTTGCCGTGCTGGTCTCGTATGACGAGTACCTCGCGTTGCGCGAGACGATCGAGATTGCCAACGATTCGCTGCTCTTTGCGAGAATCTCCGAAGCGGACGAAGAGACACCTGCTGAGTTCGATCGTCGTCTGCCGCGACTGCGCGTCTCGCGCGCAGCAACGGAAGGTCTCGCCGCGGTCACCGGCATCGAACGCCGTCTCCTGCTCTCTGCGCTGGCGAGAATCAACGATAATCCGATCACGGGCGCGCCGCTGTTCGAGCCGTTGAAGGGTCTCTGGTCGCAGCGCTCCGGCGAGATCCGCATCATCTACAAGATCGTCGCCGAGGCGAGCTTCGTGGTGATTCTCAGCATCACGCGAGCCTCGTAATAAGATCGGCAACGTGAAATTCATCCTGGCCTCCGCGTCTCCCCGCAGACGCGAACTGCTCTCGTCGATCGGTCTCGAGTTCGACGTGCTTCCGAGCAACGTGCCCGAGGTTCGAGCCGTGGGCGAGGCGCCGGAGGAGTACGTGGCGCGACTCTCGCGCGACAAGGCGCAGGCGCTGGCGAGCGTGCATCCGTCGCGCTGGGTGATCGCCGCCGACACGACCGTCCTCCTCGGCGAAGAGCTGCTCGAGAAGCCGGTCGACGGCGATGACGCCGCGCGCATGCTCGGCACGATCGCGGGCAAAACACACATCGTCTACACCGGCGTCACGCTCGAGAACGCGGAACGCGAGTACCGTGACACGCGCGTCGCCGAGTCCGAGGTGCGGATGTTGCCGCTCTCCGCGGAGGAGATTCAGTGGTACGTCCGCACGGGCGAGCCCCTCGACAAAGCCGGCGCGTACGCCGTGCAGGGCCTCGGCGCCATGTTCATCGAATCCATCCACGGCAGCTACACCAACGTAGTCGGACTGCCGCTTGCTACGCTTTTCCTGATGTTGCGACGGGCGGGGCTGGACCCGCTGCGGAGTGAGAAATGACTTCTGCTGCAAAAGTCGGCATCGTGATGTTGATCGCGCTGGCTGTTCTCGGCTACTTCGTCCTCCGGATCGAGGACATCAGTCTCAGTCGCTCGCGGACGACGCGGGTGGTGAAGGCCGTGTTCGAAGACGTTGCGGGACTCGACGACGAGTCGGCCGTGCGCATCGCCGGCGTTCGCAAGGGACATGTCACCGACATCAAGGTGCTGCCGGACGGGCGCGCCGAGGTGACGCTGCAGGTCGATGATGACGTGCCTCTCCACGCGAATGCGCAGGCGAAGGTCGCCAACCTCGGACTCCTCGGCGAGAAGTACATCGAGCTCGATCCCGGCTCGGCGAACGCGCCGGTGCTGCCGAGCAACACGGTCGTGATGCTTCCCGGAACGCAGCCGGCGACATTCGATGACGTGACCGATCAGGTCGCGGCAATCGCTGCGGATGTGAAGGCGATCACGACTTCGATGCGCGCGGTGATGGGCGGAACAACGGGCCAGCAGCGTCTCGAAGAGATCGTGGAGAACGTTCGTGGCATCACTGCCGACGTGCGACTGCTGATTGCTGCGAATCGCGAGAACGTCGATGCAACGCTGCTGAACACACGCGAGATCACGGCGCATCTGCGTACCGAGATTCCGCGCCTCGCGGCGACGCTCGATCGCGTTGCGAATCAGATCGGCGGAACCGTCGATGAGAATCGTCCCGACGTGCGCGAAGTCGTGACGAACCTGCGCGGGCTCTCTGCCGATCTGCGTGTGACCGCGGACAACCTCAACGCCATCACCGGCCAGGTGAAGAGCGGCGAGGGGACGATGGGCAAGCTGTTCTACAGCGACGAAGCGCACGATCGTCTCACTGGCGCGCTCGCGTCTGTCGAAGGTGGCGTGAAGTCGCTGCAGGAAACGCTCGGACGCGCGAATCGCATTCAGATGGACCTCGGCATCAAGGCCGATTACTACGCGGGTCTCAGCGATTCCGAGGTCGATGGCGTGAAGATGGTGGAGGGAAGTGCGCGTTCGGCGATCGGACTGCGGCTCGTCCCGAATCCTGATCGCAACCGCTTCTACAACATCGAGCTCGCGGACGATCCGCGCGGCCGCAAGCGCGAGAAGACGCAGATCGAAACGCGCACGAATCCGGCGACGGGCGAGTCGACGACGATCGTCACCGAGACCACGAAATACGATCGCGATTTCCTGCTCTCTGCGCAGGCGGGATGGGTGCTCGACGATCTCTCGGTGCGCGTCGGTCTGTTCGATTCGACCGGCGGCGTCGGCGCGGACTATCGATTCAGCGATCGTCTCAGCGTGACCGGCGAAGCCTTTGATTTCGGGAAAAAACGCGACGATCTCCCGCACCTCCGCCTCCTCGGCGAATACGTCTTCCGCCACGAGAAACCGCACACGCCGCAGCTCTTCATCAACTCCGGCATCGACAACGCGCTCAATGACACTTCATTCGTATTCGGCGGCGGCATCCGCTGGCGCGATGAAGATTTGAAGTACTTGATCGGAAGCATTCCGCTCGGAAAGTAGAGAGAGGTTGCTGGTTGCTGGTTACTGGTTCGTTGTGCCTTGTCGCGAGTGCGTCACGCTCTGGCGACGAAGTACCTTGAACCAGCAACCAGCAACCAGCAACGAATTTCAGCAATGAGTCTCATCAATACGATTCTTCTTTTTGGCGGCCGCTCGGCCGAACATGAAGTGTCCATTCTCTCCGCGCGTTCGGTCGCGAACGCGGCGCCGAAGGATCGCATCGAGATCACGCCGATCTGCATCGCGCGCGACGGGCGATTCGTGACGCCGGAGCGCAGCGCGCGCATTCTCGCGGGAGAGAAGAAAAGCTCCGTCGGTGATCTCGATTTCTCCTTCGAAGTCTGGTCGCGCACCGCGAACATCGACGTCGTGTTTCCGCTGATCCATGGCACGGGCGGCGAGGATGGTTCGCTGCAGGGCTACCTCGAAATGCTCGGCCTTCCGTACGTCGGCAGCGGCGTGACGGCGTCCGCGGTCGGCATGGACAAGGTGCACATGAAGCAGGCGTTCGCTGCTGCGAAGCTGCCGATGGTCGACTACGTGCCGGTGCTCGAGCACGAATGGCGTCACGAGCGCGAGCGCGTCACGCGTGCCGTCGCGAATGCGCTGCGTTTGCCGTACTTCGTGAAGCCGGCGAACAGCGGCTCGTCGGTCGGTGTGCGCAAGGTGAAGAACGACAACGACCTCACCAGCGCAATCGAGCACGCGTTTCGTTTCGACGAAAAGGTGCTCGTCGAGCGCGGCGTCGATGCACGCGAGATCGAAGTGGCAGTTCTCGGCAACGAGAAGCCGGAAGCATCGCTGCCCGGTGAGATCGTGGCGGGCGGCGAGTTCTACGACTACGCGGACAAATACGTCGAGACGAAATCGCAGCTCGTCATCCCGGCGAAGCTCACCGGCGATCGCGGCGAGGAGCTGCGCAGGCTGGCGATTGCCGCGTTCAAGGCGATCGGCGCGTCGGGATTCTCGCGCGTCGATTTCTTTCTCGAGCGCGGAACGAATCGGCTGTTCGTGAACGAGATCAACACCATCCCCGGCTTCACGAACATCTCGATGTATCCAAAGTTGTGGGAGGCGACGGAGTTGAAGTATCCGCGGCTCATCGAGCGTTTGATCGCGCTCGGCATCGAGCGTTCGCGCAACCGCAAAGCGCGCGGCGAGTCGACGATGAAGTGGTTCGATGAGGTCGCCTCGCTCACATAGCAAAGCCGCTGACATAGCCGCTATCCTGCGTTCATGTGGTCCGTCCGCCTCGCTCTCGCGAAGCTCCGTCCCCTCAACGCATCCACGATCACGCGCACGCTGATCGTCATCGCCATCGTTGGCGTGTTTCTGTGGGGCGACTACGCGCTCTTCCGCCGCCTCTTCCAGGCGACGGTGAAAGTCGAAGCGGAGACGCCGATCTTCGCGCTCGGTCTGCTGCGCAATCTGCTCTCGCTCGTGTTTCTCGTCGCGACGGTGATTCTGTTTTCGTCATCGCTCACCGCGGCGATCGGCGCGTACTTCACCGACTTCGATCTCGACATCCATCACGCCGCGCCGCGCTCAAAACTGCGCGTCGCGCTCACGCGCTGGGTGAAGACACTGCTCCAGGCGGCTACGGTCGTGTTCGTGTTTCTCATTCCGCTGATCGTCGCGTTCGGGCAGCAGTACGACAAGCCGTGGCACTTCTATCCGGTGATCCTCGGCAATCTCGCGTTGCTGATGTCGATTCCCGTCTCCGCGGCGTCGCTCGTGATTCTGTTGCTCGTGCGCTGGTTTCCGGTACGTCGCGTGAATCAGATCGTCGCGACGCTCGCGGTGCTCGTGTTGACAGTGGTCGTGATCGCGTTTCGCATGAGTCGTCCGGAGCGCTTCTTCACCGAGGTGTTCACGGACAATCCGGTGCAGGTGCTGATGACGATCGAGTTGCCGTCGATGACGCTCTATCCGAGCTCCGATCTCGCGGCGATGATGACCAGTGCCACGCTGCCGTTGTTCGCGCCGCGCATCTGGATTCTGTCGACGACCTTGCTCGCGTTGTTTGCGTTCATCGCGCGCGGCTGGTACTTCACGGCGTTCGTTCGCGCGCGGGAAAGCATGGCGCCGATGGCGATCGGTGCGGCATCGACGACGCGTCTCTTCGATCGTTTGCTCACGCACGCCGATCCGCAACTGCGCGCGTTGCTGGCGAAGGAAGTGCGCACGATCGGTCGCGATGTCGCGCAGTGGTCGCAGCTCTTTCTCATGGCCGCGCTCGTGTTCATCTATCTGTACAACATCCGCATGCTGCCGCTCGGCGGCGACGCGCGCGCAACGCTCGTCGCGTACGCCAACCTCGGCATGGCCGGTTTCGTGATCGCGGCGATCTGTCTGCGTTTCGCGTATCCATCGGTGTCGGCGGAAGGCAAGGCGTTCTGGCTCGTGCAGACGGCGCCGGTGTCGTATCGACAGTTCCTGCGCGTGAAGGTGTTCGTTTACGCGACGCCGCTCACGTTGCTCTCGCTGCTGCTCACTGCGTTCGCAAACGTGTTGCTCAGCGCGAACCTCGTGGTGTGGTCGTTCACGATGATCGGCGCGTTGCTGTTGCCCGTCACGCTGGTGAGTCTCGGCGTCGGACTCGGTGCGTTCTCGCCGAATTTCAACGCCGAGAATCCGCTGCAGGTTGGTCTCTCGCTCGGCGGCTTCGCGTACATGGCGATCTCGCTTGGCTACGTCGCGACGATGATGATTCTGATGGCGCGTCCGGTGATGCGTTACTTCCTCGCCAGCGTCATGCCGATGGAAGAAGCGCGCGGATGGATCGGGACAACTGCGCCGATCGTGATTGCGCTCACGCTGTCCGCGGTGCTGGCAGTGATACCTATGCGCGCCGCGGAACGACGCCTCACCCGGTTCGCTGAAACCGACTAGAATCGTTTCGCTTCCACCGCTTCACATGACTGGCAAGGAGAAGAAATGAGCGAGATTCCCCCGCCCACCGTACCGCCGGCTGTTCCGCCCCCTCCCGGCGGCGGATCGTATACACCGCCACCGCCCCCTCCGCCCGGAGGCTCCGGTTTTGGCGCCCCTGCGAGCGGAGATCGCACGTTGATGGTCGTGCTGTCGTATCTCTGGATCCTCGCGCTGATTCCGCTGCTCACGAAGAAAGAAGACTCCGAAGTGCAGTGGCACGCGAAGAACGGCCTCGGCATCCTCATCGGCGAGATCCTGGTCTGGATCGTCGTCACGGTCCTCACCTTCGTGCTGCCGAACGTCGCCGGCTGCGGCATCGGCATCATCAATTGCGTCATCTGGATCGGTTTCCTCGTGCTCCGCGTCATCTGCATCGTTCAGGGTGTCGGCGGCAAGCGCTTCACCGTGCCCGTGCTGACGGACCTCGGCCAGAAGATCAACTTCTAGTCGGTGACCCTCGATTCGCAAACCCCTTCACCGCCTCCGCCGAATTCCGGCGGAGGCGGTGATCCCATCCTCATCCTGCTGCTGAATCTCTTTCTGTTCGGTGTCGGCTCGATCGTGATCGGACAGAAGACGAAAGGCATCGTCTTCATCATCGCGGCGCTCGCCGTTGCGATTCCGACATGCGGAACGGCGTCGCTCGCAATCAGTGCGTTCGCTGCGGTCGATGGCTTTTTGCAGGCGAAGCAGCGCGCGGCGGGACACGCGATCGGCGAGTGGACATTTTTCAACACTCACCGCTAGAAAGCCCCGTAGAACCGACACACTTTCTTGACAGTCGCCCCGTCACTTACTTACGCTGGCGACCGTTCAACCCCAATTTATGCCGATGTGCGATGTCAGCTGCCCCTCGCTCGGTGCCCCTATTATCTAAGGGAGAGACTTGTCCATGCATAGCCCCCGTATGCGTTCCTCATCTCGGTTCGTCCTGTCGGTTGCGGCTGCGCTGACGCTCTCCGCGCCCTTCGCGTACGCGCAGAAGTCGGCGGCAGTGATCGACGCACCCACCCCCCTGGTGCAGTCGGTTGTTCCAAACGGGAACAAGCCGAAACGAACGCTGCAGCCTCCGATGGTCTCCTCGGCCGCGTTCACGAATGCGACCGCCATCACGATCACGGACTGCCCGAATCCGTGCCCGCTGTCGGGTCAGGCCGCCTCGCTCTATCCTGCGCCCATCGTGGTCTCGGGTGAGGTCGGCGTCATTCAGCGCGTCTCCGTCACGATCAACGGTTTCAGCCATGCCTTCCCGGCAGACGTGGACTTCCTGCTCGTCTCCCCGTCTGGACGCAAGTCGGTCATCATGTCCGACTTCGGCGCGGGCTCGCCCGGCGTCTCGGGCATCAATGTGACGCTCGACGACTACGCCGCCCGCCCGGTGCCCTCGACCGTCACCGGCAACACCGGTGTGCCGTTCGTCAGCGGTAGCTACCGCCCGGCGAACTCCGGCACCACCGACGTGTTCCCCGCGCCCGCGGCCGGCGTGCCCTACACTTACACGCTCTCGGCTTTCAACGGCGACACGCCGAACGGAACGTGGGATCTCTACATCATCGACGACGCCAACCTCGATGGCGGCAGCATCAGCGGCGGCTGGACCCTTACGTTTGACGTGCGTCCGCCGGCGCCGGCAGCCGGCGATATTCTCATCAGCGAGTTCCGCACGCGCGGCGAGGGCACCACGCCTCCCACCTCGGACGGCAGCGCCGACGAGTTCATTGAGATCTACAACAACACCGACACGAGCGTCACCATCATCGACGCCATCCCGGGTGCCGACCCGACTTCGGTGACCGGCGCGGGCTGGCGTTTTGCGGGTGCGCAAGGCGCGACCGAGACGACCTTCCTCGTCCTGCCGCAGACCCTCTCGACCGCAGGTCCGCTGGCCATCCCGCCACGCGGCTATTTCCTGATCTCGACGCAGCCGAATACTCCGAGCCCGGCTGCCAACACGTACAGTCTCTCCACGTACCCGACCGGTACCGGCATCACCGCGAGCGGTATGGCAAACGTCGGGGTCAACCCGGCTTCCGCGACGGTCGGCTTCCTGCCGGACGACGTCGGTCTCGCCGTCTTCTCGACCGCTGACGCGCTGACTGCCAACCGACTCGACTCGGTCGGCTACAGCTCGGTCACGAACGTTGACTACAAAGAGGGAACCGGTCTCTCGCCTGCCGCCGGCATCGTCACCGCCGGACAGCACAGCTGGATGCGCAAGATCACGGCTGCTTCTTCCGGACGTCCGCAGGACACCGGCAGCAACAGTGCCGACTTCGCGCTGGTCTCCACGACCGGCGCGACCATCGACACCGTCTCGTCCACCCTCGGCGCGCCGGGACCCCAGCGCGGACCGACGGTGACGGCCTACACCACGACGAGCGCACCCATTGAGCACAACGGGCAGTTCCCGGCGGCGATCATCGACCCGATGCAGGCTTCGAGTGCTGCACCGAATCGCGTGCGCGATCTGACTCCTGTCGCCAACGGCGCGAACGGTACGCTCAAGATTCGCCGCCGCTTCACCAACAACACGGGGCTGCCCGTCGTCGCTCTGCGCTATCGCATCGCGGACATCACGACGCTCACCGGCGCTGCGCTGCCTCCGGGACAGGCCGACCTTCGCGTGCTCAACTCGCCGGCTCAGATGATCACGCTGACCGACACGACCACCGTTGCCGGGCAGGCTCTGACGCTTCAGACGCCGGCAGCGCAGGCGTCCGGTGGCGGACTCAACTCGAGCCTCGCCGAAGGCATCATCACGACGACTGTGCCGCTCGCCAACGGCGCGAGCACGGTCGTCGAGTTCAACCTCGGCGTCCAGACGACCGGTCTCTTCCGGTTCTACGTCAACGTCGAAGCGCTGACGGTTCCGCCGCAATAAGCGGGTTAGCAACGAACGAAAAACGGGCCGGGTGGCAGTTGCCATCCGGCCCGTAGTCTTTTCAGGCGTCACTACCGGTAGAGATTGCGGCCGATCCACCAACCCGCGATCACGATCGCGGCTCCCCATCCGAACCAGCGCGTGTAGAGAAAGCGCGGACGCTCACCGCGAAGCATGCTCGGCACCGAGATTCCGGCGACGATCATCAACGCGAACAGCAGCGGATTGAAGCGGAACGCTTCCGCAAAGCGTCCATGCAGAAGCGCGTGCAATGCGCGGGTGGAGCCGCAGCCGGGACAATCGAATCCCGTGAGCTGCCGGAACGTGCACTGCGGATAGAACGCGGTCGTGACCGGCGGGAAGGTGTAGAGCACCCACCCGCCGATGATTCCGAGGACGATGACGCTAGCGATTTTCCATCGCGACACGGACGGCTTCCATGATGCTGGCTCCCGCCATAAGAAACAGGATGACGACACCCACGAGACCGATGCCGAAGCCGATCATCGTGAAGAGCTTCGCTTTCGCGGATGCTTCGCGCGCACCCATGTAATCGCCGAGTGCGAGCTTCGAGTTGACCTGCGCAGCGAACACGATCCCCACGATGCCGAGCGGCATGCAACAGCAGAGAGTGACGATGATCGAATGCACGAGATAGTTCGGGATCGACTCGCCACTGGACGGCTGTGGTGGTGCGTAGCCCGCGTTCGCGCGGGGAGGAGGGGGCGGTGGTGTGTAGCTGTGCGGCGTGTTCGACGTCAGCGCCTTTCCGCAGTTGATGCAGATGCTCGCGTTGTCGAGATTCGAAGTCCTGCAATTCGGACAAAACAAATTCAAGTCCTCCACAAAGTCAGTGCCGTGGCCCCCGCGTAGGCAAGGATTCCGGCGACGAATGCCACGATCACCCAGATCCGTGCGCGGCGCGACGACGCTTCCGCGCCGCTGATGTCATGCGCGGCGAGCTTCGAGTTTACCTGCGCGGAAAAGATCACCGCCACGATTCCGAACGGAAGGCAGCAACAGAGCGTCGCGATGATCGAGTGAACCAGAAAGTTCGGGATGTTCGGCGGCGGTGGGAAATGCGGGACGGCCTGACCGCAGCTCGCGCAGGAGATCGCATCGGAGGAAAGCTCGGTGCCGCAGTTCGTGCAGTACACCGATCAATGTCCCTGAATGCCGGGATACTGCACGAACGTACCGTTCGAATAGACGATGTCGCAGTCGAAGTTTGGGATAATTCCGGGCGTGTACTCGTCGGGCTGATGGTCGAACGTCAGGTCCTTGCCTCCGCTCACGATCACGTACCCGCGATTCGGTAGTGGCATGTACATGTAGTCGTTCGACCAGCCATCGAACTTCGGCAGGGTCGTCATGTACGAAGGCTCCAGAAACGGACGCAGCGAAGCGACGGTCGGACCGGGCGGATACTCTTCCTGCAGGTGGTGCTCGCCGTACTTCTCGAGCGCGAGACCGACGAGGCGCATGTCGGCCATCGTGCGCTTCTGTTTCGAGCGCTCCATCACGGTGACGAAATTCGGGATCGCGATCGCCGCGAGGATTCCGATGATCGCAACGACTACGAGAGCCGCGGCAACGACACCGATCACGATCGCCGCGACGTTTACGCTCTTCGCAGGCGGACGCGGAGGCGCGCCGTTCGTCGGATTGCCGCACGACGCGCACGGCACGAACGAGACCTGGGCTACGTGACTACCGCAGTGTGCGCAATAGGCCAATGGCGCGATTGTAACCGCGCATCACCACATCATGCCCAACTGCAACCGCGCCGCCTCGGACATCATGCTGCGATCCCACACCGGATCGAACACGACTTCCACTTCGGCATCCTTGACCGAAGGCAGCGAAACGAGTTTCGAGCGCACGTCACCCGCGAGCACCGGTCCCATGCCGCAGCCGGGAGCGGTGAGTGTCATCTTGATGTGCACGCTCTTGCCGCCGCCTTCGGCGTCCTGCAGCTCGCAGAGGTACACGAGGCCGAGGTCGACGATGTTGACCGGGATCTCCGGGTCGTAGCAGGTCTTGAGCGCGTCCCACACCATCTCCTCGAGCTTCTCGGGAGTGATGTCGGCAAGGGCGATGTCCGCGATGTCGGTCGCAGACTTGCCGATCGCTTCGACTTCTTTGCCGGAAACGCGGACCATGAGGCCGCGGTCGGTGATGACGGTGTAGGTGCCGCCGAGGGACTGCGTGATGGTGGCCTGCGCGCCGACGGGCACGAGGACCTTCTCACCGCTCGGGATCATGATCGCTTCGGCGCTGCGGCTGAATGTGACTTCTTCTCTCATTCGATGGATGTCCTATTCGGTCGAGACCTTTTCGTCGTTGCCTTCGAGAGCGCTGCGTAGCGTATGCCACGCCAACGTCGCGCATTTCACACGTGCCGGGAACTCGCTCACACCGGAGAACGCGGCCAGGCGGCCGAGGTCTGCCGCGCTGAGGCCGCTCTGGTCGCCGGTGACGAGGCGATGGAACGTCTCGAAGAGGTGGTCGGCCTCGTCTTTCGATTTGCCTTTGACGGTCGAGCTCATCACGGACGCCGACGCTTTCGAGATCGCGCAGCCGCTGCCGGTGAAGCTCACTTCCCTGATCGTCTCGCCTTCCGTTTTGAGGAAGACGGTGTAGTGATCGCCGCAGAGCGGGTTGTAGCCGTCGACGCGATTCGTCGCGTCCGGCATGTCGTGAAAGTTCCGCGGATTTTTGTTGTGGTCGAGAATGACCTGCTGGTACAGCTCGCGAAGATCGGACATCAGCGAAAGACCTCGATGACTTTGTGGAGTCCCGCCACGAGCGCGTCCGCTTCTTCGCGCGTGTTGTAGAGGCCGAACGACGCGCGTCCGGTCGCGGGAACGTTGAAGCGCATCATGAGCGGTTGCGCGCAGTGATGGCCGGTGCGGATGGCGATCCCTTCCTGGTCGAGGATCGTGCCGATGTCATGCGGATGAACGCCTTCGAGCACGAACGAGATCACGGCTGCCTTCTCGCGCGCCGTGCCGATGAAGCGCAGGCCTTCGATCTCGCGCAGACGATTCGTGGCGTAGACGCCGAGGTCGTGTTCGTACGCGCCGATGTTGTCGAGACCGATGTCCGAAACGTAGTTCAGCGCGGCCGCGAGCGCGACGACGCCTTCGATGTTCGGCGTGCCCGCTTCGAACTTGTAGGGGAGTGCGTTGTACGTGGTCTTCTCGAACGTGACGGAGAGGATCATGTCGCCGCCGCCCTGCCATGGCGGCATCGCGTCGAGCAGCGACTCGCGTCCCCACAGCACGCCGATGCCGGTTGGTCCGTAGACCTTGTGTCCGGAGAACGCGTAGAAGTCGCAGCCGAGGGCGTGCACGTCGATTTTGATGTGCGGGGCGCCCTGCGCGCCGTCCACGAGAACGAGCGATCCGTTCGCGTGCGCGAGGTCGATGATTTTGCGCAGCGGGTTGATCGTGCCGAGAGCGTTCGATGCGTGGCCCACGGCGACGATCTTCACGCGCGGATTCAGCATCCGCTCGTATTCGTCGATGAGCAGCTCGCCTTCGTCGTTGACCGGGATGATGCGAACGATCGCGCCTTTTTCCTGCGCGAGCATCTGCCACGGCACGATGTTCGAGTGATGCTCGATCGCGGAGATCAGCACCTCATCGTCCGCGCCGACGTTCGCGCGTCCCCACGTCTGCATGACGAGGTTGATCGACTCGGTCGTGCCACGCGTGAAGACGATTTCCTTTTCGCTCTTCGCGTTGATGAAGCGCTGCACGACACCGCGCGCGTTTTCGTACTCCATCGTCGCCAGCTCACTCAGATAGTGCACGCCGCGATGAACGTTCGAGTTCTCTTCGGAGTAGTAGCGCACGATCCGATCGATGACCTGACGCGGCTTTTGCGTCGTGGCGGCGTTGTCGAGATAGACGAGGCGCTTGCCGCGCACTTCGCGCGCAAGGATCGGGAAGTCGCTGCGGATTTTCCGGATGTCGTACGTCACGCGGGTCTCTTCGATCACGCTCACCGCAAACCTCCTCGCCGTTCCGGGAGGCGGTCCGGCATGACCTGGAACAGCTCCCGGCGGATCTGCTCGCGCACGGGCTCGATCGTGATGCGATCGATGATCTCGCTCGCGAACGCGTAGACCAGCAGCTCGCGCGCTTCGTCTTTGTCGAGGCCGCGCGAGAGGAGGTAGAACAGCGCCTCTTCGTCGATCTGGCCGATGGTCGAGCCGTGGTTGCACTTCACGTCGTTGTTGTGGATCTCGAGATTCGGCTTCGAGTCGACGATGGCCGTCTCGGACAGAAGCAGGTTGCGATTGGTCTGGCGCGACACGGTCTTCACGGCGCCGGGGCGGACGATGATCAGTCCGTCGAACACGCCGCGCGCGCTCTGATCGAGCACACCTTTGTAGAGCTCGACGCTCTCGCAGTGCGGATGCACGTGATCGATGACGGTGCGGTTGTCGAGGTGCTGCGTGCCGGTGCCGATGAACAGTCCGTCGAGCACGATCGACGCGCCTTCACCGCCGAGGATGACGTGCGTTTCGTTGCGGGCGAGCGCGGCTCCCAGCGCGAGAGTGCGCGAGGTGACGTTCGCGGCGCGGTCCTGCTGGATGTAGATGTTGCCGACGTGATACGCGGTCAGCGACTCGCACTCGACCTTGGTGTGATCGACGACGGCGCTTTCATGCGCGACGATTTCGGTCACGACGTTCGTGAAGTAGCGACCGGCGCCGACATACGTTTCGACGATCGAGACCTGGCTGTTCGCGCCGGCGACGATGACGTTGCGCGGATGCGACCAGATTTCGTCGCCGCTGCCGATGAAGAGGAGATGGATGAATCCGTCGACGATCGTTCCGGCCGGGATCTCGATGCGTGCGCCTTCCTGCGCATTCGCAGTGTTGAGCGCGACCATCGCGTTGCGTTCCCAGTCGGCGATGCTCACGTCGTGCGGCGTGTGGAACGTCTGGCCCGTCTGTTCGACGAGGTGGCCATTCACGAAGATCAGCTCGAGGCTGGAGCCGCGGGCTCTCAGTCCGTGGAACTGCGCGACGATGTCCGATGCGACAGCGTCCTTCCGCCAGTGGATTTTCTGCACGGGCGCCAGGTTCGTGTAGCGCCATTCCTCGAGACGGGTGGTCGGCCAGCCGAGCTTCGCGAAAACTTCCGCGGCCCGCTCCTGCAAGCTGGTTTCAACGAGCTGCGAGCTCACGCAGCCCCCTCTTCTTCGATCCAGTCGTACCCCTTCTGCTCGAGCTCTTCCGCGAGCTCCTTGCCACCCGACTTCACGATGCGGCCGTTGGCCAGCACGTGAACGTAGTCGGGCACGAGGTACTTGAGCAGGCGCTGGTAGTGCGTGATGACCAGGACCGAATGCGCTTCGCTGCGCAGCGTGTTCACGCCGTTCGCGACGACGCGCAGCGCATCGATGTCGAGGCCGGAATCGGTCTCGTCGAGGACGGCCAGCTTCGGATCGAGCACGGCCATCTGGAAGATCTCATTGCGTTTCTTTTCGCCGCCGGAGAAGCCTTCATTCACGCCGCGATTCATGAACGCTTCGTCGAGCTCGACGACCTTCATCTTCTCGCGTGCGAGCTGCAGAAACTCCATCGCGTCGAGCTCTTCCTCTCCGCGATGCTTCTTGACCGCGTTGAGCGCGGCCTTCAGGAAGTAGATGTTGTTGACACCCGGGATTTCGACCGGGTACTGCATCGCCAGGAACACGCCTTCGCGGGCACGCTCTTCGGCCGGCAGCGCGAGCAGGTCCTTGCCTTCGAACAGCACGGTGCCGCCGGTGACTTCATACCGCGGGCGACCCGCCAGCACATTCGCCAGTGTCGATTTACCGGAGCCGTTCGGCCCCATGATCGCGTGCACTTCGCCCGCGTTTACACGCAGGTTGAGGCCATTGAGAATCTTCTTGCCGTCTATGCCGGCGTGGAGGTCTGTGATTTCTAACATGCGTCTTTCCTGGTTATCAGTTGTCGGTTGTCTGTGATTCACGGCCCGGGCGAAACGTCACGGACAACCGAGAACCGACAACTCATCCCACTGATCCTTCCAAACTGACCCCGAGCAACTTCTGCGCTTCGACGGCGAACTCCATCGGCAGCTCGCGGAACACTTCGCGGCAGAAGCCGTTGACGATCATCGAGACCGCGTCTTCCGCGCTGATGCCGCGCTGCTGGCAATAGAAGAGCTGGTCTTCACCGATCTTCGAGGTCGAGGCTTCGTGCTCCATCGTCGCCGTGGAGTTGCGCACTTCGATGTACGGGAACGTGTGTGCGCCGCATTTGTCGCCGAGGAGGAGCGAGTCGCACTGCGAGTAATTGCGGGCGTTCGTCGCGCCCTTCATGATCTTCACTTCACCGCGATACGTCTGCTGTCCGCGGCCGGCGGAGATGCCCTTCGACACGATCGTCGAGGTCGTGTTCTTGCCGATGTGAATCATCTTCGTGCCGGTGTCGGCCTGCTGATAGTTGTTCGTCAGCGCGACCGAGTAGAACTCGCCGACCGAATCATCGCCCTGCAGAATGCAGCTCGGGTATTTCCACGTGATCGCGGAGCCGGTCTCGACCTGCGTCCACGAAAGCTTCGCGCGGTTCATCGCTTTGCCGCGCTTCGTGACGAAGTTGTAGATGCCGCCCTTGCCGTTCTTGTCGCCCGGATACCAGTTCTGCACCGTCGAGTACTTGATCGTTGCTCCGTCGAGCGCGACCAGCTCGACGACCGCGGCGTGCAGCTGATTCTCATCGCGCATCGGCGCGGTGCAGCCTTCGAGGTAGCTGACGGACGCACCTTCGTCCGCGATGATCAGCGTCCGCTCAAACTGTCCCGTGTTGGCCGTGTTGATGCGGAAGTAGGTCGACAGCTCCATCGGGCAGCGAACGCCCTTCGGGATGTAGCAGAACGAGCCATCGGAGAAGACCGCGCTGTTGAGCGTCGCGAAGAAATTGTCGGTGTACGGCACGACGCTGCCGAGGTACTTCTTGACGAGATCGGGGTGATTCTTCACCGCTTCGGAGAACGAGCAGAAGATGACGCCGACCTTCAGCAGCTCAGCCTGGAACGTCGTCGCGACCGAGACGGAATCGAACACTGCGTCGACGGCGACGCCGCTGAGGCGCTTCTGTTCGTCGAGCGAGATTCCGAGCTTCTCGAATGTCGCGCGCAACTCGGGATCGACTTCATCGAGCGACTCCAGCTTCTTCTTCTGCTTCGGCGCGGAGTAGTAGCTCGTGGCCTGGTAGTCGATGGGTGGGTAGTGAATGTTCGCCCACGTCGGCTCCTTCATCGTCAGCCAGTGGCGATAGGACTTCAGACGCCAGTCGAGCATCCACTCGGGCTCGTTCTTTTTGGCCGAGATGAAACGGATGATCTCTTCGCTGAGCCCGGGAGGCGCGACATCGGATTCGATGTCGGTGACGAACCCGTACTTGTAGTCCTGCTGTGCGATTTCGTGGATGGCTGCGTTACTCATTGAGCTGCTTCTCCGGATGATGCGAGCTGGGTTTTGTCGATGACGGGTTGAGGCATTCCGCCGCGCACGAGATCGCCCAGCGTGACTTGTTCAAAAGCACCTTTGATTGCGCGGTTGATGCCGAACATGAACCGCCGCGACGGGCATGCGACGCGGATCGCGCAGGTGGCGTGACCGTCGTCGTCGAAGGTCTCGCACTCGACGAGATCCCATGGGCCTTCGAGCATTTCGATGAGGTGTCCGAGCGTGATGCCGTCCGGATCGCCATCGAACGTGTATCCGCCGCCAACCCCGCGGTGCGAATGCACGAGTCCGCCGTGGTGCAGAGCCTTCAGGACTTTCGTCACCGCCGGGACCGGCAGGTGATAAAACTCGGCGATTTCCCGGGCAGCCGTCACCTGGCCCGCGTGGCGGGCCAGATAGACGGCTGCGAGAAGGCCGTAGTCGGTAAGTCGTGAGATCTTCAGCATCGGGCGCGAAACAGTACCATCTTAGTACTGTATCGACAACCGCCCGAAGCCCCAGGTTGTTTCCGCCGCTGGAAACGATCCACTCGGCAGCCGCGTGCCACTCGGCGGAGCAACCAGCGCGGCCGGCCGTGCCGGCTATGTTGTTGGAGGATCGTTCACGATCTCCGGGTCGTTCACGTACGGAAAGCCGTTGTACGTGACCGTGACCACGTACGACCACGCAACCTCTGCCTGTCCCGCGCTGAGGCTGTTGGTGTCCGTCGTGGTCCAGTTGTTCTCCGCGCTGGGAGCGACGCCGTCCCACGGAACGTTGCCGGGCTGACCCGCATTGATCACGATGGCGCTGATGGCGGCGCCATCCGGTGCGGTCTCCAGCACCCAGTTGATCGTGTCGGTATCTCCCGGCTGGACCTGGATGGTGCCGCCGTCATTCGGAAACTCGACGCTCCAGTCGTTGGGATACGGATTCCCCGTACTCACCAGGTTCACTTCAATCGTGTCGTCTGCCATGGTCTCTCTCTCTCTCTTTCTCTGCACTACGAACTGGCGGTTGCTGCAGGTCGCAGCAAGCGCATCAGATCCGGGTTGACATACTGCATCCGCCGCAACTCCTCGAGAATCGGCCGCGCCTGAGCCTCGTCGCCGAGCAGCAGGAGCGCGCGCGCGCGACGATCGAGCAGACGCGGACCGCCGGCAGCGGTCGTCACATCGCGCAACGAGTCGGCGGTTCGTCTCCACGAAGCACGCGCGTCGGCCTTGCGATTCTGGTCGGCGGCGATCCGACCGAGAACGAGGGCCGCGTCGACGGCGGTCTGTCTCCATGCCGGCGGCTGGTTCGGCGGCACGGATGCGAGCGCCGATTCTGCGCGACGCCGCGCTTCGGCGAGATTGCCGGAGGCGTAGAGCGCTTCCGCATGACGCAACGTGACGTTCGCGAGATCGCGTTTCCAGTCGGTCCATTGCGGCGCCTCGCGAATCGCCTCGGCGAGCAGCGTTTCCGCGCGTGACGCGAGCTCGCGCGATCCCGCGAAGTCGCCGTGCATCCTTCGCACGGTCGCGACATTGCCGAGCACCGCGGCGAGATTGCGTCGCCACGTGACTTGCTGTCGATCGAACGACACGAGCTCGCTGGCGATCGACTGTGCGCCGGTGAGATGTTCCGTCGCTGCCTCGAGCTCGCCGAGGTCGAGGAGCAGCAGGCCGAGGTAGGTGTGATTGGTGACGAGAGACAACTTCCACGCCGTGTGTTTCGGGTCGGCCTGCACCAGCGCCGCGTAGATCGCCCGCTCTTCTTCGAACCGAAGATGCGCGTCGCGAAGGCGTCCCTGCTTGAGCAATGCTGACGCGATCTTGTTGATCGTCTGCGCGAGATCGCCCTGCCAGTTGCGATTCGTGGGATCGGTGCGAAGACGCGCGCGTTTCACCGCGACGCAGCGCTCGTACTGTTCGAGCGCGCCTGCGATGTCGCCGTCGGCTTCGAGGAGACTGCCGACGTTGCTGTACCCGTACGCGACTTCGATCTGGTAGTCGCGATTCGCGGGCGCCATGTCCGCGAGCACGACCGACGTGGCGAGGTAGTCGCGCATCTTCGCGAGTGCGCCTTTCGCGTTTCCCATCCTGCGATGGGTCTGGCCGACCCAGAACTGCGTCTGCCCGAGGGTGAAGCGCGCGTCGAGGTTGCGCGGTTCTTTCTGCGTTGCCGTTTGCGCGATCACGAGTGCCTGCTCGAACGCAGCAAGCGCCTCGGGGAGCTTGCCCTGGGCCATGCGCACTTCGCCGAGGTGATCGAGTGCGGTGGCGTTCTGCGTGAGCTCGGACGCGGTCATGAGCTCGGGACGCAGCGTCGACATGTACGCCATCGCGCGATCGGCAGCGGAGTCGAGGACGTCGAGTCTGCCGATGGGCTCGAGCTTGCGATGAAGGTCGCCCATCATGAAATCGATCAGGTCTTCGGCCTGACCGCGTCTGCGCTCCGCTTCGGCGCGAGCGGTAACCGCCGCGGCCTCGGCCTTCAGTGCCGCTGCGCGTTCGCGCTGCAGGTCGACCATGTATCGCCAGCCCGCAACGACGGCGATGATCAGCAACGCGGCGATCAAACTGCGGCGCGCGATCCGCTGCGGTTTTGCGTTCAGAAACTGCAGACGTTCGAGCGTCTCGACGGCGGTGAGTCGATCGGCAGGTGCGAGCGCTTTCAGTCGATTGATCAGCGCGGTCACGTCGCCGGAGACGCCGCGCACAGGATTGGTCTCGCCGCTGGCGACGCGCAACATGATGGCGCGCGAGTCCGGCATTCCGCTGTGACCATCCTCGCCGCTGAAGAGCACCTGCAGCAGGAGTCCGAACGAGAACATGTCGCTCGCCGGCGTGAGCTCTTCGCCGCGCGCCTGCTCGGGGCTCATGTACATCGGCGTGCCCATCGTGATGCCGACGGTGGTCATGAACTCGCGCGCGATCGTCTTCGCCAGCGGCGGCGGAACCAGGAAGGGAGCCGTGGCGCCCTGAGGCAGGTTCGGGTTGGCGATCTCCAGCGGCGTCGCGACCGCGACGGTCTTGTCCGAGGAGCGTCCTTTGCCGCTGCGATTGAGCCAGCGCGCGAGGCCGAAATCGAGAACCTTCACCTCGCCGGTTTGCGTGAGCATCACATTGTCCGGCTTGAGATCGCGATGAACGATGCCCGCGCGGTGCGCGGCAACGAGCACTTCCGCGATGCTGATGGCGATGCGCAGCTTCTCGGCGCGTGACATCTTCTTCGCCAGCGCGTCTTCGAGCGTGGTCCCGTCGATGAACTCGAGCACGAGCAGATCGGATTCGCCATGCTCGATGTAATCGTGGATGCGGCAGATGTTCGGATGGTCGAGCTGCGACAGCGCGCGTGCTTCGCGCAACAGGCGTTCGCGTGCTTCGTCATCGAGGCGATAGTCGGAGTGCAGCACCTTGACCGCGACCTTGCGCTGCAGCTTCTCGTCGAAGCCCGCGTACACCTCGCCCATCCCGCCTTTGCCGACGGCTGCAGTGACGCGTATGTTCCCGAACCTCTGACCGACGAGCTCCATCAGGCGCCAATTGTATGGAAGGGGGCGCTGATTGCACGTCGGTGGCAAGCGGCTTGCGATTGTTGTCGACAGGTGCGTCGATGAAAAGCAAGCTGATCCTCCCCGCAGTTCTCCTGTTCACGACAGCTGCGTGTGGTGGTCGCGATGGCGCCCGCAGCGCGACGCAACAACAATATGAGACGGTGCAGGAAGGCTCGGCCGCGGGAGTGACGGCGAACATCGGCGGACCGGGCGAAACCCTTCCGCCGATCACCGGAACGGACATGGATACGACGACGGCCCTCGCGTTGAACCCGAACATCCTGCCACCGGGAACGCCCGCCCCCGCGCCGACCTCGACCTATCCTCCGCCAATGACCTCGGCAGCGATGCCAACGCAACCGGCACCCGTTCCGCGCCCTGTCGCACCTGCGCCTCAGCCAGTGACGCAGTCGCCGTCGCCAGTGCAGCCACCACCACCTGTGAAAGCGGAGCCAGCGGAGCCAGTCACCGACACCACCGCAACGACGACCGCACCTGCCGAAGAACCACCGCCGCCGCCGGCTGAAGAGAACAGCGAGCAGGCCGAGGAACCGCCGCCGCCACCGCCTCCTGTCTAGAGAAGGCGCACCAGAAAACGAGACCCTGGCAGCCGTACGTGCCACTCGGCGGAGCAACTAGCGCAGCCGGCCGTGCCGGTCTAGAATGCGCGGCCTATGTCGCGGGTGACCTTCCAGTCACTGATTCTGAAACTGCAGAACTTCTGGGCCGAGCGCGGGTGCATTCTCGAAACGCCGCTCGATCTCGAAGTCGGCGCGGGCACCATGCACCCGGCCACGTACCTGCGCGTTCTCGGCCCCGAGCCGTGGAACGTCGCGTACGTGCAGCCCTCGCGTCGTCCCGCCGACGGACGCTATGGCGACAACCCATTCCGTCTCGGCAAGCACTATCAGTTTCAGGTGATCCTCAAACCATCGCCGCTCGAAGTGCAGAATCTCTATCTCGATTCGCTGCGCGCGATCGGTCTCGACCTCACCAGGCACGACATCCGCTTCGAAGAAGACAACTGGGAATCGCCGACGCTCGGCGCGTGGGGCGTGGGCTGGCAGATCCTGCTCGACGGCATGGAGATCACGCAGTTCACGTACTTCCAGCAGGCCGGCGGCATCGACCTCACGCCGATCTCCGCGGAGATCACGTACGGACTCGAACGCCTGACGATGTTCCTCGCGCGTGAGAGCTCCGTGTACGACATCGACTGGACGCCGGGCGTGAAGTACGGCGCCGTGCGCAAACAGGACGAGTACGAGTTTTCGAAGTACTACTTCGAGACCGCGGACGTCGAGCTGCACTGGAAGCTTCTCGACGCATACGAAGGCGAAGCGCGGCGCTGTCTCGACGCGAAGCTCGTGCTCCCCGCGTACGACTGGACGCTCAAGTGCTCGCACATCTTCAACACGCTCGATGCGCGCGGCGCGGTTTCGGTGACGGAGCGCGTCGGCGTGATCAAGCGCGTGCGCGATCTCGCGGTGCGTTGCGCGGGACAGTATCTGGAGAGCAGACGCGAGCTTGGCTTCCCGCTGCTCCTTCTGAAGGAGAAATCGGGTGGCTGATTACTTCTTCGAGCTGCTCACGGAAGAGATCCCGGCGTGGATGCACGACGCCGCGGCGGCAACGCTGCTCGAGCGTCTCACGAAGCTCGCCACCGACCTCGGCGCAGAAGACGGCGCCGGTTCGGTCATCGTCGACACGACGCCGCGCCGCATCGCATTCGTCATCAAGAACCTGCCCGAGCGTGAGCCGGACAGCGATCTCGAAGTCAAAGGTCCGCCGAAGAAAGCCGCGTACGACGCGGAAAACAATCCGACTCCTGCCCTGCACGGTTTCCTGAAGAAGCAATCCGCGGCGATCGAAGACATTCTGCCGAGCGAAGACGCGTACATCCTCGTGCGCCGCAGAGTCATCGGACGCGAAACCGGCGCGATGCTGCAGGAGCGCATCCCCGACATCGTCACGTCGCTGCGCTGGCCGAAGATGATGCGCTGGGGAGCGGGCGAGTATTCGTACATCCGTCCGATTCACTCGGTGATCTCACTCTTCGACGAGAAGCATCTGCCGATCACGATCTTCGACATCACATCGGGCACGACGACCGTCGGACATCGCACGCTCGCGCCGAAGAAACTCGAGATCGCGTCGTACAACGATTACGTTTCGAAGCTCGAGCTCGCGCGCGTCGTCGTCGACGCGAAACGCCGTCGCGAAGCGATGGCCGCGGCCGCACTCTCGCTCGCGAAAGAAGTCGATGGCCAGCCTTCCGATGACGCGTCGATCTGGTCGCAATGGCAGTACCTGACCGAGTATCCCGGCGTCGTGCGCGCGGAGTTCCGCGTCGAGTACCTCGCGCTGCCGGAAGAAGTGCTCGTGACCGTGATGCGCGTGCATCAGAAGCAGCTCCCGATCCGCGATCGCAACGGTCGCCTGACCAGTTCGTTCCTCGCGGTGCTCGACAACGAAGGCGATCCGGAAGGCCACGCCGCGTACGGCAACTCGTTCGTCACCAACGCGCGTTTCGCCGATGCGCAGTTCTTCTACGAGACCGACCGTCGCGTGAAACTGGAAGACCGGCTCGAACAACTCTCGCACCTGCAATTCCAGGAAAAGCTCGGCGACTACCGCCGGAAGACCGAGCGCGTGCAGCAGATCGCCACCGCGATTTGCGGCGAGCTCGGCATCGATGCAGCCGACGTCGCAACGGCGGCGCGTTTGTGTAAATCGGATCTCGTCACCGAGATGGTGAAAGAGTTCACCGATCTTCAGGGCCGCGTCGGCGGCATCTACGCGCGCGAAGAAGGTCAGCCCGACGCCGTCTGGCAGGCGATCTACGATCACTACCAGCCGGTCGGCGTGAACGACGCGCTGCCGCGCAATCTCACCGGCGCGATTGTCTCGCTGTCCGATCGCATCGACACGCTCGTCGGCTTCTTCCACGTCGGCGCGAAACCGACCGGTTCGAAGGATCCGTTCGGACTGCGTCGCGCTGCGCAGGGCGTCGTGCAGATCCTGCTCAATCGCGATCAGCGCGAAGTCAAAATCGGCATCGAGCGTCTCATCGATCTCGGACTCGCCGCGTATGGCGTCGATGCGACTTCGACCGTGAAGCCGGACCTGCTCGCGTTCTTCGCAGAGCGCGTACGCACGATCCTCGAAGCGTCCGAATGGCAGTTCGCGTATGACGAGATCGCCGCGGCGATGGAAGCGGGATGGACGTCGTCGCTCACCGATCTCGTCGATCGCATCCAGGCGCTCAAGGCAATGCGCGACGAGGCCAACTTCCTCTCGATTCTCGATTCCGCGAAACGCATCGCGAACATCACCGCAGGTCATGAATCGACACGAGTCGATCCCGCGCATCTCGAGCACGATACCGAGCGCCGCCTCGCGGATCTCGCGCAGATCGTTACCGATCAGATCGCGGAGATGATCGACACGCGCGAATATCGTACCGCGCTCGAATCGTTCGCGGCGCTCGCGCCGGAGCTCGAGACATTCTTCAAAGACGTGCTCGTGAACGCGGAGAATCCCGAGGTGCGCGCGAATCGCATGTCGCTGCTGCGCAAAGTCGGAGGCGCCGTGATGAAGATCGCGGACGTCACGAAGATCGTCGTCGATCGCCGCGACTACCGGCCGTGACCCGCCGCGCCACGCTCCTGCTCGTCCTCGCTGTCACGGTCGCGTGCAATCGCGCGCCGCTTCCTGCACCCGCACAACCCGCGCCGCAGAAGACCACAACCTTCGAGGACGACGGTTTCACGAATGCCGTCATGCCACCGATCGTCGACATCGACGGCGACAATCTTCTCAATCTCGCTTACGGCGCCGCCGTCGTCTCCCGCACCGGCGAGTTGAATCTCGACACGTCCGCAGCCAACGCGATCGACGGCATGAGCTTCTCCGTCTGGACTTCACCGCCCGGCGGTCCCTCGCAGACGCTCACCTTCGCCCTCGGCGCTCCATCGCGCGTCGAGCAACTCGGGATCAGCGCGCCGATCAAAGAGCAGGTGCCGGAGAAAGTCCGTTTTTCCGCATCGTCGGACGGCAGAACGTGGCGCGAGATCACGACCATGGAGATCAAGGCCAAAGGCACGACGATCAACGAGGTGAAACCGTTCGAAGCGCGCTACCTGCGCATCGACACGCTCGACCCGAAGAAGTACTACACGACGATCACGTCCGTACACGCGCTCGGCCGTGAAGTGCGCGCGCCCGAGCGGATGTCCTTCGATGGATGCTGGACTCTGAACTCGGAGCACGCGATGCTGCGGCAGGAAGGCGCGCGCATCACCGGCGTCATCGGGGACGCAAGTGCGCCGACGTACGTCGATGGTGGCGTCGAAGGCCGCGTCGCCAGGCTGATGTGGATCCGAGGCCCGATGTGGGGCTACGTCGCGCTCACACTCACGCCGGATGCGCGCCAGATCAGCGGCAACGCGTTTCACGAAGAGCCGATGATCGGCTGGATCGGCAGGGCGTGGCTCGGCGGCCGCTGCGACGAAACGGCACGGAACCCATCACCGCTGAAACCGGCGGATTACCTGCGCCGCACGAAACACTGGACGATGTCCGGAATGATCTTCGACGCCGAGGAGCGGCTCGTCGAAGAGCCGAGCCGCGGGACGCTCGACGATGCGGCCGCGTTGCTCAACGCCACACCCGCGCAGCGATTCCGCATCGTCGCGCAGGAACATCGCCAGAACGATCCGAAGGAAAACCTCCGCCGCTCGAAAGCACGCATCGATGCCGTGCGCGCCGCGTTGCAGTCGCGCGGCGTCGACGTCTCGCGCATCGAATTTGTCGCGCAGGGCAGCGAGCGGAAAGACGTCGAAGTTCCGTCGGCGATCCAGCGGATGCTCTGGAGCCGGATGGATCTGGAGCAAAGGTAGCCAACCTCTCGGCCTTCTCCCCTCGTGAGGGGAGAAGCTGCCGAAGGCGGATGAGGGGTTGTCCACCATCCGACTTGGAAGATAATCGCGCTGCCATGACGATGAGTGAAGAAGGCAAGTACGTCTACTACTTCGGCGATGGGCAGGCCGAGGGCAACGCAAAGATGAAAGATGTCCTCGGCGGCAAGGGCGCAGGCCTCGCCGAGATGACGAACATCGGCGTTCCCGTTCCTCCCGGATTCACGATCTCCACCGGCGTCTGCACGTACTTCTACGATCACGACAAAACCTATCCGCCGCAGCTGAAGGATTCCGTCGCGGAGAATCTCGCGAAGGTCGAAGCGTCCGTCGGACGCAGGTTCGGCGACGACGAAAAGCCGCTGCTCGTTTCCGTCCGGTCCGGTGCGCGCGCGTCGATGCCCGGCATGATGGACACGATCCTCAACCTCGGCCTCAACGACGCGACCGTGCAGGGTCTCGCGCGCTCGTCGGGCGATGAGCGTTTCGCGCTCGACTCGTACCGCCGTTTCATTCAGATGTACTCCGACGTCGTGCTCGAGATCCATCGCGAGCATTTCGAGCACGAGCTGCACGCGTTGCGCGAGCGCGTCGGTGCGCAGAACGATGCAGCGATTCCCGCGGAATCGCTGCGCGAGCTCGTGGCCACGTACAAAGGAATCGTGCGCGAGAAGCTCGGCGCCGAGTTCCCGCAGGACGTGAACGAACAACTGTGGGGCGCGGTCGGCGCGGTGTTCAACTCGTGGAACAACCAGCGCGCGATCACCTATCGCAAGCTCAATCAGATCCCCGATGACTGGGGTACCGCCGTCAACGTGCAGTCGATGGTCTTCGGCAACATGGGCGATGACTGCGCGACGGGCGTCGCGTTCACGCGCAATCCGTCGACGGGCGAGAAGAAGTTCTTCGGCGAGTACCTTCCGAACGCGCAGGGCGAGGACGTCGTCGCCGGCATCCGCACGCCGCTGCCGATCTCGAAAGCGCAGGTCGTCGAAGGCAGCGGCGAGACGTCGCTCGAAGAGATGTTCCCCGACGTCTACGAGCAGCTCGTCGACGTCTACCAGAAACTCGAGTCGCACTACCGCGACATGCAGGACATCGAGTTCACGATCCAGTCGCGGAAGCTGTACCTGCTGCAGACGCGCACCGGCAAACGCACCGGATTCGCGGCCGTGAAGATCGCGTGCGACATGGTCGACGAAACGCTCATCAGCAACACCGAAGCGATCGAGCGCGTCGAAGCGAATCAGATCATCCAGCTCCTGGCGCCGGTGTTCGACACGAAAGAAAAGAACAAAGCGCTGAACGGCGGACGTCTGCTCGGGCGCGGATTGCCCGCCGGTCCCGGCGCAGCGACGGGACGCATCGCATTCAACGCGGACAACGCCGTGCGCATGGCGAAAGACGGTCCCGTCATTCTGGTGCGCATCGAGACATCGCCGGAAGACATCGCCGGCATGCACAGCGCAGCCGGCATTCTCACGACGCGCGGTGGACTCACGTCGCACGCGGCCGTCGTCGCACGCGGCATGGGTCGTCCGTGCATCGTCGGCGCGGGATCGCTGCGCGTCGATTACGGCAAAGGCGAGCTGCGCAGCGAAGGACACGAGCCGCTCGAAGAGGGCGACTGGCTTTCGATCGACGGCACCACCGGCGAGATCCTCGGCGGCGAGTTGCCGACGCGGCCTTCCGAGGTCGTGCAGGTTCTGATCGAAGAGTCGATGAAGGCGGAAGACTCGGAGACGTATCGCAACTTCGATCGTCTGCTGACGTGGGCGGATGGAATCCGCACGCTCGACATTCGCACGAACGCGGACACGCCGAACGACGCGCGCGTGGCGCGGCTCTTCGGCGCGCACGGGATCGGTCTCTGCCGTACCGAGCACATGTTCTTCGCGGACGAGCGCATCCTGCGCGTGCGCGAGATGATTCTCGCGCGCAACGAAGCGGGGAGGCGCAAGGCGCTCGACGAGCTGTTGCCATTCCAGAAAGCCGACTTCGAAGGGATCTTCCGCGCGCTCGACGGGATGCCCGTGACCGTGCGCCTGCTCGATCCGCCGCTGCACGAGTTCCTGCCGCAGACCGAGTCGCAGATCTCCTCGGTCGCGCGCGAGATGAACTGGGGCTTCGTCGAGCTGCGCAACAAAGTCGCGCAACTCCACGAGCTCAATCCCATGCTCGGCCATCGCGGCTGCCGCCTCGGCATCACCTATCCAGAAATTTACGAAATGCAGGTGCGTGCGATCTTCCAGGCCGCGTGCGATGTGAAGAAAGACGGCGTGGACGTGCGTCCCGAAGTGATGATCCCGCTGGTCGGCACGACGAAAGAGCTGCAGCTGACGACGGAAGTCGTGCGCCGCGTTGCGAAAGAAGTGATGGAAGCGGCCGGTGTCGAGATCGAGTATCTCGTCGGGACGATGATCGAGATTCCGCGCGCGGCATTGATCGCGGACAAGCTCGCCGAGACCGCGGAGTTCTTCTCGTTCGGTACGAATGATCTGACACAGATGACGTTCGGCTACTCGCGCGATGACGCCGGGACGTTCCTTCCGGAGTATGTCGACAAGAAAATTCTGCCGAAGGATCCGTTCGAGTCGATCGATCAGGAAGGCGTCGGACAGCTCGTGCGCATCGGCACCGAGCGCGGGCGCAGCGCGAACGCGAAACTGAAGGTCGGCGTCTGCGGAGAGCACGGCGGCGATCCTGATTCGATCCGCTTCTTCCGTTCGGTCGGACTGAACTACGTGTCGTGCTCGCCGTACCGCGTGCCGGTCGCTCGCCTCGCCGCTGCGCAGGCCGAGCTCGAACGCAAAGCATACGAAGGTTAGCTTCAGTTTGGAGTGCGGTAGCCGCAGCTGCCGCTTTCGTATGTTCGTGCGCAGCGCTGTCGCATACAAAGGCGGCAGCTGCGGCTGCCGCACTCCAAACCTGTGAACAACACCTGACACAAGGCGTTCACGCTTTCGTTGCCGATTTCCCCAAACCTCATTCGATTTCAATCGTTGTAGTCGTTAGACGCGAAATGAATGAGCGCGTTAAAAATCCAACACCAGTAAGAGGGAAATGAACATGAAGCGTAGCCTCCTCCTCCTCGCCGTATTCGCACTGATTCTCGGAGCTTGCGCCACCATGGCTCCGGGCACGACCGGCGTCGTTACCGACGTCAACGGCACCACTGTCACGGTTGCGACCGCGGGCGGTGCACCGACCACCTACACGCTCTCCAACCGCACGACCTACTTCTCGCCGGAAGGCGTCCAGACCAGCCAGTCGTACCTGTCCAAGGGACAGCGCGTCATGGTGTGGGCAACGGGCACCAGCGCCACCCGCATCAACATCGAAGGCTGATCCGAGCAGGTTTTGGGTGAACGGGCGATAGGTGGGCTATCGCCCGTTCACGCGTCGGCGCGGCGCTCTTTCCATCGGTGATACAACCAGAAGCCGACGGCGATGGCCACGATGATGATGAGCCCGTACTTTTCGATGTGCTCGACGCGTCCGAGCACCGATTCGATGACGCGGCCGAAGTAATAACCGAGCGCGGTGATCGCGGCCGCCCAGATCGCGCAGCTCACCGCTTCGTAGATCAGAAACTTCACGAGCTTGATCTTCGACATGCCGATGATCACCGCGCAGGTGATCCTCAGTCCGTAGATCCATTGCGTGAGGATGATCGCGGCGGGGCCGTAGCGCTCGAAGACGCGCACGCTTTTCCCGAAGTGGCGCTGCATCTTCGGGAAGCGGTCGAGTAGTTTCACTCCATGCGCGCGTCCGAGCCAGAACCAGAAGAGATGGCCGAAATACGCGCCCGCGAAGGCCACGCCCGCGACCGGTACGACTTCGAGATATCCGCGCGACGCGAAGAAGCCCGCCGCCACGAGAATCGCTTCTCCCTCGAGGAACGTGCCGATGAAAACGGCGAAATAACCGAACTGCTCGAGCAGGGATTCGGGGGACATCAGTTGGGCTCGACTGCAAGATTCGGGACGTGTGCCGTAGACTGACCGAACTGCCGCTCATGAAACCACTGACGCTGTTGCTGTTGTTCGCGATTCCGCTCTTCGCGAGCGAAGACTCGCCGCTCGTCGCCGCCGCCAAACGCAACGGCCGCGCGAAGGTGCCGAAGAAGGTCATCACCAACGAAACCGTGAAGACCAGCAAGGGCCGCGTTACCACGACGAAGTTTCAGCCCCCGATCGTTCTGAGCGCGCTTCCGGTTGTCCCTTCCGCCAAACCCGTTGTTGCCGGAAAGGCGCAGAAGATCAGGCCGCTCACTCAGGCCGCCGAGGACAAGAGGGCGGCGGACAAACGCGAGCGCCGCAAGGCGCGCGCGGCAGCAGCTGCCGAAGAAGGGATGCTCGACACGATCGACGACGCGCAGGAAGCCGAGCAAAAGCCGCCGCGGTGATTTCACTCTGCAGTCATCCGCCGGACATCCTACCCGACAGCGCTCCGCAACTACATTAGGCGTGTTTGTGGCGCTTGATCGCGCGGTACCCGCCGACCAGCCCGATCAGCAGTCCGAAGCGTTTGAAACCAAACAGACGTGCAGCGCCGCGAGCCGATGTCTGGCCGATGCGAAAGACGAGAAGGCTCTTCAGAAAGTTCAGCATGAATCCTCCGTACAGGCTTGCATAGTGCAACCGCAGGGCCAGTTCGAAGCGTTGCTAACTCGCTGATTTCACAATGACATAGGGGCAGCTTTCTACGCCACCTCGGCTTTGAGTGATCTCGTCATCAAACGCTTCACGCCTTCGCGCGGCGACTCGCCGTCGTAGAGCACGCGGCACATTTCCGTCGCGATCGGCATCTCGATCACATGCCGCTCCGAAAGCGCGCGTGCCGATTTCGAAGTCTTGATCCCCTCGGCTACGAACTTCGATTCGCTCAGGATCTGCTCGAGGGTCTGTCCTTTGCCGAGGAGCACGCCGACGGTGCGATTGCGCGAGAGTGCGCCAGTGCACGTGAGCACGAGATCGCCCATGCCCGCGAGACCCGCGAACGTTTCGAGGCGGCCGCCCAATGCGAGTCCGAGGCGCGTCATCTCGTGCAAGCCGCGCGTGATGAGTGCGGCGGTGGTGTTCGATCCGAGGCCCATGCCTTCGAGCACGCCGGCGGCGATGGCGATGACGTTCTTCAGCGAGCCCGCGAGCTCGACGCCGACCACATCGCTCGAATGATAGAGACGCAGCGACGGACTCGACATCACCTTCTGCACTTCCTGCGCGAACTCCGCGTGCTTCGATGCGATGACCGCGGCCGTGGGATCGCCGCGTGCGGTCTCGATCGCGAACGTCGGACCGGAGAGAACCGCGAACGCAGCGAGTTGATCGCCGAGGACGTGCGACGTGACCTCGGACATCCGTTCGAGCGATTCGTTTTCGATGCCTTTCGTTCCCGAGATCACCTTCACCGAATCGCGCACGTGGCCGCGGAGGTTGGTGAGCACCTCGCGATAGTGATGGCTCGGCACGACCATGAACATCGTGTCGCAAAAGGTGGCGGCTTCTTCGAGATCGTTCGTCGCGTGAATGCGCTCGCTCAGCGGCATGCCGGCGAGATAGTCGGGATTCGCGCCTGTATCGCGAATGCGTTCCGCAACCTCTGGATCGTGCGCCCAGAGCACGACGTCGTTGCCGGCGCGCGCCGCGGCCACGGCCATTGCCGTGCCGAACGAACCGGCTCCGATCACGGAGATCCTCATTGCGACTCCTTCTTCTGGCCAAGCTTCCGCTCGGTGCCCTGCACCAGACGCGCGATGTTGGAGTGATGTTTCAGGATCACGATGATGGAGATGCCGATGCTGATCGCGACGTACCAGAACGGTTCGTGGAGGAGGTAATGAAAGAACAGCGGAATCGAAGCCGAGCTGAGGATCGATGCGAGTGAGACATACCGCGATGCGAGCAGCACGATCGCGAAGACGATCAATGCGCCGGCGACGGCGATCGGATCGAGCGCGAGAAAAACACCAGTTGCCGTCGCGACGCCCTTGCCGCCATGAAAACGCAGCCAGACCGGAAACATGTGGCCGAGAACCGCGATGAGTCCCGCGAGCGCCGTCCACATCGCGACCGATTCCCACGGCCGGATACCCGGCTCGAACGGCCACGCCGCGGACCTGACGATGGTCCATGCAATCACGACCGCGCAGTAGCCCTTGGCGATGTCGAGCAGCAGCGCGATGATCCCCGGGATCTTGCCCGCGGTGCGCGCGACATTCGTCGCGCCGACGTTCTGACTCCCGTGCTCGCGGACGTCTTTCCCGGCCACGAGCTTCACGACGAGGAAACTGAACGGTATGGAGCCGATCAGATACGCGAGCACCACCACCAACCCAGGCAACATGCGGCGGCTATTGTAGTGGGAGCGAGGAAAGGACAGTGCGGCGGAAACGGGCTGGATCGAGGGCTGGATAGCGATAGAGCTCCGGCTCGATCTGCTCGAAAAGCTTCATGAGGCGCTCAGGCTCGACAAGGCCGCTGCTGAACATTGCCGCGACATCCTGCTTGTCCTTGCGATGGCCGCGCTCGATCTTCGAAAGGCATTGCGAGTAGAAGTCGTAGTGATGAAACGACAGCGTTCCTTCACGCGCGATGAAGAGGCTGCGCTCTTCCCATCCGGGCAATGGCGGGATGAAGTGTGCCGGGGACGCGAGCTCCACGTTGATCCGCAGTGTCTCTTTCAACTCCGGAATGACGCGCAAGACTCGGTCATCGTCCGGGATGATCGTGATGTCGACATCGACAGTACTGTTTCGCCACTCCAGCAAAACAGCCGAAGCTCCACCGGTTAGATAGACGCGACCGTTCGCGTGCGAGCGCATTGCGAGCTCGCGCATGAAGCGCCGGAGGCGGGATGCGTCTACGGGCTCACGCATTCTGCCGCGCGCTCGAAGCTGACCAGAGTCCGGATCAGCGCGTTGTACTGCGAGTGAGCGCCGTCGCCATGCGACTCGGTGAGTTTCGCGTAGAGACGATCTTCCGGGAAGTACGGCGTGTCGGGAACGTCGAGGCCGAGCTCGCGAAGGCGCGGCGCGCCGACGAGCACGAGCAGCGCGGGAACTGATTCGACGCCCGCGGCGATGTCGCGGAGTCCTTCGCGAATGAAGTCGGCGCCCGGGAGAGCGTCAGAGATCTCGTTCACGCGCATGAGCGCAAAGTATGACCTCAAACCCCTTCGAACGCGTTCTCCACATCCGCGATCAGATCCTCGGCATCCTCGATGCCCACGGAGATCCGCACGAGACCGCCCGTGATGCCGAGGCGTTCGCGCGTTTCCGGTGGAACGGAGCCGTGCGTCATCGACGCAGGGTGCGAGATCAGCGTCTCGACGCCGCCGAGCGATTCCGCGAGTGCGCAGAGGCGAACGCGATCGAGAAACTTCTTGGCGTTCTCGTACGACCCGAGCTCGAACGAGAGCATCGCCCCGAAGCCGTTCATCTGGCGTTTCGCGAGCTCGTGCTGCGGATGATCGGGGAGGCCGGGGTAGTAGGTCTTCTTTACCTTCGGATGATTGGAGATGTAGTGCGCGAGCGCGCGGCCGTTGGCTTCGTGCGCTTTCATGCGCACCGCGAGCGTCTTCACGCCGCGCAGCACGAGGAACGAGTCCATCGGCGAGAGGATCGCGCCAACCGCGTTCTGCAGGAAGCCGATCTGCTCCGCGATCTCATCCGAGTTCGAGACCACGACGCCGCCGACCGAGTCCGAATGTCCGTTGATGTACTTCGTCGTGGAGTGCACGACGATGTCCGCGCCGAGCTCGATCGGGCGCTGGATGTAGGGCGAACAGAACGTGTTGTCGACGACAACCAGCGCGCCCTGCTGATGCGCGACGTCCGCGCATGCCGCGATGTCCGTGATGGTCATCATCGGATTCGTCGGTGTTTCGAGAAACACGATGCGCGTGTTCGGCTGCAGCGCGCGTTTGACGGCATCGACGTCCGAGGTGTCGACGTATGTGAAGGAAAGACCGTATTTTTCGAGCACGCGGCTGAAGAGACGATACGAACCGCCGTACATGTTCTCGCCGGCGACGACGTGGTCGCCCGACTTCAGCAGACGGAAGACCGTGTCGGTTGCGGACATGCCGGACGCGAAGCAGTGTCCGTGCTTGCCGCGCTCGAGTGCCGCGAGATTCGCTTCGAGCGCAGAACGCGTCGGATTCTTCGTGCGCGCGTACTCATAGCCTTTGTGGCGTCCGAGCTCCGGTTGCACATAGGTTGATGTCTGGAAAATCGGAACCGTGACTGCGCCGGTTTCCGGTTCCGGCTCCTGGCCGGCGTGGATGCAGTCTGTCGAGAAACCCATGGTCGTTCGCTCCGCTCACGGAATTGAAAATTGAAAATTGAAAATGCAAAGATCGGAGCGTGTCTCGCGAGACCGGCGCTGCGATTTTTCAATCTTCAATTTTCAATTCGCGTCATCTTCCTGCTTCCGCCAGCGCTCGTAGATGCCCTTCGACATATAGCGCTCACTCGCGTCGGGGATCAGCGTCACGACGCGTTTGCCGCGGCCGAGTCGTTTTGCCACTTCGAGCGCAGCGGTCACGTTTGCACCGGCGGACGATGCGCCGAGGATTCCTTCTTCGACGGCGAGTCGCGCGACCATGTCGAAGGCGGGATCGTCATCGACTTTGATGACGTCCGTGGCGAGGCTCATGTCGAGCACGGGCGGGATGAACGACGACGCGCCGATGCCTTCCACTTCGTGCGGTCCCGCTTCGCCGCCTTTCAGAATCGAGCCCTGCGGCTCGACGATGAAACACTGCACGTCGGGGTTCCGTTCGCGGAGGTACTTGGCGACGCCCGTGAACGTGCCGCCGGTGCCCGCGCCCGCAACCCAGCCATCGACGCGGCCTTCCATCTGTTCCCAGATTTCGGCGCCGGTGGTCTCGTAGTGCGATTCGGTGTTGTACGGATTCGCGAACTGCTGCGGAACGTACGCGCCTTCGATCTCCGTTGCGAGTTTTTCCGCGAGTGCGATCGCGGCTTTCATCCCGCCGTCTTTCGGCGTGAGGATCACTTCGCCGCCGAGGGCCTTCATCACTTCGCGTTTCTCTTTCGAGAAATTCTCGGGGACGCAGAGAATGACGCGATAGCCCTTCTGCACGCCGGCGAGCGCGAGTCCGACGCCGGTGTTGCCCGCAGTCGGCTCGATGATCGTTCCGCCGGGCTTCAGATGACCATCGCGCTCGGCGCGTTCGATCATGCCGATGCCGATGCGGTCTTTGACGGAGAAGCCGGGATTGAGGAGCTCCATCTTCACGAAGATCTCGGCGTCATCACCGCCGCCGATCTTGCGGAGACGGACCATCGGTGTGTTGCCGATGAGCTCGAGAACGGAGTCGACAGGGAGGGGATTCGGGCGTGTCAAGCGGCGCGGATCATAACTCAGGAACACGCCTCAAAAACGAAACGGCCGGCGGTACGCCGGCCGAGAAAGTTCGTGGGGGGACGGGGGTGTGGGGTGTGTGCTTTACGCCCAGCTCGAGCTGCGGCTGTTCGAGCGGCGCTGGTTGTAGCACTCGCGGCAGTAGACGGGCTTTCCGCTGACCGGGGTGAACGGCACTTCGGTCGGGACGCCGCAGCTGTCGCAGGTGACGCTCACCATCTGGCGCGAGCGGCCTTCGCCGCCGCCATTGCCGTCACGGGAGGTCTTTCTCTTGTCGCGGCAGTTCTTGCAACGCTTCGGTTCGTTCGTGAATCCGCGCTCTGCATAAAAGGCCTGTTCATTCCGGCTGAAGATGAACTCCTGGCCGCAGTCTGCGCAGTTGAGGGACTTGTCGTTGAATGTGTCCATGAAACCTTGATCTCCTAAGCGATTGTTGCGTGAATGACTTTGTTGCCGCGACGTCCAAGGCGCGTGCGGGGGGCCGCGACACTACCCCGCTGTTGATGGTTTACAACAGGAACCAGGAATCGACCCCCTTCCGAACTTCGAGAAACAATTTCTCCCCAACGAACGCCGCTGTCCGATGTGGAGTGTTCACATTGATCCCGATGTCAGGCCTTTTAGCATAGGTTTACGAGGGAAGGCAACGCGGAAAGAGGTAACTCAAAATAAGATCGTCAAGAGGTTGACCATTGAACGACATGCACAAAATCCGCGTCGGTCCCGCAGGCTGGAGCTACCCCGATTGGGAGAAGGTCGTCTATCCGCCGCACGGCTCGAAGTTCGATCATCTCGCCTATCTCGCGTCGTTCTTCGACACGATCGAGATCAACTCGCCGTTCTATCGAATCCCGCCGCCGACGCACGCAAAGAGCTGGGTCCGTCGCGTTGCCGATCATCCCGAGTTCACATTCACGTCGAAGATCTTTCGCGGCTTCACACACGAGAAAGCCGAGCTTGCCGAGGCCGACGTGAAAGCGTTCCGCGAGTATCTCGATCCACTCATGGAAGCCAACCGACTCGGCGCGATCCTGCTGCAGTTTCCATGGAGCTTCAAGAACGCTCCGGAATCGATGGAAAAGCTCGCGGCGCTTTTCGCTGCATTCGACGCGTATCCGAAAGCGCTCGAAGTGCGTCACGCGTCGTTTCAGAACAAGCCGTTCGTCGAGTTTCTGGAAGAGCACGAGGTGTCGTGGGTGAATGTCGATCAGCCGCTCTTCAACGATTCCGTGAAGCCCGCGGATGCCGCGACGGGACCGCTCGCGTACGTGCGATTCCACGGGCGCAACTATGAGAAGTGGTTCGCACACGAGGAGTCATGGGAGCGCTACAACTATCTCTATCCGCAGGAAGAGCTCGAGCCGTGGGTCGAGCGGATCGAGACGATGGCGAAGAGTCGCGACGTGTTCGTCATCACGAACAATCACTTCCGCGGACAGGGCATCGTCAACGCCGGCGATCTCAGACAATCCCTCGGATTGGGTGGCAGGCTCCCGCCCCAATTGAAAGAGGTTTACGGCGACCGCCTCATGCAGTGAACTCGAAGATCTTCTCGCTCGGCGGTCCGAGCGGCGTGCGATTCGGGTCAACGCCCGAGAGCTCGATCACGCGCTGCTTGAACCACACATCGAACGGAGTCGTTGATTCAGCGTACGTCTTCGCCGCGCGTACCGGGTCATCGGTCGCCAGTACCGCGATCACGATCGGACCTTCCTCCGTGTTCTGCACGAACCACGCTTCCTCTGCCTGATGTCGATCGTAGAAGTCGCGCGTTTCTTCCGGTCGCGCGCGCAGTTCGCCGAGAAACTTTTCGAGTGTCGGTCGATCGCGCAGCGGATACGCGCGCACGATCAGCGTTGCACTCAACGGCAGGCTTCCGTTGGTCGAGTCGTGCACGATCTCGGTCACCGGACCGAGCGGCACGACGTCGGGATCGATGCCGGAGAGCGCGTAGATGTGCGCCTTGAACCAGTTCGAGAACGGATCGGACGCTTCGGCATACTGCGCGGCCTTCGACTCGATCGGCTCGGCGACGTCGGTCACGCCGATCACGTACCCGTTGCCGTCCGATTTCTTCTGGTAGAACCACGTCTCGCGGCGGACGCCGAGGTCGTTGTAGAAGGCGCGTGCCTCGGTCTCGCGGTCGCTGAGCGCTCGGAGGAATGCGTCAACTCCGCTTCGATCACGAACGGGAAATGCACGCACGACGAACGCCATGACGGAATCCCTTCCTGCGCGAGGGATGTCCGATTATCGCACCGTTCGCGCGGCGAGCCACGTCACGGCTTCGTCCCAGAGACGTTCGCCTTTGCCGCGGCGGAAGAAACCGAAATGTCCGATGCCGGGCGCGTCCGTGTGGCGGCGCGTGATGTCCGCGCTGCTGTAGTGAGCGAGCAGCGCGTCGACCGCGGCTTTCGGCGCATAGGTGTCGTCGACGAAACTCCATCCGAGAAGCGGGGCGGTGATGCGCGCGTACGGAGCGGGATCGTGGTAGCCGAAGATATATTCGGGATGGCGACCCCAGCGCGCCCATTCCACGGCGACGCGGCGCGGCAGATCTTCGCTGCCGAGGCCGAGAACTTTCGAAGGAAAGTATCCGATGACGGAGGCAACGAGCGGCATCGTCACCCATAACGCGCCGAGCCGATATTTGCTCGAGCCCGGCCAGTGACGCCAATAGCCGCTCTGCGCGGACGTGAAGATGATCTGATCGACGCGCGGTGCATTCGGCGCGAGGCCGAGGAGTTGACCGCCGCAACTGTGCCCGACATACGCGAGCGTCTTCGGCCGCAGTTCGGACGAGACCCATTCGATCGCCGCCGTGATGTCGAGCCGCCCCCACTCCTCCATCGTGCCGTCGAAGCTGCGCAGTGATTTCGGACGCGAGTCGCCGATGCCGCGATAGTCGAACGTGACAACGCTGCGTCCGCTCTCCGCGATTCGCTGCGCGAACGCGTCGTAGTAACGGCGCTTCACGCCGAGGGCGGAGGCGATCAGGAGGACGGAATCGGAGGACGCGTCGTAGTGCGTGCCTCGGAGGGTGAGGCCGTCGGACGTTTGGAGGGTTACTTCGCGAATATGCATGAGCCTTAGAGTCTTAGAGTCGTAGAGGGTCGGTTGGACAGGCTTCTCCTCTAAGACTCTACGACTCTAAACCTCTAAGACTCTCCATGAAGGGTACGATTCGCGCGAATGACCCGCAAGAAACGCGTGATCGGCACGGCCGGCCACATCGATCACGGCAAGACGTCCCTCGTCCGCGCACTCACCGGCATCGACACCGACCGCCTCCCCGAAGAGAAGCGCCGCGGCATCACCATCGACCTCGGATTCGCGAGCTGGTTCACTGACGACTATCAGATCGGTTTCGTCGACGTTCCCGGCCACGAGCGTTTCGTGAAGAACATGCTGGCCGGCATCGGTGGGATCGATTCCGCGCTACTTGTCATTGCCGCGGATGAATCGATCAAGCCGCAAACGCGCGAACACTTCGCGATCTGCAAGCTCCTCGGCATCCCCACGGGACTCGTCGCGCTGACGAAGAGCGATCTCGTCGAACGCGACATCCTCGAGCTCGTGCGACTCGAAGTCGAAGAGCTCGTCGCCGGCAGTTTCCTCGAAGGCAAACCGATCGTGCCGGTGAGCAGCACGACGGGCGCGGGACTCGATGACTTGCGCGCCGCGATTCTGCAATCGGTCGCGAGCGTCGATGATCGCGATGCGACCAAACGCGTGTTCCGTCTGCCGATCGATCGCGTGTTCACGATGAAAGGTTTCGGCTCGGTGATCACGGGCACGACGTACTCGGGCCACGTTCGCGTCGATGATGACGTGGAAGTGCTGCCTGGCGAGAAACAGAGTCGCGCGCGCGGCGTCCAGGTCCACAACGAACCGCGCGAGGAAGCCTCGGCAGGCGAGCGCACGTCGATGAATCTCGCCGACGTTCCACTCGACGAGCTGCATCGCGGACAACAGGTGCTGCATCCGAACACGCTGCGTCCGTCGCAGATCATCACCGTGAAGCTCGAGCTGTTGCCGGACGCGAAGCCTCTCAAAGAGCAGACGCGCATCCGCTTCCACCATCTCTCCGCCGAGCTCCTCGGCACGATCCGTTTCGTCGATCAAACCGGCGGCGAGATCAAAGGCGGCGGGAGCGCGTTCGCGCAGGTGCGGCTCGAAGCGCCGGTCGTCGCGGCCGCCGGCGATCGTTTCGTGATCCGCCGCTACTCACCCGCCACGACCATCGGCGGGGGCGTGATCCTCGATCCGCACCTCGGCAAGCTCAGTCGCGGCACGCGTCGCGAGATTCTCGAAACGCTCGCGAACGGGACGCTGCCCGAGCGCGTCGAGCTGACCGCGAAACTGCAGGGACTGCACGGCATCACGATCGAAGAAATCCAGACACGCACCGGCATTCGCATCGAGACACTGACGAAAGAACTGAAGAACGTCCCGAACGTCGCCCGTACGGGCTCCACGTTCCTGCACAGCGACGTGCTCGCCGACTTCCGCCGCCGCAGTATGGAGCTGCTCGACGGCTACTTCAAAGCGAACAGGATGGCGACCAACGTTCCGAAAGGCGAATTCGTGCAGAAGCTCATCCCTGAAGGCGCGCCGGTGAACTTCCTCCTCAATGATCTGGCGAAAGAACGGATCGCGGTCGTGCAGGGCGACGCGCTCGACATCCCCGGGCGCTCGAAGACGCTCGGCGGTACCGAGGGGCAGCTGGCGCGCGAGATCGAACTGAAATTTGCTGAGGCGGGACTGCAGACGCCGGCGACTTCCCAGCTCATCAGAGCCATTCCGCAGAAGCCGAAAATGATCGAAGGGATGATCGCGTACCTCATCAAACAGGGCGCGCTGATCCGTCTCGCCGACGGCATCTACCTGCATCGCGATACGGTCGCGGCCGCAAAAGCGAAGCTCGCCGAGAAGAAAGGGCAGACGATCGACGTTGGGCAGTTCAAAGACCTCTTCGGGATCTCCCGCAAGGTGGCGATACCGTTACTGGAGTTTTTCGATCAGGACGGCGCCACGAAACGAATCGGTGATACCCGCTTGGTACTCTGACAAAACCTATGCATCGATCGATCGCCCTTCTCGCTGCTCTCTCGCTTTCGCTTCTCCTTTCCGCCGAAGAGGCGGAGAACCGTATCAGCGTGCCTCGTGTTGCAGACGCGCCTGTCATCGACGGCAAGGTCAGTAACAACGAGTGGAAAGCCGCGACGCGCGTCGTCCTTGGCAACAATCAGGGCCACGCCCTGCTGATGCACGACGGCAACTATCTCTACATCGGCCTGGTCGGTGCCAAAGCCGGAATCGGCAGCGTCTGCGTGAAGGGCAAGACCGGCGTGCGCGTGCTGCACGCGTCGGCCGCGCTCGGTACCGCCGCGTTCGAGCAGGGAGAGAACAAGAAGTGGACCCTGACGCGCGGTTTCACCTTTACGAATCGCGACACCGGCGACAGCCCGGCCGCGATGGAAGATCGCAAGAAGATGCTCGCGACCGACGGCTGGTTTGCGACCACGAGCCATGCGGCGTCGCCGGAGCGCGAGTACCAGATCCCGATCCGCGGACACAAAGAAGTCCCGATCGTCATCGGCTTCATGTCGTTCACGCGGCAGCAGGAGAAGCTTTTCTACTGGCCCGGCAGTGTCGAGGATGATTGTGCGGAAGCCCAGCTCGCACGTGGCTTCACGGATCGCGAGTACACGTTCGATCCGGACAACTGGGGCGTCGCGGTCCTGGAGTAAGTCGGCACTTCGAACAGCGACGCCGGCACATCCTTCGGCCCGACTTCGACGACGACGCGATCGATCACGAGCGTGCTCTTCGCGAACGGCACCTCCGCGTGATCGATCAGCGGAAACCCGCGTGCCGCGATGAGCACTTCGTCCACCGCGCGCATGATCGGTGCGAGCGGCAACGTCGCGGGCTCGCTCGCGTGCATCATCGGAAACAGCCCGCTCGGAATCGCAGGGTGCTCCGCGATCCACAGCTCGCGCTTGTACGCGCCGCTCTCGATCACGAACAACTCGGCCCGGGCGCCGAGGATCGTCTTCGTTGTTCCGGGGCGGAGCAGGCGCGCGCGCGGATAGTGCGGCGGTAGCGTCTTCGAGTTTTCTGCGCGACGCTCGTCGATCAGTTTCTGCAGCGGCTCCGTGCGAACCGTACGATTGATCTCGTCGACGAACGTGACCGTTCGCGCTTTCGTATCGAACAGACGCCAGACATCGCGTTCGCTGGTGTCGCGTGCTTTGTCGCCGGCGATGGCGATCGTCTGAGTAAGGGCGCGCTTCTCCGGTTCTTCGGTCGTGCGGATCGTGATCACCGTCGCGCGCACGTTCGGCCCGGCGGCGGCTTTCTTCGTCGTCGAGGGGGAAGGAGTGGGCTTGCACGCGAGGGATATCGCGATCAGCAGGAGCAGACTTTTGCGAACGAGAGACCACTCATCGGCCTTCGGCACCTTCTCCCCGCTCACGCGGGGCGAAGGCCTGTCAACTCTCGGCCTTCTCCCCTCCCAGAGGGGAGAAGGTGCCAAAGGCGGATGAGGGGTGCGCTCTCTTAGACGGCTCACTCTTTTGCGTCGAACCATCTCGGCCCGTAGTGCGCATCGACAGCCAGCGGCACCGCGAGCGGGAAGACGTTCTCCATCGTGTCTTTCACAATCCCGGCCACGTCCGCCGCGCTCGTCTCCGGCGCCTCGATCACGATTTCATCGTGCACCGTCAGCAACATCCGCGCGCCGGACGAATGCGCGTTGAGCTTCCGCTCGAGCGCGATCATCGCCATCTTCAGAATGTCCGCGGCCGTGCCCTGAATCGGCGCGTTCGTCGCCATGCGCTCGGCGTTGCCGCGCACGGTGAACGAGCGATTGTGGATCTCGGGGATGTAGCGCACGCGGCCGAACAGCGTCGTCACTTTGCCGGTGTTGCGCGCTTCGACGAGCGTGCGATCGAGGTACTCCTGGATCTTCGGATAGCGCGAGAAGTACGCGTCGATCCAGTCCTTCGCCTGCCCGGTCGAGATGTCGAGCTCATTCGCCAGACGGAACGACGACATCCCGTACAGCACACCGAAGTTGATGACCTTGGCCGCGCGCCGCTGCTCCGCCGTCAGCTCCTCCGGCGGAATGCTGAACATCTTCGACGCGGTCGCGCGATGAATGTCGTCGCCGCGCGCGAAGGTCTCGATCAATGACTCATCGCCGGAGATGTGCGCGAGCACGCGAAGCTCGACTTGCGAGTAGTCGGCCGAGATCAGCACCGATCCATCATCGGCAACGAACGCTTTGCGGATCTCGCGTCCGAGCTGGGTGCGGATCGGAATGTTCTGCAGGTTCGGATCGGACGATGAGAGGCGTCCGGTCGCCGCGACCGCCTGATTGAACGTTGTGTGTACGCGTCCGTCCGAAGCAACGAGCTGCGGCAACGCATCGACATACGTGCCTTTGAGCTTGTGCAGCTCGCGATGCTGGAGGATGAGCTGCGGCACCGCGAATCCGTGCGTCGCGAGCTCCTGGAGCACTTCGACGTTGGTCGAGTAGTTCTTCGTCGTCTTCGTTTTTTTGAGGACGGGATAGTTGAGCTTCTCGAACAGGATGTGCCCGAGCTGCATCGGCGAGTTGATGTTGAACTCCGTGCCGGCTTCCGCGTAGATGCGCGTCTCGAGCTCCGCGAGCTGCTCGCCCATCGACTTCGACATCACGCGCAGCAGCGCGGTATCGATGCGGATGCCGCGTTCTTCCATGCTGCTCAGCACCGGGAAGAGCGGCATCTCGATGCGCGTGTAGATGTCGGCGAGCGCGTCGTCGCGCCGCAACTCGGGCTCGAGCATCGTGCGCAGCGCGATCGTGACGTCCGATTTTTCGCCGAGGTATTGCTGGTAGGCGCCGAGGGCGGTGCTGCCGATTTCGTGATCGAGGGCGAAGAGCGGGGCCGTCTTCGCGACGTCTTTGCGCACCTGCACGTCCTGCTTGAGACGGTCGCGCACGATGTTGCCGAGCGCGTGACTCGGCAGGCCGGGGTTGATCACGTACGACATCAGCATGACGTCGGTCCATTGCGACGGCACCGGCAGACCGGCTGCACGCAGACGGCGCGATTGCGCTTTCGCGTCATACGTGACGAACTCGCGCGGCGATGCGAGCAACTCGCGCAGTGCGTCCGTCATTTCGGATGACGAGCCGAGATCGGAGACGAGCGGAATGAGGAGCGAGTCGGAGGGACGGACCGAGATCGATGCGGCCATCGGTGCGTCGAAGCCGTCGATCGTCTTGGGCTCGAGCCAGATTCCGATGGGGGCGTTGTCGGCGGTGTGGTGGCCGGTGGTGTAGTCGCGGATGTCCTCCGCGGATTCCGCAACGCGGTAGTCCTTCGGCACCGCCGGCGCCTCGGGCAGAAACTCCTGCATCAGCGACGCGAACTCGAGCTTCGAGAAGATCTCGTGCAGCTTCGCGCGATCGGGCTCCGTGCGCTTCAGTGCTTCGAAATCCGTTTCGAGATCGAGATCGCATTTGATTTGCGCGAGATCGCGCGACATGTATGCCTTGTCGCGGTTCTCTTCGAGCGTTTTCCGCTGCGCGGCCTTCTTGATCTGATCGAGGCCTGCGTAGACGCCGTCGAGCGATCCGAACTGCTGGATCAGCCCCTTCGCGCCCTTCTCGCCGATGCCGGGGACGCCGGGAATGTTGTCGATGGCGTCGCCCCAGATCGCCATCACGTCGACGACTTTCTCCGGCGGCAGGCCGAACGCATCCTCGACGCCCTTCTCGTCGTACAGCACCTCGCGACCCGTGTGGTAGAGCTTGATGCCGTTGCCGACGAGCTGGAAGAAGTCTTTGTCGCTGGTGGCGATGACCACGTCGTAGCCGCGGTCGCGCGCGCTGCAGGCGAGCGATCCGATGAAGTCGTCTGCTTCCCATTCGACGGAGCGGATCACGGGGATGCGGAAGGCTTCGAGCACTTCGTAGACGAGCGGGATCTGCACGACCAGATCGTCCGGCATCGGCTTGCGATCTTTCTTGTAGTCCTCGAACTGAGCGGTGCGCGCGGTTTCCTTTCCCTCATCGAACGCGACGGCGATGCAGTCCGGCTCGTGATCCTTGAGCAGCTTGCGCAGCGTGGTGACGAAGCCGTAGACCGCGTTCGTGGCCATGCCGTCCGAGTTCGTCAGATTGCGGATCGCGTAGTAGGAGCGGTAGACGTTGTTCGAGCCGTCGATGATGAACAGGGAGGGGCGCTTCTTTGCGGGCATCTGGGGGCGATTATATTTGCGCGCTTGTCGCGTGCCCGCAGTTGTCGGTTGTCCGCGGCTCTTCGCGCTGCGTCACAGACAACCGACAACCGAGAACTGACAACGCGACACCGCAGGTGCCGCATAAAAGCACTAACGGAGCCTTTCGGCTCCGTTGTGGTACATCGCTAGGACCGCTGCGGCCATGTTGGTAGGTTCAAAGAAGCTTAGTGAGTAATCGTCCAAAATCGGTCCAATAGTCAAGGAGGGAGCCCGCAGCAGCCACTGTGCACAGGTGAGGTAGGCGAGACCCGCGCAAGTGAGGTTTCGTTATTTCTGTCGAAACCCGTTTCATCGTGATCTGGCTTTCTGCTAAATCGAAGCCAACTTTCGATTTCTCTTCGAAATAACACCGAAATCGATGGATCGGTGGCAGGCGCAACCGCCGAAGTATCAGACATCAAGCGAGATAGGGATCTCGCTTGTGAAAAAAAGCGCATGAGCGGACCCGCTTTTTTTCGAGGAAACTTTTTCCACATCCGGCTTTGCGGTTGCAATTCTGACCGCCGTCATGATGAGAAAGCTGGCGTTTTCTGCCGTCGCTCGCTCTCTGCCGCGCGGAGTTTTAGGGGAGCGTCAGGACGGGTCCAGCGCGTTCAGATCCGCCAGCAGGCTCTCCAGCGAGATCCGATACCCGGCGGCCACCTGCTCCAGCGTCTCCTCCTGCGCGAGGTTGCACTGATTGCAACCGCCGAGGTGGTAGGCGGCGAAGACCCAGCGGGCCTTGGGATGCATTGCCAGGGCATCCGCGACGATGGTTCCGCTCTCGAACATGCAGCGCGAATTCTACCGATAGAATGCGGTCGATGAAGGTGCGGCTCCTGTTTTTCGCGGTGTTGCGCGACATCGCCGGCAGCGATGAGCGTGAGCTCGCGCTCGCTGAGGGCACGACCGCGGCCGAGGTTTGGGAGACGCTGCGCGGGTCGTATGCGAAGCTCGCGGACTACGTGCAACCGCCGATGATTGCCATCAACGAAAGCTACGCGACGCCCGATGCGGTGCTGCGCGACGGGGACGAGCTGGCGTTCATTCCTCCTGTGGCGGGCGGATGAGTCTGTCGCTTCTCCTCGCCGCCCTGTGCACGTTCGGGATTTCTCTCGAGTCGAAAGGCTCGCACGTGATGGTGGCGACGCTCGAACAATCCACACACTCGGAGGATCGTCCGACCATCGGTATCGATGACGTCAATCGCCTCGGCGTCAATGCGCGCGTCGACGAGATCCGCAAAGGCACGCTTCCGTTCGCGCCCGGATCGCACGTCGCTCTCGGCGTTCATAGCATCGCGAAGACCTTCGGTGGCGATTACGCAGGCGAGCAATACGAGATCGGACTCGAACCGCGAGACGATGGTGGATATCGCATCATGTCGATCGTTCCGTTGTCCGAGTCGCGTCTGCTGATTCGCGGGACGGTCACGAGCGCAACAAAAGCTGCGCGTCGCATCGACCTCGGGGAAACACGCGTCCCCGTGCGCGTCGAGTCGGTTCTCTACGGTTCGGGACAAGTCCAAGCGGGAGAAGAAATCGATTTCCATCTGCGTCTTCGTGAAGGTGATCCTCCGAAACCCGACACGCCCATCTGCATCTTCGCGCTGTATCGCCCCGAGCGCGCCGACAAACCATTCCGTCTCATGCGTCTCGTCTACTGATGACCTACCTCACCGACGACCCCATCGATCCTCACGCGCTCGTCACCAGCGTGATGCGTCGCTCCGACGGCGCGTACGTCCTCTTCGAAGGCGTCGTGCGCGATCATCACGAAGGCCACGCGGTCGAGTCGATCTTCTATGACGCGTACCGGCCGATGGCGGAGAAGGAGATCGACACGATCGTGCGCGACGTGCGATCGCAGTTCCCCGACGTCGCCCTCGCAGTCGTCCATCGCCTCGGCCATCTCGTCGTCGGCGACGCATCGATCGCGATCGTGGCCGCGTCGCCGCATCGCGCGGAAGCGTTTGCGGCGTGCCGGCTCGTCATCGATCGCATTAAAGAAACGGTCCCGATCTGGAAGAAAGAACGCGGTCCGGACGGTGAGGAGTGGGTGGGATGGCAGGGGAAGTGTTGATGGATGCCGTGACGCCGCTTCCGGCTGCGAGTCTGATCGTGCTGCGCGACGATCCGTTCGAAGTGCTGATGCTGCGGCGCCACGAGAAGAGCTCGTTCGTGCCGAACGCGTGGGTGTTCCCCGGCGGCATCGCGGAAGGGAGCGACGCGCAACTCGGCGACGGTTCGCTGCTCGACACGATGCGCGTCACCGCCGTGCGCGAAACGTTCGAGGAAACCGGCGTCTGGCTCGGTGCGCCGCTCGAAGACGCGGAGCGCAAGCGACGCGAGCTGCTCGCGGGCAACATCCGATTCAACGAGCTCGCGAATGAAGCACCGATCGACCTCACACAACTCGTCTGGACCTCGCGCTGGATCACACCCGTCGGCATTCCGAAACGCTTCGACACGTATTTCTTTCTCGCGATCGTCTCGCGCAACGCCGTCGCTACCGCGGAACAGAACGAGGTCGTCGACGTAGCATGGCTTCATCCGACAACGGCGTTGCAGAAACACGCCGCGCGCGAGATGCAGATGGTCTTTCCCACGTTGCGTAGTCTCGAAGCGCTCATCGGATTCGCAAACGCGGCAGAGCTGCTCGACTCGCGACGGGACGCAATCATCGAAGCCGTCGAGCCGGTTCTCGTGAACGGAAAGCCGACGCTCCGATGAACATTCGCACGATCACCGCACCGAATCCCGGTCCGTTCACGCTGACCGGAACGCAGACGTACCTCATCGGCGAGACCGCGATCCTCGATCCCGGTCCGCTCATCGAATCGCATGTCGAAGCGTTGTGCGCGGCGATGCCGAACCTGCGCACGATCCTCATCACGCATCGCCACGGCGATCACGCACCCGCGGCCATTCCTCTGAAAGAAGCGACCGGCGCTGAGATCATCGCGCCGCGTAACGTGCTCGATGACTCGGACGTCGATCGCCGCGTCGCCGGCGGCGAAACGTTGATGATCGACGACACACGCATCGACGTTATCGCGACACCGGGCCACACGAACGAGCACGTCTGCTACTTCACCGCCGACGGAGACCTCTTCACCGGCGACACGATCCTCGGCTACGGCACGACCGCGATCTTCCCGCCCGACGGCCACATGGGTGACTACTTCCGCTCGCTCGAAACGCTGCGCTCGTTGAATCCGCGCCGCATCTATCCCGCGCACGGTCCCGTGCGCGACGACGCGATGCCGCTCATCGAGCAGTACATCGCGCATCGTCTCGAGCGCGAACGGCAGATCCTCGACGCGTTCGCGAATGGCGCGGAAACCGCGGAGGAAATGCGCGCGATCATCTATCCCGATCTCGATGAGCGCCTGCGCGGCGCCGCGGAGATTCAAATCACCGCGCACCTCATCAAGTTGAAGGAAGAAGGCGCCATCTGAATGGCCGCTAGAATCGCAAACGACATGCGAAAGAAAGACTTCATCGAAATTCACGACTACACCGCGGACGAAGTACACGAGATCTTCGAGCTCGCCCGCGACATGAAAGCCGCGCCCGCGCGATTTCACGACACGCTCCGAGGACAGACGCTGGCGATGATCTTCGAGAAATCGTCGACGCGCACGCGCGTGTCGTTCGAAGTGGGGATGTTCCAGATGGGCGGCCAGGCGCTGTTCCTGTCATCGCGCGACATTCAGATCGGCCGCGGTGAGCCGATCAGCGACACGGCCCGTGTGCTCTCGCGTTACGTCGACGGAATCATGGCGCGCACGTTCGCGCACAAGACCGTCACCGATCTCGCCGAACATGCGAGCGTTCCCGTGATCAACGGACTGACCGATCTCTCGCATCCCTGTCAGGTGATGGCGGACTACTTCACCGCGTGGGAAAAATTCGGCGGCGATCTCAAAGGTCGCAAGATCGCGTGGATCGGCGACGGCAACAACATGGCGCACTCGCTGATGTTTGGCGCGCCGAAAGTGGGCATGGACATCGTGATCGCGACACCGCCCGATTACGCGCCGGATCCGACCGTAATTGCGCTCGCGAAAGCGGATGCCGAGGCGGCGGGGACGCAGATGATCATCACGAATTCGATCGATGAAGCCGTTCGCGATGCGGACATCGTCGAGACCGACGTCTGGACGTCGATGGGCCAGGAAGAAGAATCGCAGAAACGCCAGCGTGACTTCGCGGGATGGATCGTCGACGCGGAAATGATGGCCAAAGCGAAAAAGTCGGCCATCTTCCTGCACTGCCTCCCGGCGCATCGTGGCGAAGAGGTTGCAGCCGAGGTGATCGATGGACCGCAGTCGGTGATCTATGACGAAGCGGAGAACCGCCTGCACGTGCAGAAAGCGATCATGGCGCTCCTAATGAAACGATAGATGGCCGATCCCCAAACCCGACACAGCCGCGGTCTGCTCGTGGTCATCGCGCTGGCGGTGATCTTCTTCGTGCTGCTCGCGTTGATCGTGCTGCGCACGGACACGAGTGAGCGCGCGCCCGATCAGATCACTGAGACACTGACGGTGCTGCCGGTGCGCATCCGCGTGCGCACGGAGCCGAACGCGCGTGCACCGGTCGTCGCCACGGCGACCAGCGGCGAGCGTGTGACCATGCTCGAAGATCGCGGCGCGTGGGTGCGTGTGCAAACGTCGGAAGAACTGTCGGGATGGGCGGAGCGCGCGAACCTCGAGCGCACGTCCGAGCAGCAACGTCGCATCAAACGATTCGAAGCGATCCGCGCGCTGCCGTCGTTGAAGGGCGAAGTCGCGGAGCGCGTGAGCCTCTACGCCGGTCCGGGGATTTTCTATCCGCTCGTCGGCACTCTCGCGAAGGGTGCCGACGTGACCGTGTTCACGCGCGATCACGACTTCTATGCGGTCGCGCAGGGGAAAGGTGTCGCGTACGCCGACGTCGACTCGATCGACATCAGCTCGTCCGGCACGCATCAGCTGGAAGTGCCGTCGACGACGAACGTGACCGAGACCGCGGCGGCGCCGCCGATCGCAGACACGGCAACGACCACGGAACCGCCGCCGGTCGAGCCAACTCCGGAGCCGCAACCGGAGTCCGTCGAACGCACCACCGGTGTTTACAGCGCGGTACCTCCGGGCGGCACGCAACCCGAGGAGCTCGATCGCGCGATTCCGCGATACCCGCCGGCGGCGCGTCGAGCGGGCGTACAGGGGCCGGTCGTGATTCGCGGCATCGTGAGACGCGATGGCACGATCGACAATCTCGAGATCATCAAAGACCTGCCGTACGGACTCGGCGACGAAGCACGTCGCGCGGTGAGTCGATGGAGATTCCGCCCCGCGACGTATCGCGGCGAGCCGATCGACGTCTATTACACGGTGACGGTGAATTTCAGGCTGCAATGAGGTTCGCCTTCCCCGATGCACCCGGTGACCTCCTTGGCGCACACATCTCGACCCAGGGCGGCCTCTCGACGATCTTCGATCGCGCCGCCGCGATCGATGCGTCCGCGGCGGCGTTGTTCGCGAAGAACGGGAACCAGTGGAAGGGCAAAGAGCTGACGGATGAGGACTGCGCGACGTTCAACGCGAAGCGCACCGTGCAGCCGCTGCTCACGCACACGTCGTATCTCATCAATCTGGCGACGACGAACCCGGAGTTCCACCGCAAGTCCATCGCCGCGCTCATCGACGAGCTCGACCGCGCTGAGCGCCTCGGCATCCACGCCGTCGTCCTGCACCCCGGCGCGCACATGGGCCTGGGCTCGAATGCGGCCATCGATCAGATCGCGCGCTCGTTCGACACGATCCACGCCGCGATTCCGAATCATCGCGTCGTCACGTTGCTCGAAACATCGGCAGGACAGGGCTCCTGCGTCGGCTGCACGTTCGAAGAATTGGGACAAATGATCGCCCGCGTCAGCGACCCGCGCCGCCTCGGCATCTGCGTCGACACCTGCCACGTTTTCGCCGCCGGGTACGACCTGCGCACGCGTGATGGCTACGAGCGCGCGATCGATGAGATCGAACAACACGTCGGCATCGAGAACGTGGGCGCGTTTCATCTCAATGATTCGAAGAAGCCGCTCGGATCACGCGTCGATCGCCACGAGCACATCGGCCAGGGCGAGCTCGGACTCGAACCGTTTCGCTTCCTGCTCAACGACGCGCGCTTCACGCGCATCCCGAAAGTGCTGGAGACGCCGAAGACGATTGAGACCGTTTCTGATCAGCGAAACCTGGCGGTTCTGCGGGGGCTCATCGCCGGGAATGAGTCTCAGAGTCTCACAGTCGCAGAGTCTCAGAGGAAAGGCGGCGTGCGGCGTGCGTCTCGCACAAAGGCGACAAGAAGCGAAGCCCTCTGAGACTCTGAGACTTTGCGACTCTGAGACTCCCTCGTCAGGCTCTTTCCCGGCCGCCCACTTTTCGCTACAGTGCGCGCCCATGGCAGACCGCATCTCCCACCCGACCACCGGCACGCGCATCGGCTACGAGAACAACCGGCTCGTCGTTCCCGATGACCCGATCATCCCGTACATCGAAGGCGACGGTACGGGTCCCGACATCTGGCGCGCGACGCAGTACGCGATCGACGGCGCCGTCGAGAAGATCTACGGCGGGAATCGCAAGATCTACTGGCACGAGGTGTTCGCCGGCGAGAAGGCGTTTCAGAACTTCGGCGAGTACCTGCCGCAGGAAACGCTCGACCATCTCGCGCACTATCGCGTGTCGATCAAAGGCCCGCTGGCGACGCCGGTCGGCGGCGGCATCCGCTCGCTGAACGTCACGCTGCGTCAGGTGCTCGACCTCTACGCGTGCGTGCGTCCGGTGCGTTACTTCGACGGCGTGCCTTCGCCGGTCAAAGAACCGCAGAAAGTGAACATGACGATCTTCCGCGAGAACACGGAAGACGTGTACGCGGGCATCGAATGGCCGGCCGGATCCGATCTCGCGAATCAGGTCATCGAGTTTCTCAACTCGATGGAGCGGCGCTCAACGAAGATCCGCGAAAACTCGGCGATCGGCATCAAGCCGATGTCGGAGTTCGGCTCGAAGCGCCTGGTGCGCAAGGCGACCGAGTACGCCATCGCCACGAATCGCAACTCCGTCACGCTCGTGCACAAAGGCAACATCATGAAGTTCACCGAAGGCGCGTTCAAGGACTGGGGCTACCAGCTCGCGAAGTCCGAGTTCGGCGACGTGACGATTCCTGAGTCCGAGGTTTCGGGCAAGGCGCCGGAAGGCAAGATCGTGATCAAAGACCGCATCGCCGACTCGATGTTCCAGCAGGTTCTGCTGCGCCCCGAGGAGTACTCGGTCATCGCAACCACGAACCTCAACGGCGACTACATCTCCGACGCCCTCGCCGCGCAGGTCGGCGGCCTCGGCATCGCTCCGGGCTCGAATGAATCCGACGAAGTGGCGATTTTCGAAGCGACGCACGGCACCGCGCCAAAGTACGCGGGCCTCGACGTCATCAACCCGGGATCATTGATCCTCAGCGGCGTAATGATGCTGCGTCACATGAACTGGAACGAAGCCGCGGAAGCCATCGAGAACGGCATGGCGAAAACGATTCAGCAGAAGAAAGTCACGTACGACCTCGAGCGTCAGATGGAAGGCGCAACGAAGGTCAAGACCAGCGAGTTCGCGAAGTACATCGTAGAAAACATTTAGCCGCGCGCCAGCGCGGCTAAATGTTTGTTCTCGGTTGTCAGTTGTCAGTGCCTCTCTGCGAGGCCACACAAAGCCGCAGACAACGGACAACCGAGAACTGACAACGCGTCAAGCCGCTACAGCGACTTGACGCGAATTCCGCCACCCGAGGTCCGGAGCACCAGCTTCGGACCTCCGTTGCCGATGCGGCCGCGCAGCGAGTCTTCGTCGTGCGTTCCCTGTACGAGCACCGGCACGTCCGAATGCACGCCGCCGCCGCTCGCCTTCGCATCGAGCTCGAGATCGACGCCGGTGGCGATGCTCACGGAGACGCTGCCGCCCGAGGTGGAGAGACGCGAGTCGCCGCTCGGCTGACGCGAGAGACGTGCGGTGATCGAGCCGCCGGACGTCGACGCATCCACGCTGCCAAGCGCGTCTTCCACGCGAATCCCACCGCCCGAGGTGCGCGCGTAGACCTTGCCGCCAACGCGTGAGAGCGTGATCGAACCGCCGGATGTTTTCGCTTCGACAGGACCGGTCGTGTCGCCGATCTCGATCGAGCCGCCCGAGGTGTGCGCGATGATGTCGCTGGTTCCGCCGCCGATCGAGATTGAGCCGCCGGACGTTTTCAACGTCGCGTTGCCGCCGAGACGGCCGGTCTTGATGCCGCCGCCGGACGTGCGCGCTTCGACGGTGCCGCCGATGTCCGCGAGATCGATTCCACCGCCGGACGTCTTCACATTGACGTTGTAGTTCGCCGGGACGCGGATGTTCCACTGCACTTCGTAGTCGTTCGAAAAGCTGAGCCAGCCGTTCCAGTTGTCTTCGTAGTCGCTGTCGATGATCACGTCGTTGCCGTTCTGCTGGAACTCGATGCGATGCTCTTTCAGACGCTCTGCGCCGCGTCGGCCGCTCGCTTTACGGATGACTTCGATCGCCACACCTTTGCCGCCCGTGACGACCTTGATGTCTCCGATTGCACCATCGAGGCGCAACGTGCCGCCGTCCGCGACATTGAAGCCTTTTCGGATGACGTCGTCCGCCGCTCCGGCGGTGCTGGCGACGAACAATGCGGCGGCGAGTGCGAGCGTGTACATCAACTGTCTGCGCATGTCCGTTCATACGCAGCGTTGTGGCAAAAGTTTGCAGTACACTCCGCCCGCTATGCCGATTGACGACGCCCGCTTCAAGGAAGCCCTGTCGCATTTCGCCAGCGGTGTCACCGTCGTGACGACCGAGCACGAGGAGAAGCCGTACGGGATGACCGTGGCTTCGTTCGCGTCGCTGTCGCTGCATCCGCCGCTCGTGCTCGTCTGTGTCGCGAAAGCGGTGAAAACGCACGCGGCGCTGCTCGCTTCGGGGGTGTTCGGCGTCAGCATTCTTTCCAGTACGCAAGCCGACCTTTCCAATCGTTTCGCATCGAAGATCGATGACAAGTTCGAGGGCGTCAGCGTGCGCCGCGGCTCCCACGGCATCCCGCTGCTCGAAGGCGCAATCTGCACTCTGGAGTGCAAAGTGCACGAGCAGTTCGCCAGTGGCGATCACACGATCTTCGTCGGCGAAGTCCTCGACGCGCAGGTGGGCGAAGGAAAACCTCTCGCCTACTACCGCAGCGGATACCGAGAGATCACATAGAACAAGGAGCCCCAGTGCGCGACATGAGTGAAGCGCTCCGCGCGACCTTCCGGCGCGTGTTGAAGCTGGAGAACCGCCGCGCCGCGGTTCGTCCCGGCCGCATCGAGCGCATCCACGGATTCACTTCCAGCATCCTCGGCAATACCCGCGAGGTCGCGGTTTACCTGCCGGCCGGCTATGACGATCGTCAGGACCGCCGCTATCCCGTGCTGTACATGCAGGACGGACAGAATCTCTTCGACGCCGAGCGTGCGTACATCCCGGGCCAGCACTGGAAGTTGAAGGAAGCAGCCGACGCTGCGATCGGCGAACGCACGGCTGCTCCGATGATCATCGTGGCGGTCGATCATGCGGGCACAGGCCGACTGGATGAATACACGCCGGTGAAAGACGAGAAGCACAAGGGCGGCGGGCGCGCGGGCGATTACTCGCGCATGATTGTCGAAGAGTTGAAGCCGATGATCGACGAGCGTTTCCGTACGTTGCCCGACGCCGCGAACACGGGCATCGCCGGCTCCTCCCTCGGCGGCCTGATGTCGCTGCACGCCGCCGTCACGCGTCGCGATGCGTTCAGCCGCGTGGCCGCAATGTCGCCGTCGATCTGGTGGGCCGATCGCGCGATCCTCAATGCGATCGATGCATTCGATGGTCCGCCGCCGCGGCTGTGGACGGACATCGGCGGACGCGAAGGCCTCGAGGCGCTGCAGGACGCGCGCGCCTTGCGCGACCGCATTGCGAAGAAGGGATGGGGGGAGGACACGTTTCGTTACTTTGAGGACCGTCGCGCCGATCATAGTGAGCGTGCGTGGGAGCGACGTGTCCGGAGTGTGCTGGAGTTTTTGTTCCCGCCAGCGTAGTTTCGCAAGCGTGCTCCCCGACGCCCTCGGCCGGCCGATCCATGACCTGCGCATCTCGGTCACCGATCGCTGCAACTTCCGCTGCACGTACTGCATGCCAAAGGAGGTCTTCGGCCGCGACTTCGCGTTTCTGCATCGCGATGAGCTGCTGACGTTCGAGGAGATCACGCGGCTCACGCGCCATTTCGTGCGCATGGGCGTGCGCAAAGTGCGGCTCACTGGCGGCGAGCCGCTGCTGCGCCGCGATCTCGAGCAGCTGATCGCGCAACTCGGGTCGATCGACGGACTCGAAGACATTGCTCTGACGACAAACGGATCGTTGCTCACTCCGCAGAAGGCACGTGCGTTGAAGGCGGCCGGTCTGGAGCGCGTGACCATCAGTCTCGACTCACTCGACGACGCGACGTTCCGCGCGATGAACGACGTTTCGTTTCCGGTCTCGCGCGTGCTCGATGCGATCGATGTTGCCGCCGAGGCGGGACTCACGCCGGTGAAGATCGACGTGGTCGTGAAACGCGGCATGAACGATCGCGACATCGCGGACATCGCGCGCCGCTTTCGCGGCACCGGACACATCGTCCGTTTCATCGAGTACATGGACGTCGGCAACTCCAACGGATGGCGCATCGACGACGTCGTCCCGGGCCTCGAGATTCTTGCGGTGCTGCAGTCACTCGCTCCGCTCGCTCCCGCCGATGCGAACTACTTCGGCGAAGTCGCGGAGCGATGGATGTGGGCGGATGGTTCGGGCGAGGTCGGCATCATCACCTCCGTCACGCAGCCGTTCTGCGGCAGCTGCACGCGCGCTCGACTCGCGGCAAACGGCGAGTTGTATCTCTGCCTCTTCGCCGGCACCGGCCACGATTTACGCGCGCTGCTTCGCAGCGACGCCAGCGATGACGCGATCGCCGAGGTGCTTGCGAACATCTGGAGTGGACGCACGGACCGATATTCTGAGGAGCGCTCGGCGGTGACGCCGGGACTGCGCAAGGTGGAGATGTCGCACATTGGGGGGTAGGGGCGATGTTCATGCCATCGGGATGGACGCGGGTGTTCTCGTCGAACAGTGCCTGACGGTTCTGCTGAGTCGTGGGGAGCGACCATTCGAACAGCCGCTCCCTCGCGCCAGGCGCTGTCGGCGCACGTGTCGAGACGCTCTACTTCGATGGACCGAGCGAGCTTGATTGGCCTGCGTTCGCGTTTGCTGGTGAAGAGACGTACATCGTGCTGGATCGCGAGCACGTCGCGAAAATTCAAGTGTGAGGGACGCGGCGCTACGACGCTACGCGAATCACAAAGTCCTCGCCCGGTGAGGCCGCCTTCAAGAGCGCGTCGAGCTTGTCCACGGTCGGAACCGCATCGCCGCGTTCGTATCGAGCGTAGGTATTTCGTGAGGACGCGCCGAGTCGTGACGCGACATCACGCAGCGATGCTCCGCTGGCTTCGCGCCGACGCCGCAATAGAAGCGCGATCATCGCTGCCGTGTCCGAGCCCGAAACTTCGAACTCGCTCTTGCCACGAGGATGGACTTGAGACGCGAACCCGTTACGGTTGATCATCGTCTCCATCCAGTCGGCGATCATCTCCAGCGCTTCTTTCCGCGTACGTCCCTGCGTGATCGCGTCGAGAAGAGGAATCTCCGCGACCCAGAAACGTCCCTCGCGCGATACGGTGCCTTCGAATCTCATGTGTGCTCCCTGCATGCGCGACGCAGAATCGCTTGCGCGAGCCGTTCGTTGATCTCACGGTGACGGGGAACCGCTTCTTCGCGTTCGCCGTCAGTCCAGACGTCGTGTCGTCCGCCGCTGCGGTGAAACCGCCACCCGCATTCGGTCAGACGTTTCTCCAGATCACGACGCTTCAACTGCTCGCAGTGTACACCTATGCGTGTGCACGCAAGGACAGCCACGCTTCAGCTGGCGTGGCTTCGCCACGCAGCTGGAGGACCCCCTTACTCTTTCCCCCCGTTGTACTTCTCCTTCGACGACGCCGGCACCGTCGAAAGACGCACAGCATTCTTCGTGCTCAGCTGTCCCATCGGACCGTACGGTTGCAGCCGCCCGCTCCAGGTGCGTTCGCGCATCGCGCGGCCTTCTTTGATCTCCTGAATCTGACTCTTTTTCATGATCTTCGCGCTTGCGACAGTCGCGCCATTCCTTCCACGAACAGGTTCTTGCCGCCTTGCGAGGGATGGCGCACTTTGGTGTGCTCGATGTTCATCCGCTGCAGGGATAGCGATGCATGATTGCCGATCGCGACGATCTGTTCAAACGCGAAGAGATTCAGCAATCGCTCGATGAAGCGCTCGCCGATCAGCAGCTCGTTCGCGGTCGGTGCGCGGTTCGAGTTCTCGTCGTCGGGGCCGAATGGATGAAAGGGAAAGGCGTTCCAGAGTAGCGGGAGCGGTTGGATCTCGCGGATCGTTCCCCACACCATTGTGGCGCTGGCTTCCGTCGAAAGCTTCGGACCGAGCGTTGCTTTGCGATAGCCGTGATCGGCGCCGAGGATGAAACCGCTGCGCGTGTCGACGCCGCCGAGCATCACGCTTTCGCTCACGAACGCGATGCCGGTCAATCGTCCGCCGCGATAACTCACGGCTTCGCCGACGAGCAGCATGCGCGGACCGATCGCGTCCATCTGGTCGAGATACAAACGCAGATTGCGTCGACGCACGGCGTTGCCCTGCAGATCGCCGGTGGAAAGAGAGAACTGGTTCGTCGCGCGGTCGGAGAGCTCGATGCTTCCGAGGTCGCTGACGAAACGATCGAAGCGCCGCGTCACACGGCTTACTTTCCCACGGCTCGGCGTCGCGGCGAAAGAGGACGTGAATCGACGATGCGATAAAGCGTGCCGCTCGAGTAGTCGCCGACGTACACCTCGCCGGTCAGATCCTCGCCGAACGTGCTGATGTTGAACGACGCATCGAGCAGATCGCGCGTCACGATCGCGCCGTTCACGCCCGGTGTCGCGCCCCAGATCCGTCCGCTGCAAAAGTCGCCGTAGATGTACATCCCGATCAGGCGCGGGCTGCGAGTGCCGCGGTACACATACCCGCCCGTCACCGAGCAACCGAAATTGTGGTCGTACTCGATCACCGGCAGCACGAGGTTGCCCGTATTGCAGTTCGTCGACGGGTTGAAACAGTGCGTGCCTTCCATGCGCCGCCATCCGTAGTTGTCGCCGCCGACACTGCTCGCCGGTTGGAAGTTGATCTCCTCCCACGTGCCCTGTCCGACATCCGCGATCCAGAGATCGCCCGACGCGCGGTCGAACGAGAACCGCCACGGATTGCGCAGCCCGGACGCCCAGATCTCGCCGCGCGCGACTGTTTGTCCGACATACGGGTTCGACGGCGGGATCGCATACGGCGAGCCGCTGTCGACGTCGATGCGCAGCATCTTGCCGAGCAGATCGTTGAGGTTCTGCGCGCGATTGCCGGGATCGCCGCCCGAGCCGCCGTCGCCCATACCGATGTAGAGATACCCGTCCGGGCCGAACTGCAATTGACCGCCATTGTGATTCGAGAATGGTTGATTGATGGTCAGGATGGGAACGCCCGAGTTGGGGTTCGCGCGATTCGGATCCTGCGGCGAGACCGAATAGCGCGCGACCATCGTGTGGCCCTGCGGGTTCGTGTAGTTGACGAAGAACAGTCCGTTCTCGGCGTAGTGTGGGTGGAACGCGATGCTCAGCAAGCCTTGCTCGCCGCCACTGCTGATGAGTCCGCGCACATCGAGAAACGGATCGGGCAGCAGTTGCGTCCCGTCATAGATTCTGACGAACCCGCTCTGCTGCGTGATAAACAGGCGGTTGTCGCCCGCGTGCGTGATCGAAACGAGCTCGTCGAGCCCGCCCGTCACCCGTTCCAGCGTGACCTGCGGTTCGGCCTGAGCAATCACTGCGGCGAGGACAAGAGCGAGAACGTTCATGGATCCGACCTGATGCAAGGATCGTGTATTACCCTGCCGCGCATGCATCGCAAGAGCCTGGTATTCGCATACATTTTCTTCTTCGCAACATCCGCCTTCGCGCAAACGGTGCACGAAGCGAAGGTCCGCGAGGTCGAGACCTTCATCGAACAAACGATGAAGGAAAAGCAGATCACCGGACTCTCGATCGCGATCGTCCACGGCGACTTCCGCTGGTCGCGCGGTTTCGGATTCTCCGACGTCGAGAACCAGGTTCCGGCGTCCGCGGACTCGTCGTATCGCATGGCATCGGTGAGCAAGCCGATGACCGCGATCGCGATCCTCAAGCTCGTCGAAGAAGGCAAGGTCGATCTCGATGCCGAGGTGCAGACGTACGTGCCGTATTTTCCGAAGAAGCCGCATCCCGTCACGATTCGCCAGCTGCTCGCGCATCAGGGCGGCATCAGCCACTATCGCGATTACGAAAAAGAAGGCCGCATCAACGATCCGAAGACGACGCGCGAGTCGATCGCGATCTTCGCGGACTTCGATCTCGTCAACGAGCCCGGCACCAAATACTCCTACACGAGCTACGGCTTCAACCTCCTCGGCGCCGTCGTCGAGGAAGTCAGCAAACAGCCGTACGGCGCGTATCTCGATGCGAATGTCTGGAAGCCGCTCGGCATGACCGCGACGATGATGGACGACCCGCGCGCGCTCGTGCCGCATCGCGTGTACGGCTACGTGCTCGAGGACGGCAAGCTGCGCCGCAGCCTGTACGTCGATATGAGCAGCCGCTTCGGCGGAGGCGGCACGCGCTCGACCGTGAAAGACATGGTCCGTCTCTTCGAAGGTCTCCACGAAGGCAAAGTGTTGAAGCCCGCGACGCGCGATCTCGGATGGACGGATCAACCAACCCGCGACGGCAAACTCACCGGCTACGGCCTCGGATTCGGTATCGATGTTCACAACGGCGACCGCGTGATCTCGCACACCGGCTCGCAGGCGGAGACTCGCACGTCATTGCTGATGATTCCGACGCGACACTTCGTGCTCGCGCTGGCGACGAATTTCGAGAACACAGAATTGCGTCCGATCCGGCAGAAGATTCTCGAGATCTTCGATCCGCTACTCCGCCCGTAGCGCCGTCATCGGATCGACGTTCGCCGCTCGCAACGCAGGCCGCAAACAACCCACAAGCACCGTCACAAAACACAACGCGCACGCCGCCAGAAACGTAATCGGATCCTCGGCTGAGATGCCAACGAGCAGCGCACCCATGCCGCGCGCGGCAACGTAGGAAACGATCGCGCCGATCGTGATCCCGATTGATGCGAGCACGAGTCCTTCTCGCATCACGAGTCCGACGATCGTCTTCACCTGCGCACCGAGCGCGACGCGCACGCCGAGCTCCGGCAGTCGCCGCGAGACCGTGTACGTCAGCAAGCCATGAATGCCGATCGCGGCGATGAGCAGCGCGATCAACGCCATTGCGCCGAGGAGACGCAGTTGCGTGACGCGCGACGCGGTTTCGTCGGTGACGATTGCGGAGAGCGTGTTGATGTCCGAGACCGGTTGTTCGGGATCGATGCTCTGCACGATGCGGCGGATCGGTTGGATGAGCGCTTCGGGATTCGCGTTGCGGCGCACGACGAGCGCTTTCGGGAGGTAGCCGATGATGTCGCCGTCCGGCACCTGTTGATAGGGCAGGTACAGCTGCGGCTCGCTCGTGCGTTCGAGGCCGCGCACGTGCACGTCGCCGACGACTCCAACGATCGTGCGATCGAAGAACACGACCTTGATCCGTTTGCCGATCGGATCCTGCGAGGGGAAATGTCGTCGCGCAAAGGACTCGCTCACAACCGCGACGTACGGATGATCCTGCGTATCAACCTCGGACACATCGCGTCCGCGGCGCAGCGGAATGCCGAGCGTGCTGAAGAACTGCGGCGTCACGTAACGCAGGCCGACGTTGTGCGATCCGTCAGGCGGCGGTTCCACGCCGTCGATCGAAACCGTCCAGATGCCGCCGCGCATCTGCAGCGGCAGCCCGGTGACGTATGCCGCGCTGCTCACGCCGGGCAATGCGCGTACTTGCTCGAGCACACCCGCATAGAACTGATGGCGCGTCGCGACCTTCTCGTATTTCGGTAGCGGCAGTGCGGTGCGCATCGTGAGAACGTTCTCGGCGCGGAATCCGGGATCGATGTTCTGCAGCTTCCACGCGACGCGAATCAGCAGGCCGGAACCGACGAGCAGTACGACCGACGCAACGATCTCGATGACTACGAGCACGGAGCGCAGGCGTTGCGTGCGGCCGCCGCCGTTTCGTGCGCCGGCGTGCAGCGCCTGGAGATCGGTTGCGCGTCCCGCGCGGATCGCGGGCAGGACGCCGAACGCGAGACCAGTGATCAGCACGAATGCCGCGGCGACTGCGAGCACGCGCAGGTCGACGGTTGGGATCTGCGCGATCGGCAGCGATCCGGGCACGAGTCGCGCGAGCAGCGGAACGGTGGCCATCGCGACGAGCACGCCGACGATGCCTCCGATGATCGTGATCGCGAAGCTCTCGGTGATGAGCTGACGCACGAGACGATCGCGTCCCGCGCCGAGTGCGGACCGCACGGCGAGCTCGCGGGCGCGATGCGTGCCGCGCGCGAGAAAGAGGCTTGCGAGATTCGCACACGACAGCAGCAGGATGCACAGCGCCGCACCGCACAAGGCCAGCACGAGCATGCGCGAGCGCTCCGAGACCTCGTCGCGCATGCGCTGCACGATTGCGCCGATGCCCTTGTTCTCATCCGGAAACTGCTTTTCGAGCCGAGCCGCGATGACCGACATCTCTTCGCTCGCCTGTTCGAGCGAGACGCCATCGCGCAGACGCGCCACGCCGTCGAGGTACGTGTCGGTGCGATCCTGCATGTCGTCTTCGCGGAGGATCAGCGGCGTCCACGCTTCGATGCCGCGATACGGAAAATGAAACGACGCCGGCATCACGCCGATGATCACGTGCGGGACGCCGTCGAGTCGCACGTTGCGGCCGATGACGTTTGCGTCGCCGCCGAACTGCGATTGCCACACGGCATAGCTGATGAGAACCGGATTGCCGGTCGTTGCTTCGCGCTCGGTGAAGTGGCGGCCGAGGAGTGCGGGGACGCCGATGAGCGGCAGAAGGTTGGGCGTGGCGCGGATCGTGACGAGTCGTCGCGGCTCGCCCATCCCGACGAGGTTCGCCGCGGTGTTGGTAAACGCGCCGAAGTCTTCGAACGAACGCGACTGCACGGCAAAGTCGCGGAAGTTCGCGGGCGACAGTTGGTTGCGGCCGCCGTCCGGCGTGCTCGTCCAGATCTTGACGATGCGATCGGACTCTTTGAACGGCAACGGCCGCACGAGCACGAAGTCCGCAAGCGAGAACGCCGCGGTGTTTGCGCCGACGCCCAATGCCACGACGATGATCGCGGTCGCAGTAAATCCCCGCGCGCGGCTCAGCGAGCGTGCCGCGTACCGCAGGTCCTGCACGAGCAACTCCCAGTGCGCGGCGATGGCGTTCGGCACGACATCCGCGAGCGCGGCAAATGCGAACCACCATCGCGACATGTTCTTCGTGCGCTCGGCGAATACCGCCGCGAGCTCGTCTTCATACTCGACGCTGAACGACGACGGATACAGCCGCAGCAGCAGACGATAGAAGCGCATCACGCACTCTCCGGCGTCAGCCCGCTGGCGCGCGCGAGTTTCACGAGTTGCGTGAGCCGCCGCATCTCGGCGCGCGCGACCGCGGTCCCGAATGTCGTGACCTTGTAATACCGGCGCCGCGCATCGTCCTGCCGCGACGCCCGCCGCACGACTTCCGTGATCAGCCCCTGCTCGACCATCCGCGCGATGGAGCGATACAGCGTCCCCGCGCTCAGTCGCAGCTCACCATTCGTGCGCTCCTCGACTTCCTGAATGATCGCGTAGCCATGACGATCGCCGTCCGTGAGCGCGAGGAGGAT
>DASYLL010000457.1:0-35473 GCA_036009605.1 Thermoanaerobaculia bacterium | reverse complement strand
CGCGGGATGGAAGTCATCTTCGCGCTCGCAAAGGGTGCGCGGTTTCACGATCCCGATGCGTTTCGCGCCGCGTTTCCAATCGTGCGCGGAGTCGACGTCGATGGCACGAGCGGCACGACGTACGGTCGTCGCCGCGCATTGCGCCGCGTCATGATCGAGACCGATCCCGACGTCGTTCTCTTCGCGCGGATGTTCGAGGCGTATCCGGTCGCGTCGCAGCTGAAGCTCGAAGGACATCGGCTGCGACTGGCAGTCACGTTACAGGCCTACGAGGAGGACTACTTCGTCGATCTCGCCCGCTATCAGGATTTCGTCGATGTCTGTATCGCCGCGGGCGAGCTGATGGTGAACGAGGTGCGGCGCCGCACTTCGGTTCCGACCGTGAGCATCCCCGGCGGCGTGATGGCTCCGCATCGTCTTCGCGAGCCGCACGATCGCCCGCTCCGCCTCGGCTACGTCGGACGCGTGCAGCAGATCCAGAAGCGCGTGCGCGATCTGCCGCTGCTGATCGCGGAGCTCGAGCGTCGCGGCATTCCGTTCACGCTTGACGTCGCCGGCGACGGCACGGAGATGCCGGAGATCCGCCCGCAACTGCCGAACGCGCGCTTCCACGGCTGGCTCTCGACCGCGGAGCTTTACGATCGCATCTATCCCGAGCTCGATCTGCTCGTGCACTTTGCGGAGTTCGAAGGTGTGACGATCGCGCCGCGCGAAGCGATGGCGCACGGAGTCGTGCCGGTGATCTCGCGCCACATCGGCGGCGCCGAGGATTTTCTCGATGAGAAAAACTCACTGACGTTTCCGGTCGGCGATATCGGAGCCGCGGCGGATGCGGTTGAACGCCTGCATCGCGATCGCGTTCTGCTCGAACGTCTGTCCGCCGCCGCACGCGATTCACAACGCGGCGTTCGCACGGAGCTCGGCGCAATCGACGGATGGGCCGCTGCGTTTCGCGAAGCGATGGCACAGGCGCCGCGGCTTGGACGCACGCTCCCGCCCGTTCCTCGGGATAAAGGGCTGCTCACGCGTATCGGAGTTCCGGATGCGTTGGCCGAGGTCGTGCGGCGCGTTCGCAAACGCATGCATGGCGATCCCGGCAGCGAATGGCCGCACTGGAGCGGGCTATGACGCCGTGGCGCTTTGCACGATTGCGTTGCTCCGAGCGCTGAAGTTCTCGAACGAAAAATAGTCCAGCCCCTCGGGCACCCGTCGCTCGCCGCGCTCCAGCGTTTCCATGATCGCGGCGCGAATCTCCGCGGGATTCGTCGGATCGACGAGCAAGCCGAGTTTTCCATCGAGCAATGCCTCGCGTCCACCATCGAGCTTGCTCGCGATCACCGGCACGCCGGACGCCATCGCTTCGAGAAACACGAATCCGAACCCCTCGCCGCGGCTCGGCATCACATACGCGTCGGCGAGGTTGTAGAGATCGGCTTTCTCTTCATCCGCGAACAAACCGGTGAAGATGACGCGCGACGCGACATCGAGCTCGCGTGCGCGCAGTTGCAAGCGCGTCGCGTCGTTGCCGCCGCCGGCGATCATGTACACGACGTCCTCCGGCAGATCGCGCATTACTTCGAGCACTTCATCGAAGCCTTTGTATCGCTCCGCCGCATCGAGCCGGCCGACGGTGAGCAGCACGCGTTTTCCTTCGAGGTGATAGCGCGCGATGAGATCTTTGCGCTTCTCGCGAACGCCATACTGTTCGCGATGCACCGCGTTCGGCAGCACGAACGTCTCGCCTTCATAGCCGGACCATCCGACGAGCCGATCGCGCGTCAACGCACTCACGGACACGATGCCGCGGCATTGCGAAAGCGCCAGTCGTCGTTTCTTCCACGCCTCGATGCCGTGTACGACGAGCAGCGGGTTTCCGAACGCGATCGGAAGCAGGTTGACGTGTCCGCAGATCACGAGATCGGGCTTCGCGCGCCGTGCCGCCGCCACCGCCCGCAGGTACGCCACCGGACTGTTCGCCGCCTCGGCGATGAACGTCACATGCGGCGGCAAATCCTGAATCGAGCCGCGCACGACTCGCGGGATCACGGTGATCTGCGCGTCGCGGATCGCGGCGCAGAATTCGCGATTGAAGAGCGCGATGCCGCCGTGGCCACCGTATGCGTCGGTGACGAGAAAGAGGATGTTCACGCGAACGCCTCCCACACGCGCCGCGCCCAGCTGCGCATGCGCGTCGACGTCCCGTCGGGCGGCAGATCGAGCCACGCTTTCATCGGCACGAAGAAGCCGGTTTTCGCGCGGCGTCGCAGGTAGTCGGGGAGGTTCGCAGCGAGCGCGGACTTGTCGCCCTGCTGCATCACCGTCGACGCGAGCTGGCGCAGCAGATACGCATCGACGAGCGGCGTGCGCACTTCGACCGAATGGGCCATGCTTGCCCAGTCGGCATCGCGCAGCAGTTGATTGCGCATGTACAGCGATGCTTCGAGCGCAGCCACGCGACCGAATGGCGTGCCGGGATCGGGCGTCATCGCGCGCTCGATCAACTCGAGAGGCTGCAATCGTTCGAGACCTTCGCGCGCGATGTCGTCGCCGAGAATCGCCGGCAGTTCGTCGGGAAGAAAGAGACCGCGCTGCAGAAAATACGCGCCGGGAAACGTCTTGCCGTACTCCGCGATCATGCGTGCTTTCGGATGACGGCGCAGCACGCCTGCGATACGCGCGAGCAGCGGCATGCGCACCATGCGCGGGATGTTTTTGAATGACGGATAGCCGCCGAGAAGCTCGTCGCCGCCGACGCCGGAGAGCGCGACCTTGATGCCCGCTTCGTGCACGGCCTTGCTGATGAACCAGGTGTTGACGCCGTCGATCGTCGGCTGATCCATCCGCTCGAAGATGCGGGGAAGATCGGCGAGGAACTCTTCACGATCGACGGTGCGAGTGGTTTGCCGCGTGCCGAGCTCGCGCGCGAAACGCTCCGCGAGCGGCGCCTCGCTGAACTCTGTGAACGACAGCGTGAACGTGTGCAGCTGCGTCTTGCGCGCGGCGATCTGCGCGATCGCAGAGGAGTCGATGCCGGCGGAGAGAAAGACACCGATCGGGACGTCCGCGACGAGATGATGTGCGACCGATTCTTCGACGCGCTCGCGCACGAACACCGATGGCTCCACGAGTGCGTTGACATACGCGTCGTCGTGCGCGTTGCCGAAGATCCCGGCGATCGAGAAGTAACGTCGCGCGTCGACGATGCCGCGATCGTGCTCGATGAAGAACGACGTGCCGGGCTCGATGGCGCGCACATCACGGCGGATCGTGAACGGCTCGGGCACGGATCCCGTGAGAAAGAAACCCGCGGCTGCCGCGGGATCGATCGCAGAGGAAACGCGGCCGCCGGCGAGCAGCGCTTTGACCTCGGACGCGAAGCGGATCGTGGAGCCGTCGTCGGCGAGATAGAGCGGCTTGATGCCGTACGGATCGCGCGCGACGAACATTCGCCGCGTGCGCGTGTCCTGGATCGCGAATGCGAACATCCCGCGCAGCAACTCGGTCATCCGCGCGCCGTCGCGGCGAAAGAGCGCGAGCAGCACTTCCGTGTCGCTGTGCGAATGGAACCACGCACCGGTGCGCTCGAGCGACGCGCGCAGCTCCGCGTAGTTGTAGATCTCGCCGTTGAAGACGATGACCAGCTCGCGCGCGACGTCCCACATCGGCTGCGCGCCTTCGTCGGAGAGATCGATGATCGCCAGCCGTCTGCTGCCGATGCCTACGCGACCATCCGGCGAGATCCACGTGCCTCCCGAGTCCGGTCCGCGCGGAATCATGCGCGCGTTGATCGCCTCGAGCTCCGCGCTCTCGATCGCCGCGCCTCGGTACGCAACCATCCCCACAATCCCGCACATGCGGACGATTCTAGTTCGTATGATCGACGCCGCATGTCCATCCCGCTCCGCCGCCTCCACACCCAACTCCTCGCGGACAATCCCGCTTCGACGCCGCACATCACCGTCACCCACTTCGGCGCCATCCAGGCCCAGGACTACCTCGGCGCACTCTGGGCCGTCGGCGTGCGCACGAACGCAGCGACCGAAGAAGCCGTCGAACACGCCATCACCGAGCGAAAAATCATCCGCTGCTGGCCGATGCGCGGCACGCTCCACTTCGTCGCCGCGGAAGACGTCCACTGGATGCTCGAGCTGCTCGCGCCGCGCGTGCTGAAACGCCATCGCCCGCGCCTCGAGCGCGAATTCGATCTCGATCCGCGCACGCTCCGCCGCGCCCGCACGCTCGTCGAACGCGCGCTGCTCGGCGGCAACTCACTCACGCGTCCCGAGATCTACGCGATCCTCGAGAAAGCACGAATCGCGACCGGTGCAAGTCGCGGACTGCACATCCTCTCCGTGCTCGCACACGAGCGCGTGATCTGTTTTGGCGCGCGCCGCGGCAAACAACCGACGGTCGTCCTGCTCGACGAATGGCTCCCTGCATCGAAACCGAGATCGCGGGAGGAATCGCTCGCCGAGCTCGCGCGACGCTACTTCACGAGCCACGGTCCCGCGACCATCGCCGACTTCACCTGGTGGTCCGGCCTCACCGTGAAGGAAGCGAACGAAGGTCTCGCGCTCGCAGGATCACTTCCCGAATTCGAGCCCGCCGCAAAAGGCACCGCGCATCTGCTGCCGCCATTCGACGAATACACGGTCGCGTACAAAGACCGCGATGCGCTCATCGATCGCGAGCTCGCAAAGCGCGTCAACGCAGGCGGCGGAATGATCAACGCGATCGCCGTAGTGAATGGTCTCGTCGTCGGCACGTGGAAACGCACATTGCACGACAAGTCGGTCGAGATCAGACTCGCGCCATTTCGCACGCTGACCGCTCGAGAAACGCGCGCACTCGAACGCGAAGCCACGCGCTACGCGAAGTTTCTCGGCAAAGAAAACGCGGTGCTCAAACCGTAGTGCGATCGAAGCTCGCGGGATCGGCTCCGCGAATGACCGCGCTCAACGCGAGCATCGATCCGATCGCGGCGATCACCGGCGAGTCGCTCTTCAATACCTGCGCGAACCGATAGACGTCATCGGCGGCGCGGAGCTGGCGCTTTCCCATCTTTGCCAGCGTGCGCGCGAACACGATCTCGCCCTCCGTGGCGCCGAGCACCCGGACGAGTTTGGCTCGCGCCATTTCGTCCCAGTCCGTGGTCATGGTCACCGTGATCCGTTCAGCGCGCGCACCGCTTCGGCGCGCTCGCGATTCGCTTTCAGCAAAGCCTCTTCCATCGCAGCGGCCTGCTCGCCCACTTCCGCCGCAAGCCCCTCTGCGACATAGCGCGCACGCTCGCTCTCCTCGACTTTCGCCAGATAGATCGCGTCGATGAGCCCGAGCTGTCTGCGCAGGAAGAAGAAGAGGATTGCGGCGCAGCCAAGGACCAGGGCGGAGCCGACGCCGAACAGGATTCGGTTGGCGCGTTTCGCACTGCCCTGTCGTACTGCGAGCAGCCGCTTCTCTTCTTCCTGCAGCGCCTTGAAATCGGCGCGCATCCCATCCATCTGATGCTTGCGCAGGAGCAGGCGATCGCGCGAAGCCGCCTCGCGCAACACCGGCTCGCGGTTCTCGCTCACGATCTGCTTCTCGACTTCGGCCTCGCTCACCCAGTACCGGTATCGCTGCCGCAGCTCTTCGATCCGCTCGCCCTGCCGTGGATTGTCCGCTGTCGTTTTGGCGAGCAGATCGAGGCTGGGACCGAACTCCCGGGTCCCGCTTTCATACGGTGCGAGCATCCGGGGATCGGCGGTGAGGATGTATGCACGCAGACCCGTTTCCTGATCGATGAGCTGTTTCTGCGTCTCGCTGATGTCGGCGATCACATCATATGTGTGCTGGACCCGGGTTTCCGATTGAAGCAGGCGGACGATCCAGAAGGACAGCACGAGTGCCAGAGAGATGAGCAACAGGACCGGCAGTGCGAGCGTCCTTGTAACGATGACGCGGATGTTTGTGGATGGCATTTCGGTGCCGATTATAGGACCTGACCCTTATCATCTGCGCCCACGTGAAGCTGGCAGTCGTCATCGCGGCATGGAACGAGCGCGAAAATCTCGAGGCACTGACGTTGCGTTTACAGCAAACGCTGACCGGCGCGTTCGAGATCGTTTATGTCATCGCAGGAGATGACGGCACGCGCGCGATCGCGGAGCGGCTGCAGGCGGAGTTCGGCAACATCCGCATCATCGACGAGCCGCAACGCGGTGGCCTCGGCGCCGCGCTGCGACTCGGATTCGCCGCCGTCACCGACGATACCGATCTCGTCGTGACGATGGACGCCGATCTCAATCATCAGCCGGAAGAGATCCCGCGTTTGCTCGCGACTCTCGAGCGCACGAAGGCGGATGTCGTCGTCGGCTCGCGCGCGGTCTCGGGCAGCACCGTCACCGGTACGCCGCTCTGGAAGCGATTCCTCTCCGGCGTTCTCAATATCGTGATGCAGGTGCTGTTCGGCGGAACGGTGCGCGACAAGACCTCGGGATTTCGCGTCTATCGCGCGGACGTGATCCGAAATGTCCCCCATCGCCAGAACGACTACTCCGTTCAGCCGGAGATCGTGATCGAGGCGCAGCGCGCCGGCTATCGCATCGTCGAAGAGCCGATTCATTTCATTTATCGGCGCGAGGGCCAGTCGAAGATGGAGTTCTGGCCGACGAGCTTCAGCTATCTGTCGCTGCTGCGCGGCCGCCTCGATCGCACGAGCATCGCAGCGGTGTTGATCGTGATCGCCGGCTTCGTTCTGCAACTGGCGACGAACTATCCCGTTCACAAATCTCCGGCGGATGGCGATGTCGCGCTCATGGGCCTCTGTGCGTGCGACATCCTCGGCGGCAACGTTTTCAAGGTCTTCTACAACCTGACGCGCCTCGGATCACTCGAGTGTTACGCGACTGCCGCGGTCTTCGCGCTGTTTGGCGTTTCGCGCGGAGCGCTCGCGTTCGTGGCTCCGTTGCTGAGCGTGTTCACGCTCGCCATCGCATATCGGTTCTTTCGAAATCTGCTCGGACGCTCCGTCGCGCTCGTGGCGTTGTTCTTTCTCGCGATTCCTTCTCCGGCAGTGCTGTTCTGGCTGGCGATGCCGAACTCGTATCCGATGACGTTGCTGCTCTGCGCGGCGATCCTCTGGATGGCGACGCGTGCGGAACAACGGCCCGCGACTCGCTGGACCGCGGTTCCGTTCGGTCTCGCCATCGGGCTCGGATTCTGGACGTCGTTTCTCACGCTGATGTGTACGGTGCCGGCCGTGCTCTGGCTGGCGTGGCGCCGCGCCGATCTGCGATTCAACGTGAAGTGGCTGGCGTGGCTCGCGCTTGGATTCGTCATCGGCGCCGCGCCGTGGATCGCGTACAACGTTCGCTATCCGCTGGCGTCGTTTCAGGACAACTTCGCTGCGAGACCGGCGGGCGGCACCGATGCGGCTCTCGCGAATGTCGAGTACCTGATCACGTACAAGATTCCGGAGCTCGCGGCGTCACTCGATCCCGAGAACGGCGTCGTTGCTCCGTCGAGGGTGATGCGCGTGTTGCGCGTTCCGGTGCTGCTGATCTGGCTCGTCGCAGCGATCTGGCTGGCATTGCGCGACAAGCCATCACGCCGCGCGTTCTGGCTCGCGGCCGGAATCGCGATCACTGCGGTCGTGCTGAATGTGTTCTCCGAGGCGGGGGAGACGCGCGGGTTGACCGTGCGGTATGTGTTGCCGCTCTATTTCAGCCTCGTCATCGCGCTGGCGTTCTTTCTCGTGGACGTCGCGCGGCGCAGTCGACTCGCGGCGATCGTGATCGGAGCGATCGTGCTCGCGTTCAACATCTCGGGATATCGCCTGCCGGGAGATCCGTATCGGCGTGAGCTGGAGCGAGCGGCCGTTGTCGACGACGCATTGGTGGCGCAATTGGAGAAAGAGGGAACGCAGTTCGTCACCGGCGACTACTGGCGTACCTATTCGATCAATTTCCAGTCGCGCGAACGAATCATCGGCGTGCCGTGCAGAACGGAAGACGACTTCCGCAAGATGGCCGCGCGCATTCCCGATGGCGCGACGAAATGGGTCGCGCTCGCGCGAGTGAAAGATGCTGAATGGATCGCTCGATGGATGCGAGCGGCGAAGGTCGCCGGTACGACGGAGATCGTCGGACCGTACGTGCTGTTCCGTCCCGCGCGGCCGTCGCCGTTTCGACCGGTGGTGATGGCCTGTCCGTGATCGCGATAAAGTAGCGCGCGATTGGAGAAGTCATGAAGTCAGTGCTCGCAGCCCTCTCACTCACCGCGATGATCGCCGTGCCCGCGCACGCCGATACCGTCTGCCGCCTCAACTTCAACATGTCGGGCTGGTCGTTCTTCTATCGCACCGCCGAAGGCACCGGCACGATCAGCTGCGAAAACGGCGAGACCGCGAACGTGGCCGTCTGGTCGAAAGGCGGCGGCGTGACGTTCGGCCGCTCGCGCATCAAAGACGGCACGGGCCGATTCACCGAAGTGAACAGCATCGAAGATCTGTTCGGGACGTACGTGCAGGGCGAGGCCCACGCCGGCGCCGGCAACTCGGCGAAAGCTTCGGCGATGACGAAAGGCACGGTCTCGCTGAGCCTCACCGGCAAAGGCAAAGGCATCGACGTCGGGGTTTCGTTCGGGAAGTTCGTGATCGAGAGACGATAGCGATCGTCAGGCGACGCTCGCCTCGTCATCGAAAATCCCATCCAGCAACGCGCCTTTTCCGCGGGCGGTGTGCGTGACGTACTCGTCCTGCGAAAAATCGTCGACCTGGATAGCAGCGGCGCGCACTTCTTCCGAGCGCATGAGGACGTCGTACTCGTCTTTGGAGATCACACCGTTGGCCAGCGCGGAGTCGTAGAGCGCGCGTCCCTTTGCCTTCGGAATCTCCTTCGCTTTCACCGCGGCGCGCACTCTCCGGTCAATCTCTTCCGCACGCTTCACGACGCGGAACGCTTCCTCGAGCAGGCCAAGCTGCTCGACGTCGTTCGGCGGCATGTAGATGCCGTCGGTGTGGCGCAGACGCTGTTCGCTGTCGCTGAGAATCAGCGACGCGATCTTGTGCGTGTGCTTGTCGTTCGCTTCGCCGGCCAGCGCGTTGAGGTTCGACCACATGCGCAGCGGTCCGCGGAAGAGCCACGACAGACCCGGCACCGGCAGATTGCCGAAGATGCCGTCGAACGCTTTCTGAATCTCGTACAGCGCGTGATTCATGCAGAAGTGCACGAACGGCAGATCCTCTTTCGGCCGTCCTTCGGCTTCATAACGACGCAGGACCGCGGTACCGATGTACATCCACGACAGAACATCCGCGTAGCGTCCCGTGAGTTTCTCTTTCAACTTCAGCGAGCCGCCGAGCGCGCCCATGGCGATGTCGCTCATGATCGCGAACGTCGCGGACGCCCAGCCGAGCTTGCGGTAGTAGCGCGCCGTTGCGCCGCTCACGGGGCTGCCCGCGAGCGCGCCGCGCGTGAGTGAGAGCACGATCGCGCGCGAGAGGTTGCGGACGATGTGGCCAATGTGACCCCAGAACGCGCGGTCGAACGCGCGCAGATCGCGTGCGGCAATCGCTTCAACTTCCGCGAGCGCGTACGGATGCGCGCGCAATGCGCCCTGTCCGAAGATGATGAGTGTGCGCGTGAGGATGTTCGCGCCTTCGACCGTGATGCCGATCGGCGTGGCGATGTAGAAGTGCGCGAGCAGATTGCGCGGACCGCGCGAAATGCCGGCGCCGCCGGAGACGTCCATCGCGTCGTTGATGATCTTGCGGCCGATCTCGGTCGCGTTGTACTTCGCCATCGCGGTGACGACCGCGGGCTTGATGCCCTGATCGATCGCGCCGAGCGTGTAAATGCGCATCGCTTCGAGCAGGTAGTTGAAGCCGGCGATGCGCGCGATCGGTTCTTCGATCCCTTCGAACTTGCCGATCGGTAATCCGAACTGCTTGCGCACGGACGCATACGCGCTGATCACGCGCGTGCCGAGCTTCGCGCCGCCGGTGCTCTGTGCGGGTAGCGAAATGCCACGACCGGCTGCGAGCGATTCAGTGAGCATCCGCCAGCCCTTGCCGCAGCCTTCGATTCCGCCAACGACCGCATCGATCGGAACGACGACATCGTGGCCCTGCGTCGGGCAGTTGTAGAACGGAACGCCGAGCGGATCGTGGCGACGGCCGATCACGACGCCGGGCAGGTTCGTCGGGACGAGGGCGCAGGTGATGCCGAGGTCTTCGCCTTTGCCGAGGAGGTTCTCGGGGTCGCGCAGCTTGAACGCGACACCGAGCAGCGTCGCGATCGCGGCGAGCGTGATGTAGCGCTTGTTCCAGTTGAGGCGGAGGTAGAGCTTTCCGTCTTCACCTTTGAAGAGCGTTCCGTTCGATGCGATCGAGCCCGCGTCCGATCCTGCGCCCGGTTCCGTCAGCGCGAACGCCGGGATTTCTTCGCCAGACGCGAGTCGCGGCAGAAGGCGTTTCTTCTGCTCGTCGGTGCCGTAGTGCATGAGCAGTTCAGCGGGGCCGAGCGAGTTCGGCACCATCACCGTGATGCAAGCGGGGATGGAGCGCGTCGCGAGCTTCATGATCACTTCGCTGTGCGCGAGTGCAGTGAAACCGAGACCGCCGTACTCCTTCGGGATGATCATGCCGAGGAAGCGCTCGCGGCGGATGATGTCCCACGCGGCTTGCGGCAGCTCGCGGCTCTCCCAGATTTCCCAGTCGTCGAGAACCGCACAGAGCTCATCGACCGGACCGTTGACGAACTTGCGCTCTTCATCGGTGAGCGACGGATACGGCTCGTTCATCAGCTTGCGAAAGTCCGGCTTGCCGGAAAAGAGCTCCGCTTCCGCCCACACCGAGCCCGACTCGATCGCCGTTTTCTCCGTCTCGGAGATGGCCGGCATGATCGGTCCGAGGATCTTCATCACGATGCTCGAGACGAGCGCGCGACGGATCGGCGTGATCAGAAAGACCGCCATCACGACCGCGTAGACCGCGAGCAGCCAGACGGGCGCGCCGAGGATGGAGAGGATGGCGCCGCCGGCGATGGCCCAGAGGAAGAAGGGCGCGCCGAGGAATCCGAGGGCGAGGAGGAGAACGATCGAGCCGACGATCCAGATCCAGAGCGGCGTGGCGAGCAACACTTCATTCATGCGCGATGCAACAGGTTGCGCAGACGGCGTTGTTCCTCAGATATGGCGGGGGCAGGGATCTTCGGGCTGGCAAAACTCGCAGTCGACGAACTCGACGTCGCGCTCGGCGTTGCGCTCCAGCTCTTCTTCGCGCAGGCGTTGCAGCTCGCGCAGCGTGACGCGCCGGCCGAGCGTTCCACCACAGCCACCGCAGATCGCAACGTTCTCCTCGGCGAGCGTGCCGCATCCGCTGCAGACGTCGCGTCGCGAGCGGAACATCATGAACCCGCCCGCGACCGCGGCGCAGCCGCCGGCGACGATGGCCCAGTGCAACGTGTCGAAGCCGTACGCGAGCGCACCGATGGTGGCTCCGAATGCGAAGCCGGTCACGATGCCGGTGATGACGTGTACGTCCGCGTCGCCCTTCGCTCTGCGATAGACGAGTACGCCGCGATTCACCCGCGTCGCTTCCTCGTATTCCGGTTCCTCGAGCTCGTCATCGAATGGCGTGTCGGACGTGAAGTCACGCGGATTGAGCGATGGGTACGTTTCGGCGGGCGCGAAGATGCCGAGGAGTTGGCGCGGCGATTTGATCTCGTCGAGTGCGGCGCGGAAGAAGGCGAGCTGATTGGGCTCGAGATGGCGCTCGATGGTCTTGCGCTCGCCGGATCTGCCGCGAGCTGCGCTCCAGAGCGCGAGGAGGTACGACATCGCCTGCGGCGGCAAGTAGCCGACGGCCGACACGGACCAGGAGGTCGTGTCCCACGTGCCGGAGGAGCGATAGCGGTCGGTGTTGTTCGTCGAGAGGATGCCGAAGCCGAGGAGGATCGTCGTGACGTCGGTGAGCAGCTCTTCCTCTTCGCGGTCGTCGACGATGAGCTGGTGGTACGTCCGCCACGCATGCGCCACCTCGTGCGCGAGCACGCCCGCCGCCGCCTCGGGGTCGCTGAACTGTCCGACGTGCAATCCGAAATACGCGCGGCGATTCTCGATGCCGGCGAACCATCCCGCGGTATGCGCATCCCGCGGAGCCGTTCCGTCTTCATTCAACTGCGGCTCGAACGCACTCAGCGTCGGACGTAGCGTCGTAAGTCCTGCGTAATGGAGCAGACGTTGCGCGAGCCGGTGTGCGTGCGCGGCCGTCGTGTCCCACGGCTCGGGGAACCATTCATTCGTCGGCTCGACGAGCGGCGCGGCGTCGAGTATCGCCACGCCGCGTTTCGCGATCAGCTGCTGCAACGCACGCGCGAGCCACTGTCGTTCTTCCTCGGATGGAAGGTGTTCCATGCGCGTTCGTCAGATGTTGCTGGTTACTGGTTGCTGGTTCAAGGTGCCTTGTGGCGAGAGCTGGCCGCTCTCGCGATGCCGTACCTTGAACCAGTAACCAGCAACATTCTCACGGACGGCGGCGACGAGATGGTCCGCGATCGCTGGTCCGCGAGGTTGAGGGCGCTGCCGGCCGTCCGGCAGGTCGTGCTCCCGGTCGTCCGGCAGGTCTCGCGGCAGGCTTCGCGGCCGGCCGCGAAGCCGGTGCGTTCTGCGCGGATCCACGGCGCTCCAGCTTCGCTTTCGCGCGTGCGCGCTCTTCCGCTTTGCGGGCGCGGATCGCGGCGATGCGTTCCTGAATCGGGATCTCGAGCTTTTCCGTCGGCTTCCGCGAGTAGTCGAAGTCGGGCATCGTCACGCGCGGCAGGCGTTTGCCGATCGCCTTCTCGATGTCCCGCAGATCGTTCTCTTCCTCGGGCGCAACGAACGTGATCGCATCACCGGACAGCTCCGCGCGCGCGGTGCGTCCGACGCGATGGATGTAATCCTCGGGCAGGTTCGGCACGTCGAAGTTCACGACGTGCGAGAGCGCCTCGACGTCGATGCCGCGCGCGGCGATGTCGGTCGCGACGAGGATCTGATACTTGCCGGCCTTAAATCCGGCCAGCGCTTCAGTGCGCTGCATCTGGCTGCGATTGCCGTGAATCCGTGCCACCTTCATTTTGCGTTTTTCGAGCTGCTCGAAGACGCGGTTGGTGCGGTGCTTCGTGCGCGTGAAGACGATGGCGCTCTCGATCTCGCCTCGCTCGATGAGTTTCTCGAGCAGTTCGATCTTCAGATCCTGCGAGACCGGATAAACGGATTGCGCGATCTTTGCGGCCGGCGCTGCTTTGCGCTCGATCGAGATCATGGCCGCGTTCTTCAGCATCACGCGCGACAGCTCCACGATCGGAGCGGGCAGCGTGGCGGAGAAGAAGAGCGTCTGCCGTTTCGCCGTCGCCGGCAGATGTTTGAGCACGCGGCGGATGTCGGGGAGGAAGCCCATGTCGAGCATGCGATCCGCTTCGTCGAGGACGAGGATCTCCAGACCGTCGAGCTTCGCGTAGGGATACTGGAAATGATCGAGCAGGCGTCCCGGCGTGGCGACGATCACGTCGACGCCGCTGCGGAAGGCGTGTTCCTGCGGTCCCATGCCGACGCCGCCGAAGACGGCCGCACCGGAGAGTGGCGTGTGTACGGCGAGCTCGCGCAGGTGTTCGTCGATCTGCGCGGCGAGCTCGCGCGTAGGCGTGAGGATCAGCGCGCGCGTCGTGCCGCGCTTCTTGCCCATGAGGCGATGGAGGATCGGAAGGAGAAAGGCGGCGGTCTTGCCGCTGCCGGTCGCCGCGGCAGCGAGGACGTCGCGGCCCTGCATGGCTGGAGGGATGGCGTCGGTCTGAATCGGAGTGGGGCGTTTGAACCCGAGCTCTTTGATTCCGCGCAGCAGATCGGGGTGGAGTTCAAAGGAAGTAAAAGGCATTGGAGGCGGATCGTCTCACACAATCCGCCGCCGGTCAGGCGAGCCGATGCTCGACGACGGTGGCTGAGAACGTCCTGCTGTTGATGTCGAGATACAGCTCGCGCTCCGTGATCGAGACCGCGAAGTCGACCCGCCGATCGATCGCTTCCGCGACTTCGGTCACGAACGCAGGCTCGAGCGCATAGATCGGAATCTCCGTCGCGCGATGGATTTTCTTCCCCGCCAGCTCGCCCAGAACCAGCCGCGCCGGACGATGCGTATAGACAGCGGTGCGCTGCGCGAGCTTGCTCCCGCGATGCAGCCGATCGGCGTCCGGCGCACCGACTTCGATCCAGCCCGTGAGGCGTCCGGTGAGATCGCGAATGACGACCGCCGGGTCATCGCCCGCCGCGACGCCTTCCGTGAACGCGATGCCTTCGGTGTACTCGAGACAGTAGGCGAGAAAGCGCATGAGCATGTACTCGACGGTCTCCGAAGGCTGCCGCGCCATGCGCAGGTCGAGCGTTTCGTAGACGCCGCGATCGATGTCGGAAAGCTGGGTGGCGAAGTTGTAGATGGTTGCGGTGAGGGCCATGAGCGGTGGCAGGATACGGGGATGGGAGCGAACACGTTCATCGGAATCGACTTCGCGTGGCAAAGCGAACGGAATGCGACCGGGATTGCGATTGCGCGCGATGCGTCGGTAGCTGCCGTGATCTCTGGCGTTCACAGCTTGAACGACATGGTTCGGATTGTGGAAGAGGCGGTGACGGAGACCACGGTCATTGCGATCGATGCGCCGCTGATCATTCGCAATCTCACCGGACGCCGGAAGTGTGAATCCGAAATCTCCCGGCGTTTTGGCGCGAGGCACGCGTCGACGCATTCATCGAACCTGACGCTTTATCCGGTGCCTTCAACGCACGAGTTGGTGCGGCGCCTCGAGCAACTCGGTTTTCGCCACGACGTCGCGCGTGACCGGCAGACGGCGGGACGATGGTTTTTCGAGGTGTACCCGCATCCGGCGCACATTCATCTGTTCGGTCTCGACACGATCATCAAATACAAAGCAGAGTCGCGTCGACCTCGCGAGCTGCGTTTGAGCGAATTCCAGCGGCTGCAGTCGCTGCTCGTTTCTTTACAGCATGCGGAACCGCCGCTCGCGCCGGGTGCAGCGAGTGCGCTCGTTTCCGCCGATCTGCAAACGTTGCGCGGAAAATCACTCAAGAATCACGAAGATGCGCTGGACGCCTGGTTCTGCGCGTATCTCGCATTACACGCGTGGTATTGGGGAGCGGAGCGCAACGAAGTCGTCGGAGACTTCGAGGATGGCTGCATCGTGCTGCCGGCGGCCGCCGGCAGTGCCGGCTAACGCGGCGCGATCTCACGTACCTCGCGCACCGTCACATCCCGGTTGTACACCGCCGTATCCGGCTGCTGATCGCGGCTCCCATGCAGTGATCCGAGATCGTACGGACCGAATCCAATCTCTTCGATCAACTGCGAGACCACGCGTTTCGCATCGGCGTCATCGCCCGAGATGATGATCGCGCGCCGCTCTTCGACGGGCGCATCCTTCTTCCCCTGCGCTTTCAGATGCTCGGACCAGATCGTGTTGAACGCTTTGACGACGCGCGCGCCGGGCAATGTGGCTGCCACCATTTCGCTCGACGCGAGCTCGCCAGAATCGACTTGCGCGTAGTGGCCGTCGCGATTCGGGTAGTAGTTCATCGCGTCGATCGCGATTTTGCCGCGCAGCGCATCGACGGGAAGCGTCGTGTGATCTTTCAGCGGAATCGCGAGCACCACGACTTCGCCAAACCGCGCTGCCTCCTCGGGCGTCGCGGCATGTGCGGAGGTGCCGAGGGGTGCGATCAGGTCGCGCAGGGTGTCGGGTCCGCGCGAGTTGCTGATCGCGATTTCGTGTCCTGCATCGATGAACAACTTCGCCAGCGTGCCGCCGATGTGTCCCGCGCCGATGATCCCGATTTTCATGGCCGAAAGTTATCATGCAACGCATGCCCGCCTTGATCATCGTCGACATCGAAGTGCTCGAGCCCGTCCTCTACGAAGACTACAAACGCCTCGCCTCCGCGGCGATCGCGGCGCACGGCGGGCGTTATGTCGTCCGCGGCGGAAAGAGCGAAGTGCTCGATGGCGAGTGGTCGCCGCGCCGTCTCGTCATTCTCGAATTCGACTCGTTCGAGAAAGCGAAAGCATGGCGCGCATCGCCCGAGTATGCGGAGGCGAAGAAAGTGCGCGAGCAGTGCGCGCGGGCGAACATGGTCGTTGTCGAGAGCCTTTGACGAACTCCACTCGGCAGCCGTACGTGCCCCCCGGCGGAGCAACCAGCGCTGCCGGCCGTGCCGGCTTTGACGAACTGATCCGCCCGTGCTTGACTGCCGCATCATGAACGTCAAGCGCATGCTGGCCACGCTGTTCGTCGCCGCTCTCTGCATCCATCCGCTCGTCGCGCAGAGATCGGCGAAGCCGACGCTTCCGAGCGAGATCCCCGCGAAGTTCGAGCCGACGTACGACGGCTTCGATCACGTCCGCCGCGAAGCGAAGATTCCGATGCGCGACGGCGTGAAGCTGCACACGGTCATCCTCGTGCCGAAGGGCGCGAAGAACGCGCCGATGCTGCTCACGCGCACGCCGTACGACGCGGACGGACTCACCACTCACGCGAACAGCAGTCAGCTCGGACCGAATCTCGCCGGCTACGACAACGCCATGGACGTCATCGTCGAAGGCGGCTACATCCGCGTCGTGCAGGACGTGCGCGGCAAGTACGGCTCGGAAGGCGAGTACGTGATGAACCGCCCGCTGCGCGGATCGCAGAATCCGACCGACGTCGATCACGCCACCGACACGTACGACACAATCGACTGGCTCGTGAAGAACGTCCCGGAGAGCAACGGCAAGGTCGGCATCCTCGGCATCTCGTACGACGGCTTCCTCCCGCTCATGGCCCTCATCGATCCGCATCCGGCACTGAAAGTATCGGTGCCGATGAATCCGATGGTCGACGGCTGGGTCGGCGACGACTGGTTCCACAACGGCGCGTTCCGCCAGCAGGGCATGCCGTACATGTACGACCAGGAAGCGACCGCGAAGAATGACATCAAGTGGTGGACGAGCCACCGCGACGATTACGACATGTTCATGGAGAGCGTCTCGGCCGGCGAGCTCGGACGCCGCCGCGGTCTCGAGCAGGTCGGTTTCTGGCGCAAGATCCTCGCGCATCCGTCGTACGACACATTCTGGCGCGATCAGGCCGTCGACAAAATTCTCGCCGCGCGGCCATTGAAGGTGCCGGTGATGATCGTCCACAGTCTCTGGGATCAGGAAGACATCTACGGCGCAATCGCGGTCTATGACGCGATCGAACCGAAGGACACGTCGAACGACAAAGTGTTCCTCGTCATGGGTCCATGGCACCACGGCCAGATGATCAGAGAAGGCAGCTCCCTCGGCGCCATCAAGTTCGACAGCGACACCGCGCTGACGTTCCGTCGCGAAGTGCTCCGCCCGTTTCTCGATCACTATCTGAAGGATGACGCCCCGGCGATGAACGTCGCGCCGGTCGTCGCATTCGAGACCGGTACGAACACGTGGCGCCGTTTCGCGTCATGGCCGGGTGCTGTGCGTCCGACACCTCTGTATCTGCACGCGGGTTCGCGGGTGAGCTTCACGGCTCCGACTGCAGACGCCGCCGCATTCGATGAGTACGTTTCCGATCCCGCGAAACCGGTGCCGTTCCGTCCGCGTCCGATCGACAACTCGAGCTGGTCGCGATGGCTGGTTGACGATCAGCGCGAGACTTCCGGACGCACGGATGTCGTGTCGTTTACTTCCGAGGTGTTGAAGGAGCCTTTGACGATCGCGGGACGGCCGATGGTGAATCTCATCGCCTCGACGAGCGGCACCGACTCCGACTGGGTCGTGAAGGTGATCGATCTCTATCCCGATCAGGTCGCGAGCCAGCCGCAGATGGGCGGCTATCAGTTGATGGTGTCCGCCGATATTTTCCGCGGCCGCTATCGCGAGAGCCTCGAAACGCCGAAAGCGCTGACGCCGAACGAGCCGCTGCGTTATCGCTTCGCCCTCCCGACCGCGAACCACGTCTTCCTGCCGGGACATCGGATCGTGGTGCAGATCCACTCCAGCTGGTTCCCGCTCTACGACCGCAACCCGCAGACGTTCGTGTCGAGCATCTTCTGGGCGAAAGCCGCGGACTATCAGAAGGCGACGCAGCGGATCTGGCATTCGGGCGAGAACGCGAGTTTTGTGGAGTTGCCGGTGGTTCCGGCGCGGTAGGCCGCGGGGGAGTCTCAGAGTCTCAGAGTCTCAGAGGGTGCGCCAACAACATCTCTGGAACTTGAGATGCCTTCCGTTGCCGGCAGCGCAGGATGGGCGACGTGTATAGAAAATGGCTGTTTTGTATACACCTCGGCGAGACCTGTATACGAAAGCGGTTCTTTCTATCCACGTCGGCGAAGCGTGCGGCAGACACCCTCTCTGCGACTCGGAGACTCTGAGACTCTGAGACTCCGGGTCAACGCACAACCACCTTCCCAACCTTATTCACGCCAAGCTCCGTAAACCACATGTTCCCATCCGGACCTTCGATGATCCGGTGCATCACCGTCTGCGTGCTCGGCACTTTGTAGAACGTGATCGGCACTTTCGACAGGTCCGCGGGGCTCGTGGTCAGGATCGACTTGTCGATCTTCACGATGTAGTCGCCGCCGGCGGGGCTCGGGTTCGCGGGGGCGGGGTTGTTCTGGTCGATGTACTGCTGGACCCAGAGATTCCGGTCGCTGTCGAAGGCGAGGCCGGCGAGGATTGTGTTCGGCTGCGTCATCGGCACGGGATACTCGGTGATGACTCCATCGCGCGTGATGCGCGCAACGCGATTGCCCGCTTCCTCGGTGAACCACATCGCGTTGCTGCCCGGCTCGGGGACGATGGCGATGGGACGGCTGTTGTGAGTCGGGATCGGGAACTCGGCGACTGTGCCGTCCGCGGTGATGCGCGCGATGGCGTTGCCGACGAGCTCCGTGACCCACATCGTTCCGTCGTTGCCGGCGCGGACGTAGATCGGCACGCTGCCGACGGTCGACAGTGGATAGGTCGTGATTTTTCCGTCCTGTGTGACCTTGCCGATCGTGCCGGTCGATTTGCCGGTGAACCAGATCGTTTTGCCGTCGAGCCCGAAGCCCATGCCGTGCGGATGCGTGTTGAGCTTGCCGTTCGGACAGGTCGGACAATCGAGACGGACGTCGAATGTGAGATCGGGCTTGCCGTTCGCGTCGAGTCGCACGATCTGTCCGGCGAATTCGAGTGTGACCCACAAACGACGATCGGCATCGAACTCGATTCCGTGCGGCCCGCTGCCTTTCGTCATCGCGTAGTGCGTCATCGCGCCTGACTCGGTGATCTGCACGACCGAGTCGTAGTTCTGTCCCGTGATCCAGAGCGTGTTGCCGCCCTTCGCATCGAACGTGATCTCGTGCGTCGAGCCCTTCGGCGCCGGGTGACACGCGCCGGTTTCGACCGACGGCACGTTCGGATACACGACCGGATACTCGATGACGGTGCCGGGCGTCTGCGCGGAAAGAGAAAGCGTCGCGCACAGCGCGAGAGCCAGCAAAAAGGATGTACGCATGCGCGCTAGTTTCGCACGGCTGGGATCGCTGCGACTCTCGGCAGTAGTCGAGGCTCGATCTTCGCGGCGACTGCCGCAAACGATTCGGTCGGTCCCTTCCAGCGCAGCTCGTCGACCTTCTTGAACAGTGGCGCGTCGACGCGAAGCGTCGCGAGATCCTTGAACAGCAGCGCGCGCTCGAGTTGATCGCCGAGCACTTCGGCGGGGAACTGCTCGATTGCACCGTGACGCGCGATCAGACGCGCCGCGGTTTTCGCGCCGATACGCGGAATCCCGGGATAGCCATCGGCCGCATCTCCAACGAGCGCGAGATAGTCCGGGATGTGCACCGGCGCGACGCCGAACTTCGCGTACACGCCTTTGTCATCGCGGATCTGTCCGCTCTTGCGATCGACCTGCACGACGCGCTCGCCGATGACGCATTGCGCGAGATCTTTGTCCGGCGTCCAGATGCAGACTTTCTCCACGCGTTTGTCGCGCGCCGCGATCACGGCTGCCGAGGCGAGCGCGTCGTCGGCTTCGAGCTCGACCATCGCGAACGTCACGACACCCATGGAAACGAGCGCATGCTCGAGCGGATGAAACTGCGCCCACAGCGCGTGCTCGATGCCGGCGCCGGTTTTGTAGCCGGGCCAGAGGTCGTTGCGGAAGGATTCGATGATGTGATCGGTGGCGACGGCGATGTGCGTTGCGCCGCCTTCGAGCATCTGCGCGACGGTGCCGAGGACGCCGGCGACGGCGCCGAAGGTAGGGTCTTTCGTGACGCCGCGGCGGATGCCGTAGAAATGGCGAAAGAGCTCGTACGTGCCGTCGATGAGGTGGACGATCATCGTGCGCGAGTGTAGCCGCCATCTCCATAATCACTCCACACTTGCCTCGCATCTTCCTCGTGTAAGGAGGAAACATCACATGAGAAACGTCAAATGGCCGGCCTTCGTCGCCGCACTCATCTTCGCCGCCGCGGTCGGCGCCTTCGCATACAACCTCGGCATCGCACACGGCGCAGAACATCCGCCGGCGTGGTATCCACATTGGGGCGGTCCGGGCTTCTTCTTCGGCCCGCTGTTCTTCATCCTCTTCTGGTTCGTGTTCGCACGCGGGCTTTACTGGCGCGGCCGCTGCGGTCGACAGGAAAAGGACGCGGTCCCGCGGTGACGATGATCCTCGTCGTCGATGACGAGCCGCAGATCGCGGAGATCGCGACCGACTATCTGCGGCTCGCGGGTTTCGAAGTCCTCGTGGCAGGCGACGGCGTTCGCGCACTCGAATCGGTACGCGAACGTCGTCCCGACCTCGTCGTCCTCGACCTCGGATTACCGAAGCTCGACGGCCTCGACGTCGCGCGCGCGATTCGTCGCGAATCAGATCTGCCGATCATCATGCTCACGGCGCGCGTCGAAGAAGACGATCGCCTGCGCGGGCTGGAGATCGGTGCGGACGACTACATCACCAAGCCGTTCAGTCCGCGCGAGCTCGTCGCGCGCGTTCGTGCGGTGTTGCGGCGGACGGAGAAACATCGCGGCGATCGCGCGGCCGATCTTCTGATCGACCACGAGCGCATGCTCGTGACGCGCGACGGCGAGACGATCGATCTCACGCCGACCGAGTTTCAACTGCTCGCAACGCTGGCGCGACACGCGGGACGCGTGTTCACGCGCGTGCAGTTGCTCGATGCGATCCGCGGCTCCGCGGCGGAATCGTTCGACCGCGCCATCGACTCGCACGTCAAGAACATCCGCCGCAAACTGCGGCCACGCGAATACATCGACAGCGTGTACGGCATCGGCTATCGCTTCATCGACGAATGAGATCGCACTGGCAAAGACATCGTCATGGCCCGCCGCCGTTCGTGCGGCGGATGGGCTGTGCGTTCGCGGCGATGATCGTGCTCGCGGCGATCTCGGCGAGCACGTTCGTATCGCACACGCCTCCACGGGGATGGGCGATCGGGATCGCGATCACGCTGCTTTGCGGAATCGCGTGGGCATTCGGATTCACGATCCGTCGCGTGTCGCGCGTGTTCCGCGAACAGGATCGGTTGCGCCGGCAGCTGATGGCGGACGTCGCGCACGAGCTGCGCACGCCGCTGTCGATTCTGCAGGGACGGATCGAAGGTCTGCTCGACGGCGTCTATCCGCGCGATGACGTTCGCATCGGCGAGCTGCTCGCAGAGACGCAACATCTCGCGCGCCTCGTCGATGACGTGCGCACGCTCGCGAATGCGGAAGCAGGCGCGCTCGATCTGCGCAAAGAACTGGTCGATGTCGCGGAATTGATTCGCGATGCCGCCGCGGCGATCGGATCGCCGATCGCTGTTCACGTTCCCGATGAGCTGCCAGCGATCGAGATCGATCCGATGCGCATTCGCGAAGTGCTGTTGAATCTCCTCTCGAACGCGGTGCAGCACGCGTCCGAGGGCAGCGTTTCCATCGCCGCGGAAGCGCGCTCGCGCGAGCTCGTGATCCGCGTGCGTGACGATGGTCCCGGCATCGCGGCGGATGAGTTGCCGCGTCTTTTCGAGCGCTTCCATAAAGGCCGCGATTCGCGCGGCTCCGGCCTCGGCCTTTCGATCGCACGCAAACTCGCCCACGCGCACGGCGGCACGATTGACGTCGAAAGCAGCGCGGGTGCGGGTACGACGTTCACCGTCTCGCTCCCGCGATAGTTTGGAGTGCGGCAGCCGCAGCTGCCGCTTTCGTATGCGACAGCGCGACGCACGAACATACAAGAGCGGCGGCTGCGGCCGCACTCCAAACTGGCATACTGAACCTTCGATGGAAGTCTTCGAGATCGTCATCGTGCTGCTGCTGGCCGGCGCCGGTCTGGCCGCGATCGCGCGTCGCATCGCGACGCCGTATCCTGCGCTCGTCGCACTCGCCGGAGCCGGCCTCGCACTCGTGCCGCGCGCGCCGACACTCGTGCTCGACCCGGAGCTCGCACTCGCGCTCTTCGTCGCGCCGGTCTTGCTCGACGCCGCGTTCGATGCCTCGCCGCGCGATCTCCGCGCGAACTGGCGCATCGTCGCCAGTCTCGCCCTCGGCGCCGTCGCACTGACGATCGCCGTCGTCGCGGTCGTCGCGCACATGCTCGTGCCGGGACTTCCGTGGGCCGCCGCGATCGCGCTCGGTGCGATCGTCGCGCCGCCTGATGCGGCCGCGGCAACGGCCGTGCTCAAACAACTGCGGCCACCGCATCGACTACTCGTGATTCTCGAAGGCGAGTCTCTCTTCAACGATGCGAGCGCGCTGCTCGTCTATCGACTCGCCGTCGGTGCGGTGCTTGCGGGCTCGCTGTCGGGATGGTCCGTGATTCCGATGCTGCTCGTCGTCACGATCGGCAGCCTCGTGCTCGGGCTCGTGCTCTCGCGCATCATGTTGATGACCACGACGCGGATCGACGACGTTGCGACCGCGGTCATCGTGCAGTTCTGCGGCACCTTCTTCGTATGGGTTCTCGCGGAGCGACTGCACCTCTCCGGCATCCTGACGGTGGTCGTGTTCGCGATGGCGATCTCGCGTCAGGTGGCCGAGGTCATTCCGGCGCGCATCCGCATTCCGTCGTACGCGGTGTGGGAAGTCGCGGTGTTCGTGCTGAACGTGCTCGCGTTCATCCTCGTCGGCTTCCAGTTGAAGATGATCATCGCGCGCATGGAGCGCGGTGAGTGGATCGAATACGCGTGGGTTGCGGGTGCGGTGTGTCTCGCGACGATTCTCGCGCGCATCGTGTGGGTCACCGGCGCCGCGGGATTGAGTCGCTGGTGGTGCCGGCCGCACGCGGATGGATCGCCAGGGCCGAAGGACGCCGTCGCGCTTTCCAGCGGTGCCGCCGCGGTTGTCGGCTGGTGCGGTATGCGCGGAACCGTGACGCTCGCCGCCGCGCTCGCGTTGCCAACGAACTTTCCGTATCGCGATCTGATCCTCTTCACTGCTTTCGCCGTCGTCCTCGGCACACTCGTCGTGCAAGGCGTCACGCTGCGGCCCCTGATCACGTATCTGAAACTCGAAGACGACGGCGAGGTCGAGCATGAAGTGCGACTCGCGCGCGTCGAAACGTTGCGCGCGGCACTCGCGGCAAGTGCCGATTGTCCCGGCGGCGCGGAGACCGCGGACCTCGTGCGTCGCCGCTATGAAGTTCTGCTGCGACGCGCGGAAGCGGAGTTCGCGAGTCGCAGGCCGATCGCCGACGGCGATGCAAACGACGAGACGACGCAGATCTGGCGCGCGCTGACAATGGACGTCGAGATCGTGCGCGCCGCGACTGTCGCGGAACGGCAACGCCTCGCCGCGTTGCGAGCTGACGGCACGATCGGCGATGCCGCGTTTCAGCAGGTCGAACAGGAGCTCGATTGGGAAGAGCTCGATCTGCAGCAACTCGTGCGCGCCGGCTAGAAGCTCCGGGTCATCGACACACTCCACGTCGTGCCCTGGCGAAACTCTTCCTCGTGATGGTGCCCGTGCGAGTAGATCTCGCGATAGACGGCGGGCGCGAACGAAATGCCGCGATACTGCGGTAGCGCGAGTTGCAATCGCACGCCGGCGTTCGTGAAGCCGTCGCCTTCGTCGGGCTCGTCGTCCCATTTGCCGAGCGTCTGCACCTGACCCTGCAGACGCGGATTGAGTGTCGCGCCGCCGAGGCGGATGCTGGGGCCGACGGACCAGAGAACGTTGTTTGGTGCGCGGAAGCCTTCGTCGTTTTCGTAGAGGCTGAGACGTGTTTCAGCGCGTGCGAAGAGAGTGACACGGTCGAGAGGACGAACCCATTGCGCGGACAGCGTCGGACGGAACGTACCGCTGCCGAACTGCATGTGCTGGTGCGTCTTGCCTTCGCGTCCGAGGCGGATGGGATTCTCGACGGTGTCGCCGAGGGGGAGGGAAAGGCCGGCGCCGAACGTCCAGCCGCGACGCGGCATCCAGTCGAGATGGAGCGTCGGATCGCTGAGACCGCGCAGCGTCTGCGTGCGATGGTGGATGTCGCCGTACGGCGGCGTGAACGGTGCGCCGTCCAGTGTCTCGTAGCCGATCGTCATCGCCTTCACGTCATACGGCACGCGCAGCGAGAGCTGCATGCGCTCGCGGATGCCGTAGCTGATCGTGGTCTCGACGTGTGTGAGCTCGACCGCGGCGCGATGCAGGTGCGCGGGGATGATCGTCGTCTCGCACTCCGGCGCCACGTCGGGACACTCCGCGACGTGCGATGTGCGAAACGTGCCCTGAGCAACGTCGAGGGAAAGACGCCACTGGCCGGGCATCGTGAGGGTCTGACCTGCTCCGCCGGAGAGGTTGGGGTTGGCTCAGGCGGGTCAGGCGTATGCGGTTGGGAGCAGCGCCAGCGTGAGCAGCAGCGCGATCGCAAATCGCAGTTTCATTTCTCCGCCTTGATCTCTGCTTTAGCAAGCATGGCCAGTACTTCATCCCACATCCCGCCGGTAACGGAGCCGACGAATTTCCCGCGAGCGTCATATACGCGAATGTACGGCAACGCCTCCGCATGAAACTCGCGCGTCGCTTGCTTCGCCGCCTCGTTGTCCCACTTGCCGATGTCGACGCGCCGCACCGCGAGATTGCTCTTGCCGCGCATCAGATGCTGCAGTCGCGTTTCGAGCACGCGGCACGGGCCGCACCAGGCGCCGTAGAAATCGACGATCGTGACTTTGCCTGAGGCCATGAGGCTCGGGATATCGACGCGTTTCCCTTCGTTGTACTCGATGATGTCGAGTGACTTCACGACGTCGGCCGGCAGCGGCTGAATCTCTCTTCGCTCCTCGCCGGGGAAGATCGATTCGAAGCCGGCATTCGTGAGTGCCGTGCGGATCTTCTGCTTGTCGAACGTCGACGGCAGCTCGACCGTCGCGCTCTTCGACTTCCAATCGACCTTCGCGTTCTTCACGCCGTCGACGGACTCGAGGGTCTTCACGATCGGAGGTCCGCAGGCGGCGCAGTCCATGCCGACGACGGTGAATGTGAACGTGTCCGCCGACGCGGTCGCAGCGAACAGGAGAATGGCCAGGAGTCGTTTCACGGCGCGGATTTTCGCACGACAACCGCGCCGTGTCGTACGAGCATCCGCGAAAGCAGCGTCGGATGGCTCGGCACTTCCCATCCACGCTTCGCGAAGTAGAGGATCGCGGCGTGCGGGTCCATGCTCGTGAATGCGTCGCAGTCGGTGCCGACGTACTCGTTTAGATTCGGCGTCAGACGGTGATACGAAAACGGTGGCTTACGCACGAGTGCGAGCAGTTCGCGAATCACGCGCGCCGGCAACTCGAAGAGAGCGCGCCACAGCACGTTGTTGCGAAAGGGGATGAGCGCCTTGCGCAGTTTCTGTCCGAACGTCAGCGCCGCGAACGGGCGGAACTCGAGACCGTCCGCCGCCCATGGCCGGCAGTGCCACGCCGGCGCGAGCAGCGCGAGGCCGCCGACGCGCAACACGCGCTCGATCTCCACGAGCACGCGCTCCGGATGCGGCACGTGCTCGATTGCCGCCCAGCTGAAGACGAACGCCACCGACGCATCGCGGAACGGCAACTGTTCCATGTCGCCCTGGACGCCGCTGCCGCGCATCGTGAGCAGCGGCGTGAACGCGAGGTCGAGTCCTGCGTAGCGCGGCGTGATTCGCGCGAGGATTCCACGGCCGCAGCCGAGCTCCAGCGCGAGTCCGTCGATGGTCGCGCGCGACAACCAATCACGTGTGACCTGCCCCTGCTCCGGCATCTCATCGCGTCCCCAGCGCGCCGGGTCCGCGGAGTCGTAGAAATCACGAGCCGAAGGCGCGAGCATCACGCCCTCCGTCGCGGCAGGTAGCGCAGCACGAACAGCGCGAGCAGCGCCACGAGCGCGAAGATGTATCCGAGGGGTTTGTACGGATCGATCGCGGTCATCACGGCGGCCGCGGCGAACATCAGCGTCACGAGCCAGATGCCGAGGATTGCTTTGCCGGGGCTGCCGTAGCGGGCGACGAGGATGTGATGGATGTGACGCCGATCCGCGGTGAACACGCGCGAGAAGCGCGCGGTGAACGGGATCGAATTTTCGCCGAAGCGCTGCTTCATCACGATCAGCGTGTCGATCACTGGCAGTGCGAGTGCGAGCATCGGCCCGCCGATGATCAGCGCGGTGGGCGACTTGCTCGGACGCGCGATCGAGACCGTCGCGAGCAGGAGTCCGATGAACAGCGCGCCGGTATCGCCCATGAAGATTTTCGCCGGCGGCTTGTTCCACGGATAGAAGCCGATGAGGCTTCCGGTCAGCGTGGTCATGATCACGAGCGAGAAGACGTCGTGACGCAGGATCGCAATGATGCTGAACGCGCATGCGATCGTCAGCGAGACGACCGTCGCCAGTGAATCCATCCCGTCGATGAAGTTCATCGCGTTCATCACGCCGACGATCCAGATCATCGACGCGATCAGGCCGAGCAGCCCGAGGTCGAAGTTGCTGCCGGCGAGCGAGATGACGTCGAAGTGAAATCCGAACGCGACCAGGATGAACGCCGCCGCGAACTGCACGGCGAACTTCTGCGACGCGTTCGTGCCGATCAGATCGTCGTAGACGCCGAGGCCGACGATGAGTGAGCCGCTGGCGAGCACGGCGAAGAGATAGGTGAGGTTCTTCGACACGAGCTCCGCCGCGCGCGTGTTCGCTGCGAGCAGCAGCAGCGGAAAGCCGAAGCCGAAGATGATCGCGATCCCGCCGAGGCGCGGCGTGGCGACGACGTGGATCTTGCGGTCGTCCGGAACATCGACGAGACCCACGCGCTCCGCGCCCCGCCTCACGATGGCTGTCGCCACGTATGAAGTCAGGGCACTGCACGCGAACAGGAGGACGAGCGGAAGCGTGAGCTCAGTCATCAGACCGGGTCGAAGGATAGCAGCTGATGCAACGCCCTCTCACCTCGTCGATTAAGATTCACGCGCTGATGACTCCGCGTGTTTCGATTCTCGTCCCGGCCTTTACGGCGGAGCCTTTTGTCGAAGCCGCGATGGAGAGCGTGCTGGCGCAGACGTTCGACGATTTCGAGGTCATCGCCGTTGATGACGCATCGCCGGATCGCACGCACGAAATCCTCACGCGCTACGCAAGCGCACGCGTCCGCGTCGAGCGCAATGACCAGAACCTGGGCATGACCGGCAACTGGAATCGCTGCCTCGCACTCGCGCGCGGCGAGCTCGTGCTGAAGCTCGATGCGGACGATGTTTTGCGTCCGAATGCGATCGAGCAGATGGCGGGCGCGCTCGAGAATACGAGCGTGGTCGCGTGCGGAATTCGCAGTTTGCAGTGCAACGAAGCGCTCGAGCCATTCGACGGAATCCAGGGCGATGACGTGATGCTGCGCAACGGCGTCGATCCCTATCGCGACACTGTGCTCGACGGCGCTGTCTGGTACGACTTCGCGGCGCTCGGCAATCAGCTCTGGTCGAGCTCCGCGATCCTCTTCCGTCGCGATGCCGTGAAGGGATGGGACGCGCGCTTCGGCTGCGCATCCGACACAGAGCTCATCTGGCGCCTGCTCGAAACAGGACGCCCCGTTGCGCATCGCGGCGCGGTGGGCCTGATGTATCGCGTGCGCCCCGGCTCGATCAGCGACGAATACCGCAAGCGCGGCTGGCTGACGTGGGAAGCGATCGCCGCGAATCTCCTGAGCCTGAGCCGCACGCGCGAAACGCGCGCGCTGCGCCGCGGACTACGCATGCATTACGTGCGCTTGTGGCGCCTCTGGCACAGCTCGAAGCGCGATGTTCCGGAGTCGCTCTGCGCGAAGCTCGACGACGTGATGCGACAGGTGTCGCCGCCGCCGTTCGCGGATGGATTGATGACGCGTGTGAGGGATGCGGTTTCGGCGGCGGGGTGAGTCGCAGAGTCGTAGGGTCTTAGAGTCGTAGAGTCGTAGAGGGGTTCTTGCCGTGTCTCGGGGAGCTGGGCGTTCGCGACTCTGCGATCTGCCGCCGGGGGATAGTCGCAAAGTCTCAAAGTCGCAAAGTCTCAAAGAGTGAGACAGCACGTCCTTTGCGACTTTGAGACTTTGCGACTTTGAGACTCCCTCGGCCCCGCCCCTCTACGACTCTGAGACTCTAAGACCGGTTTCTATACAATGCCCCGCCGACAGGAGCGAACCGAATGGCCGAACTTCCCGGAATCGAGCGCGAGACCCTCGAGGTCGACGTCGTCATCGTGGGCGCGGGTCCCGCGGGACTCGCCGCCGCTTACAAACTCGCGGAGCTGATTCGCGTTCATAACGAATCGGATGCCGAGAGAAAGCTCGAGGGCATCACGATCGCGTTGCTGGAGAAGGGCAGGGAGATCGGCTCGCACGGGATCTCCGGCGCGGTCATGGATCCGCGTGGCATCGCCGAACTGATGCCGGACTGGCTCGAGCGCGGCTGTCCCGTCGAAGCTCCGGTCAGCGGCGATGAGTTCTGGTACCTCACGGAAAACGCGCGACTCGCGCGGCTCTCCGGTCCGGCCATGCCGCCACCTCTCAAGAACCACGGCAACTACGTCGTCTCCCTCGGCGAGGTCGTGCGCTGGCTCGGTCCGATCGTTGGTGAGATGGGCGTCGATCTCTTCGCTGAATTCGCGGCGTCGCGTGTGCTCGTGGAGGAAGGACGGGTCGTCGGTGTTCGCACTGGCGACAAAGGCATCGACAAGCTCGGACAGCCGAAGCCGAACTTCGAGCCCGGCGTCGACGTGAAAGCGAAGATCACGATCTTCGCGGAAGGGCCGCGCGGTACGTGCGTCAAACAGCTCACGGAGCTGTTCGATCTCTCCGCCGGCAAGAATCCGCAGGTCTACTCGCTCGGCGTCAAAGAGCTCTGGCAACTGCCCGACGATCGCTGGCCCGCGGGTCACGTCGTACACACGCTCGGCTTTCCCCTCGACATGGACACGTTCGGCGGCGCCTTCATCTACGGGATGAAAGACCGCGTCGTCGACATCGGACTCGTGGTCGGTCTCGACTACAAGAACCCGACGCTCGATCCGCACAACGAGCTGCAGCGTCTGAAACTGCATCCCAAAGTTCAGGAGATTCTGCGCGGCGGCAAGATGATTGCGGCCGGCGCGAAAGCGATCCCCGAGGGTGGGTATTACTCGATGCCGAAGCTCTATGGCGACGGCTTCATGATCCTCGGCGACAGCGGCGCGTTCCTGAATGGCGCGCGGCTCAAAGGCATTCACCTCGCGTTCAAGTCGGGGATTCTCGCGGCCGAGACTGCGTTCGCAGCGTTGCTCAATGAAGACTACTCGTCGAATCAGCTCAAGCAATATGACGAGCTGTTCGAAGTCTCGTGGGCGAAGGAAGAGCTCTTCTCGCAGCGCAACTTCCATCAGGGCTTCCACAACGGCCAGATCGCCGGCATGCTCAACACCGGTCTCGGCATGGTGACCGGTGGCCGCGGTTTCGGCGTGACCGACAAGCTCGAAGGCGAAGCCGGCCACGAGCGGATGGAGCGCATCAAACGCTACTTCGGCTCGGACGATCCGCATCCTCCGGCGAAGGTGAAGTACGACGGCACGTACACGTTCGACAAAGTCACGAACGTCTACAACGGCGGCGTGCTCCACGAAGAGAACCAGCCCGCGCATCTGCTGATCCGCGATACCGAGGTGTGCATCACGCGCTGCACGGAAGAGTACGGAAACCCGTGCTTTCACTTCTGTCCCGCGCAGGTCTACGAGCCGCAAACGACCGCGGACGGCCGGGGCAAAGTGCCGTTCCTGAACTTCACGAACTGCTTCCACTGCAAGACGTGCGACATCATGGATCCCTATCAGGTGATCACCTGGGTGCCGCCGGAGGGTGGTGGGGGGCCGGACTACAAGAAACTCTAGCCGGCACGGCCGGCTGCGCTGATTGCTTCGCTGGGGCACGTACGGCTGCCGAGTGGGTTCGTCGTGTCCGAACTCGCCCCGAGAATTTGCCTGATTGGTGACCCTGTTGCATCGGCGAACGTAGAAGACAAAGCATGTCGACGCAACCGATCCCGATCACACGCTCCCTCGACCGGATCTCCGCGCTGCAGGAGAACGTGGAACGAGTCATCCGCGGCAAGTCGGAAGTCATCCAGTTCTGCATCGCCGCGCTGCTCGCCAAGGGCCACATCCTTCTCGAAGACGTGCCGGGCGTCGGCAAGACCACGCTGGCGCACGCGCTCGCGCGATCGCTTTCGCTGAGCTTCCAGCGCATCCAGTTCACGAGCGATCTGCTGCCGGCGGACATCGTCGGCGTGACGATCTACAACCAGGACCAGCAGGAGTTCGAGTTCATCTCCGGTCCGGTTTTCACGAACGTGCTGCTCGCGGACGAGATCAATCGCGCCACGCCGAAGTCGCAGTCGGCGCTGCTCGAAGCGATGAGCGAAGGCACGATCACGATCGAGAAGAAGCGCATGCCGTTGCCCGATCCGTTTCTCGTGATCGCAACGCAGAATCCGATCGAGCACGTCGGCACGTATCCGCTGCCGGAATCGCAGCTCGATCGTTTTCTCATGAAGCTCACGATCGGCTATCCAAGCGCTTCCGATGAGAAGCAGCTCCTGCGCTCGGGTGGTGGCCAGGACGCGCTCGATCATCTCGAGCCTGTGCTCGATGGCGATGAAGTGCGCGAGTTGCAGGCGCGGGTCAGCGACGTACACGTGAGCGAAGCGCTGGTCGAGTATCTGATGCTGATCGTGCACACCACGCGTGGACACGGCGAGATCGCCCTCGGCGTTTCGACGCGCGGCGCGCTGACGTACTTCAAAGCCTGTCAGGCGCTGGCGATGGTGAACGGCCGCGACTTCGTGATCCCCGAGGATGTGAAGCGGCTTGCGGCGCCGGTGCTGTCGCATCGGATCGTGATGAAGGACCGCCGCTTCAGTCGCGGCGACGTCTCACCGGAGGCGCGGTTCATTCAGCGGATGGTGAACGAGCTCGCGGTCCCGCGGTGACTCACCCTTGGGAGTTCCACGGTGTCGTACGCCTGACGAAAGTCGGCATGACGTACATCCTCGCGACGATCATCCTCGCGATCTCCGCGATCAACACCGGCAACAACGCGATCTACATCGCCGTCACGCTGATGCTCGGTTGCCTGCTGTTGTCGGGCATCGCGTCGAAGGGCGGCCTGAAGCATCTCTCGGTCGAGATTCACGGAATCGATGAAGCGTGGGCCGGTCGTCCCGCGAATGGCTCGCTGCGCATTCGCAACGCGTCGCGCATCTGGAACGTGCGCGATGTCGTGCTCGTGTCGGATGCGCTCGCGTCGGCGGTGCTGGTTCCGGTCGTGCCGAAGCGTGGCGAGGTCACGGTCAGCGCCGAGTTTCTCTTTCCGCGACGCGGTCTTGCGCACGTGAGCGGCGTCGATTCGTACACGCGCTATCCGTTCGGCTTCGTGCTGAAGAAACGTCGGCTGCGCTCCGAGAGCGATGTCGTCGTCTATCCACGCATCCTCGCCGACGACGTTTCGCGCGAACAGTTCCGCTCCGTCCTCGGCGACGACGACACGTCCGGCCGTCCCGGCATGGGCAACGAGATTCATGCATTTCGCGAATACGCACGCGGCGACTCCCTCCGACTCGTGCACTGGAAAAAATCCGCGAGCCTCGGCCGCTGGATCATGAAGCAGACCGAAGCCGACGCCGCGCGATCGCTGCACGTGGTCGTCGATCCGTATCAGCCGCGCGGCGTGCGCGATGACGCATTCGAAGAGATGATCGCCTCCGCGGCGACGCTCGTGTATCACGCGGTGCGGAACGAGATGGACATCACGCTCTCGCTGCCGCGCGTCACGTTGCGCACTCGCGCGGGTGAGGCGGCGGGCGGTCTGTTCCGCGCGCTGGCGCTGCTCGAAGCGGAACGCCAGCCGGTGCATCAGCTCATGGATCGCAACTCCGTTTTGTTCTCGGTGGCGGGAGGTCGTCATGACGCGAAAAGCGCGTGAGATCGAGACCCTGCTGCTGACGATGTTCGCGGCGGTGCCGCTGTACTTCACGTACGCGCTCGGCACGACGCCCGTCGTGATTTTTCACATCGCGATGGCGGCGATCGTTCTGCGCGTGCTCATGGGCAAAACGCCGGAGCTCGTGCCGGCGCGGCTGATGCGATGGGCGGCGATTGCGTACATCCCGCTGTACTTCGTCGACTGGCGCATGTTCTCCGGGACCGCGATCGCCGCGTCGACGCATCTCGTGCTCTTCATCGCGTTCTATCAACCGATCGAATCGATGCACCGCAACAACTACGGACAGCGTCTGCTCACTGCAGCGCTGATCTTCGTGGCCAGCCTCGCGACGTCGACGCACATCACGGTCATGCCGTTCGTGCTCGTGTTCGCGTTCGTGATGTTCCGGCAGCTGATGTATGTCAGTCATCTCGAGACCGCGCGATCGGTCGAGCACGAATACGCGGAAGCGCCGAGCGGACGCGCCGCGGGGTTCTATCTCGTCGGTTCGATGCTCATCGGCGCGCTGCTCTTTCCGCTGTTGCCGCGCGTGCGCAGCCCGTTCATGTCGGGACTCGCGGGCTCGCTGCCGGGCGGTGCGTCGGCACTCAATGAGACGATCGATCTCCGCGAGTCGCGGGGGACGACGACCGATCCGACGATCGTCGCGCGCGTCTGGATGGATCGTTCGACGCAGGAGCGTTTTGCGCCGATGCGCCTGCGCGCGATGGCGTACGACCGCTACGATCGCGGCGCGTGGAAGCAGACGCCGCGTGGCCTGCGCGAGGTGCCGTTTCGCGAAGGCTCGCTGATCCTCGGCAAGCCGGCGGGTGCGCAGGGCGAGGCCGTCGTGCAACAGAAACCGCAGCGCGGAAAGTTGCTCATCCCGGTCGGCGCGTACGCGATGACGGGACTGCCCGCGCGGCTGTACGAAGGACCGTCGCGCGACACGTACTTCACGCATCACGACGCGCCGGTGAGTCTCACGGTCCGGTTGTCCGAGGATACGGAGCCGCTGCGGATGACGCGGGTGGTGCGGGTGAACTATCCGGTCACGCCGGAGATCACTGCAATGGCGCGAAGACTCGTCGGCGAAGAGACGCGGCCGGCGTATCAGGCGTATCGCATCGAGCAGTACCTGACGCGTAACTTCCGCTACGTGCAGAACGCCGGCGATCCCGGCGCGCCGATGTCGGTCGAAGATTTTCTGCTGCGCACGCGCAGCGGCCAGTGTGAATACTTCGCGGCCGGAATGGCGGTGCTCATGACATCGCTCGATGTGCCTGCGCGCATTGCCGGCGGCTACTACGGCGGTCGACGCAATCCGCTCACCGGCTACTACTCGCTCAGGCGCGAGGACGCGCATGCGTGGACCGAGATCTGGGACGGCGCGCGCTGGGTGACGTTCGATGCGACGCCGATATTGCTGCGTCCCGGCTCGGGCAAATTGAATCCGCTGCGCGAATACGCGGCTGCGATCAGCGACTCGCTCACGTTCGTCTGGGACCGTTACGTGCTGACGTACGGACTCGGCGATCAGGCCGTGCTGGCCGAGTCCGCGATCGAGTCGATGCGGACGGCGATGCGCTCGATGCGCGCACAGATGGCGCGTGGCAAACGCACCGTGACGTCACCCGACTTTCTCGCGATTGTCGCGGGTGTTGTTGTCGTGGCCTTGCTGATCGTGCTGCTGCGTCGTCGGCGCCGGCTGCTCTTCGAACTGCTCGAAGAGGATCTCGCGAAACGCGGCATCGACGTGGGACCATCGACGACGATGGAAGAAGCGCTGCGCGAGCTGCGCACCCATCATCCCGACGCCGCGCGGGAGCTCGAACCGCTCATCGCGATGTACGAGGAGGAGCGGTTCTCGGCGCACGAGGACCGGTCGCGCGTGGGGAAGATTCGGAGGAAGTTGGCGGAGATCGCCTGACGGGTTGTCAGTTGTCGGTTGTCGGTTCTCTGTGGGTTGTCGTCCGAGCGACTGATCACAGACAACCGACAACCGACAACTGACAACAGCTTCACTTAATGGTGGGCAATCTCCGCGGCGCCCTCATCAGCGCCGCCATCTCACGCACCGCCGCGTCCAATCCCACCAGCGACGCACGAGCGATGATCGAGTGACCGATGTTCAGCTCCTCGATCTCGGGGATCGTGGCGATTGCGTCGATGTTGCGGTACGTCAGTCCGTGACCGGCGAATACGACCAGGCCGAGTTTTTTCGCGGCGCGTGCGGCGGTCGCGAGTTTCTCGAGCTCGGTTGGCCAGTTGCCGCCCTTCCATGCATCGGCGAACTTGCCGGTGTTGATCTCGATCTTCGGCGCGCGCAGTTTGTGGCACTGGCGGATCTGTTCGAGATCGGGATCGACGAAGATCGAGACGTCGATGCGCGCGTCGAGCAACTGCGCGACGACCTTTTCGACGTTGCCGGAGTGCAGCACGACATCGAGACCGCCTTCGGTCGTGACCTCGTCCTTGCGCTCGGGCACGAGCGTGACCTGATGCGGCTTGATCGTTTGCGCGATGCGCACCATTTCGGTGGTGCCGGCCATTTCGACGTTGAGATGCGTCGTGACGGTCTTGCGCAGCAGTTCGACATCGCGATCCTGAATGTGGCGACGGTCGCCGCGCAGGTGCACGGTGATTCCCTGCGCGCCGGCGAGCTCGCAGATGACGGCCGCGGCGACCGGATCCGGTTCGTCGGTTTTCCGCGCTTCGCGGATCGTGGCGATGTGGTCGATGTTGACGGCTAGACGCATCGCGCTAGTCTAAAGGTCTCGTGCGGAAAAAGATCATCGTCGTCGTGGCCGTGTTGATCGTCATCGCCATTGCTGCGCCAGTGCTGTGGCGCAAAGCCAGAGGCACACGATCCGTCGCGAGTGTCGTGGCACGCGACGGTCCCGATGCGCGCGAGCGACTGGAGCCGCATTTCACGCGCGCCGGTGTTGCCTGGCCACCGGACACGCCGGTCCGAAGCTGCGAGAAGGTGATCGCCAGGTGCCCGAGGGTGTGTA
>DASYLL010000456.1:0-4054 GCA_036009605.1 Thermoanaerobaculia bacterium | reverse complement strand
GACAACCGACAACTGAGAACCGACAACGTCCAAAGGACATCAAATGAAAATCACCGAAGTCTGCATCAAGAACCCTGTCTTCGCGTGGATGATCATGGCCGCGACCGTGCTGTTCGGCGGCGTCGCGGCGTCGCGCATCGGCATCTCGCAGTTTCCGGACGTGGACTTCCCGACCATCAACGTGAGCGTGTCGTGGGAAGGCGCGGCTCCGGAAGTCGTCGAGCACGACATCGTCGAGCCGATCGAAGAAGCGGTGATGCAGGTGCAGGGCGTGCGCAACGTCACCTCGACGTCGCGGCAGGGCGGCGGCAACGTGACGGTCGAGCTCGACCTCTCGCGCAACGTCGACCTCGCGCTGCAGGACGTGCAGACACGCGTTGCACAAGTGCAGCGCAATCTTCCGCGCGACATCGAGCCGCCCGTCGTCTCGAAAACAAATCCGGAAGATCAGCCGATCATGTGGGTCGGTCTCTCCGGTCCGTTCGCGCCGCAGGTGCTCTCGGACTACGCGCGCTATCGCGTGAAGGAACGGCTGCAAACCGTTCCGGGCGTCGGCGAGATTCAGGTCGGCTCGGTCTCGCGCAACATCCGCATCTGGATTGACTCCGACAAGCTCGACGAGCGGCAGGTCACAGTCAGTGAAGTGCTCGCGGCAATCGGCAATCAACACGTCGAGCTGCCCGCGGGTCGACTCGAAACGTCGGGCCGCGAGGTCAACGTTCGCGTCATGGGCGAGGCATTCGATCTCGATGAGTTCCGCACGCTGGTCGTGCGCGATGTGCCGGGCGCGCCCGTGTATCTCAGCGACGTGGCGATGGTCGAGGATGGCTTCGAAGACATCCGCCGCATCTCGCGCGTCAACGGCGAGCCCGCACAGGGGATGGGCATCCGCAAGCAGCGCGGCTCGAACGCCGTCGCGGTTGCACGCGGCGTGAAGGAAGCGATCGCGGAAATTCAGAAGACGCTGCCCGCCGGCATGGAGCTCGGGATCAACTTCGACTCGACGCAGTTCATCGAGGAGTCGGTGCACGAGATCCAGTTCGAGCTGATGCTCTCCGTCATTCTCACGGCGATCATCTGCTGGCTCTTCCTCGGCACATTCGGCGCGACGCTGAACGTCATCCTGGCCATCCCGATGTCGCTCCTCGGCACCGTGGCCTGCATCTACTTCTTCGGCTTCACGCTGAACACGTTCACGCTATTGGGACTCGCGCTCGCGGTCGGCATCGTCGTCGACGACGCGATCATGGTCCTCGAGAACATCTTCCGACACGGCGAGATGGGCAAGGATCGTGTGCGGGCGGCGCGCGAGGGGACGGCGGAGATCAGTTTTGCTGCACTCGCAGCGACGCTGGCGGTGTGCGCGATCTTCCTGCCCGTCGTGTTCATGAAGGGCATCATCGGGAAGTTCTTCCTGCAGTTCGGCGTGACGTTGTGCATCGCGGTGCTGCTCTCGTACGTCGAGGCGATCACGCTTGCGCCTGCGCGTTCCGCGCAGATGCTGAAGACCGGCGCGGAGCGGCAGTCGAAGCTCGGCCATTTCGTCGACGTCGCGTTCGACAAGCTCTCGCACGCATACAGCCGCGTGCTGGCGATTGGTCTGCGACATCCTTTATCTGTATTGGCGATGGCGGTGATCGTGTTCATCGCTTCGATGTTCGTCTTCAAGAAGCTGCCGAGCGAGTTCGTACCGTCGCAGGATCAGAGCCGTCTGATGATTCGTCTGCAGACGGCGGTCGGTGCCGATCTCGCGGAGACCGATCGCGTGTTCCGCCGTGCCGAGACGTACCTGCAGGAGCAGAAGGAAGTCGTGCGAGTGTTCGGCAACGTCGGCGGGTTCGGCGGCGGTGGTGTGAACACCGGCATTCTCTTTGTGACGATGGTGCCGCCCGATCAGCGCGAAAAGTCGCAGCAGGATTTCGCGGCGATGGTGCGCAAGGAGCTGAACGGCTATCCCGGCGTGCGCGCGGTCGTGCAGGATCTTTCGCAGCAGGGCTTCAGCGCGCAACGCGGATTCCCGATCGAGTTCTCGGTGCGTGGTTCGGAGTGGGACAAGCTGATCGACGTCGCCAACGACATGCGCGACAAGTTGCAGCAGAGCGGTCTGGCGACGGACATCGATACCGACTATCAGGTCGGCATGCCGGAGCTGCGCATCGTTCCCGATCGCGCCCGCGCGGCCGACCTCGGAGTCTCCGTCGAAGAAGTTGCGACGACGATCAACGCGCTCGTCGGCGGCGTACGTTCAGGCAAGTACTCGACGGGCGGACGTCGCATCGACATTCGCACGCGGTTGCTTGCGAATCAGCGGACGCGCCCCGAGGATCTTTCGCGGTTGCGGGTGCGGACCGCGGCGGGGGCGTTGGTTCCGCTGTCATCGCTCGTGAAAGAAGACGAACGGCCGGCGTTGCAGTCGGTGACGCGTCGCGATCGCGAGCGTGCCATCTCGATCTACGGCAACGTGGCGCCGGGCAAGTCGCAGGGTGAGGCACTCGAGTACATCGAATCGATCAGCAAAGAGTTGCCGACGGGATATCGCGCGGTGCTCGGCGGATCATCCGTCGCGTTCCGTGAATCGATGGGCCAGCTCGTCTTCGCGCTGATCCTCGGCATCATGGTCGCGTACATGGTCCTCGCGTCGCAATTCAACTCGTTCCTGCATCCGGTGACCGTGCTCTCGATTCTGCCGCTGTCGATTGCAGGCGCGGCGTTCGCGCTGTTGATCACGGGCAAGACCCTGAACATCTTCTCGATGATCGGCCTGCTGTTGTTGCTCGGTATCGCGAAGAAGAACTCGATCATCCTCGTCGACTACGCCGTGCAGAAGCAGAACGAAGGTATGAGCGCGCACGACGCGATGCTCAAGGCCGGGCCGGTGCGATTGCGGCCGATCATGATGACGTCCGCCGCGACGCTGATGGCTGCCGTGCCACCCGCGCTTGCGCTCGGCCCCGGCGCGGAAACGCGTGGACCGATGGCCGTCGCGATCATCGGCGGACTGGTGATCTCGACCGCGCTCTCGCTGCTCGTCGTACCGGCGTTCTTCGTGGTCGCCGATCGCGCGAAGATGAAGCTGTCGACGATGTTCTCGCGCGGCAGCAAGGACGAAGGCGAAGCCGAAGAAGCGACCGCGCACTGAGGTAGGATGTTGCCTCACCCGAAAGGAGCATTTCGATGCGTAAGCTGTCCTGGTTTCTCGCCTGCACGATCCTCATCCTCGCGCTTCCGCTGAGCGCGAAACCCGCATTCTCCGGAACCTACTCGATCAAAGGAATGAACCCCGGCGTCGGTCCGTACACCGGCACGCTCACCATCAGCCCGCGCGGCGACATCTACGACGTGATCTGGGTGATCGGTACGCTGAAATATGGCGGCGTCGGCGTCGCGAACGGCGACACGTTGTCGGTTGCGTACACCGGCACCGATAAGTCGTTCATCGGCGTGATGTCGTATACGCCGCGCGCGAATGGTCTCGATGGCAAGTGGGCAATCTACGGCGGCGGGACAAAACCAGGGACGGAGACTGCGACGCGGAAGTGATCTTCTACTCGAAGTAGAAGACGAGGGCTCTGTGCGCTTCGAGTGTTAATTTCGATGCGCGATGGATCTCGAATTCGCCCGGACGCTTTACTTTCGCGAGGTGGATCGGCGTGCGCATCTCGATAGTGCGCCGACTTCGCGTGTGGCGATATTGGGCATCGTTGGTGGCGTGTTTACGTATTACTCGGAGCGGTTGCGTTTCGCAGGCGATCCGATGACGTGGTTCTTCATCGTGTGCGTGGCGGGAGCGGTGTTCTTCTCGGTGCTTTCGATCGTGTGGATCATTCGGTCGTACTTTGGATATCGGTGGCAGTACCTGCCGCTTCCGGATGAACTTTCCGCTCACTTCCAGAGTCTTATGGCTCGTCACGAAGAGGATCGATTCGAAAGTGCTGATCCCGACGAGCTCTTCGAACGCGATCTCCGGCATCGACTGATCCAGGCCGCCACTCGAAATACGCTCAGCAATAACCAGAGGTCGGAATTACTCCACCGCGGAAGTCTCTTTCTTTCG
>DASYLL010000455.1:0-14159 GCA_036009605.1 Thermoanaerobaculia bacterium | reverse complement strand
GGGCGGTCAGGCGGAGTACCTTCGCGTTCCGTTCGCGGACGTCGGGCCGCTGAAGATCGAGAACGGCCTGCCCGACGAGCAGGTGCTGTTCCTCTCCGACATTTTCCCCACCGGCTACATGGCCGCCGAAAATGCGCACATCGAACCGGGCGATACCGTCGCCGTCTGGGGATGCGGCCCCGTCGGTCAGTTCACGATCAAGAGCGCGTGGATGCTCGGCGCCGGACGGGTGATCGCGATCGATCGCGTCGCCGAGCGTTTGCAGATGGCGCAAACGGAAGGCAACGCGGAAATCGTCAACTTCGACGACGAAGACAGCGTGTACGAACGATTGATGGAGATGACCGGCGGCCGCGGCCCCGACTCCTGCATCGATGCTGTCGGCACAGAGGCGCATGCGGGCGGAAGTCCCGACGCTGTGCTCGACAAGGTGAAAGCAGCAGTGATGCTCGGCACGGACCGACCGCACGTGCTGCGCGAAGCGATCCGCTGTTGCCGCAAAGGCGGAACGGTCTCGGTTCCGGGCGTTTACGTCGGATTTCTCGACAAGATCCCGTTCGGCGCGCTGATGAACAAAGGGCTGACGATCAAGACGGGGCAGACGCCGGTCAAGAAGTACTACCACAAGCTTCTGAAGATGATCGAAGACGGTGCGATCGATCCCTCCTTTGTGGTCACGCATCGTCTGAAACTCGATGACGCGCCGGACGGATACAGGATGTTCCGCGCGAAGGAGGACGGCTGCATCAAGGTGGTGCTCAAGCCGTAAGAGCAGACATTCGCCGGCGGGCTCGATGATTGCTAAAAGTCATCCCGTGCGGATCTGGAAAAACAACAGCCTTTCGATTGTTCTGTTCCTGCTGTTCATTCTCACCCTCGTGGGGCACGCGTGGACCGGCTGGAACGTTCACAACGAAGAACAACAGCAGCATGGACGCGAAAAGGTGTCGCTTTCCGAGTTTCTCCGCTCGAGCGAGTTTGGTGAGACGGTTTTCGAGAACTGGGAGAGCGAGTTCCTGCAGATGGGTCTCTATGTGATTCTGACGGTCTTTCTGTTTCAGAAAGGATCGTCAGAATCAAAGAAGCATGGGGAGCACGAGGAGATCGACGAAGATCCCGCGGCGCACAGAGCTGACCCTGATGCACCGGGGCCCGTTCGAAGCGGCGGATGGCGATTGTCTCTTTACAGAAATTCATTGAGTCTCGCCTTTGCCGCGCTCTTCCTCGCATCGTTCGTCGGTCACGCGGCGAGCGGTGCGAGGAAGTTCAATGAAGAGCAGGTCGAGCATGGGTCCGCCGAGGTGGTGGGAACGTTCGGGTACATGGCGAAATCGCAGTTCTGGTACGAGTCGTTCCAGAACTGGCAGAGCGAGTTTCTCGCCGTACTCTCGATTGTCGTGCTCTCCATCCGGCTTCGCCAGTGGGGCTCGCCGGAATCGAAACCGGTTCATGCTCCACATGAGCAGACAGGATCCGGCTGACGGTGGGCTCAGCGACGCGCGTTCTTCTTCGCCGGCTGCGCCTTTCGTGAGGCGGCGGCCTTCCCTGCTTCGACGCCCGTCCTGACGTCCCGCTTTTCCTCCGGCGGAGGCAGCACTGCAGGCAGACCCAGCGCTTCCAGCCAGAGCTCCCGGCACCAACCCTTCGTGTGATACAGGTGCTCGTCTTCCTGATCCTCGACTTCTTCGTATGCCGCGGTCAGCGCCTTCTTTACAGGCCCCTTCGCGGTTTCAGCGAGTGCGCCGATCAGTCCCCAGTTGACGTGGTCTTTGGTCTCCGCGTCCACGACGCACTCGGCCGCAACGATCTGTGCCGCGAGCGGCGCATCTTTCAGCGCCTTCTGCATCGCAGACACGAGCCCTTTCGCTTTTTCACGCACGATCTGACGGCCGGGCGTGGTTGCCTCCGGATCGAGGCCAAGCACGTCGAAGAGGCCGCGCACGATCTCGACGTGGCGCTCGGTCTGTGCGAGGTACTTCTTCCACTCTTCTTTCAGCTCTTCGTTTTTCGCACAGAGGATCGCCATCCGATAAACCTCGACGCCGCCGAGCTCGGTCTCGAGAGCCTGATAGAAAAAGTCCTCGATCTGCTTCTGTACCACCAGCTTCTGCATTGCGGGTTGGGCTTTCATGAGCTTGCACAGTGCGAAGAGCGTACCTGCACTCGGTCCGGTGCTTGCACAAGGGCGTCTCACGCAGAGGAGGCACAATGAAAACCCGTGATCGCGGTCCGCGCGACAAGACGCAGAAGAATAATGAAAAGACTGCCGTTCCATCGACGAACCGCGCGAGCGGGCCCGCAAACCCCGATCTTGCCGCGGGACAATCCTCCAGTCCTTCCCGCCCCGCAAATCCGAAAGCTGCCGACCTCGCAATCCATCGGGAGGAAGGCGCCGGAAAAATCCTGACGACCAATCAGGGGGTGCGCGTCAACGACAACCAGAACACGTTGAAAGCGGGAGAGCGCGGCCCGTCCCTGCTTGAGGACTTTCATTTTCGCGAAAAGATCACGCATTTCGATCACGAGCGCATTCCGGAACGGATCGTTCATGCGCGTGGCAGCGCGGCGCACGGCTACTTTCAGGCCTACGAAAACGCGTCCCGCTATACGAAAGCCGGATTTCTGCAGGATCCGAACGTGCGTACGCCGGTCTTCGTGCGCTTTTCCACGGTCGTCGGCTCGCGCGGCTCCAGCGATCTCGCCCGCGACGTCCGCGGCTTCGCGGTCAAGTTCTATACGGAAGAAGGCATCTTCGATCTCGTCGGCAACAACATCCCGGTCTTCTTCATCCAGGACGCAATCAAATTTCCCGATCTCGTTCACGCGGTGAAACCCGAGCCCGACAATGAAATGCCGCAGGCGGCATCCGCGCACGACACCTTCTGGGATTTCGTTTCGCTCATGCCGGAATCGATGCACATGGTCATGTGGGTCATGTCCGATCGCGCGCTGCCGCGCAGTTTCCGAATGATGGAGGGCTTTGGCGTTCACACGTTCCGCTTCATCGACGAGGCCGGTACGTCGCGGTTCGTCAAGTTTCACTGGAAGCCGCTTCTGGGGACGCACGCCGTTGCGTGGGACGAAGCACAAAAGATCTCAGGCAAAGACCCGGACTTCCTCCGCCGCGATCTGTGGGAAGCAATCGAACAGGGCAATTATCCGGAGTGGGAGCTCGGAGTGCAGATCGTCGACGAAAGCCGCGAGCACGAGTTCGACTTCGACCTGCTCGATCCGACAAAGCTCATCCCGGAAGAGCTCGTCCCGGTAGAACGAATCGGTCGCCTCGTGCTGAACCGCAATCCCGACAATTTCTTTGCAGAGACCGAGCAGGTTGCTTTCCACCCCGGGCACATCGTGCCGGGCATCGACTTCACGAACGATCCGCTTCTGCAGGGCCGTCTCTTCTCTTACACAGACACGCAGCTCAAACGCCTCGGCGGACCGAATTTCCACGAGATTCCAATCAACCGGCCAATCGCCCCCGTCCACAACAATCAGCGTGATGGTCACATGCGCCAGACGATCAACCGCGGCAAGGTCTCCTATGAGCCGAACTCGATCGGCGGCGGGTGCCCGATGCAGGCGGGTGCGAGCGCCGGCGGATTCACGACGTTCGCAGAGCGCGTCGAAGGAACGAAAATTCGCGCGCGCTCGGAGAAGTTCTTCGACCACTTCAGTCAGGCCACGCAGTTCGTCGAGAGCCAGTCGGCACCCGAGAAGGATCACATGGTCGAAGCACTCCGCTTCGAGCTCGGGAAAGTGGAACGGCTGCCGATCCGTCAACGCATGGTGGGGTTACTGAATCTGATCGACGCCGACCTGGCGACGCGCGTTGCGGAAGGTCTCGGTTTCTCCGAGATTCCTAGACTGGATCTCCCGATCAATCACAGCATCCCCGCGGACGGCGACCCGAACACCTTCCAGCCGCGCACCAACGGTCCGAAGCCCGCTCCTTCCCCTGCTCTCTCGATGTTGAACACCGTCATGAACACGATCGGCACACGCAAGATCGCCATCCTAGCCGCGGATGGTGTCGACATGGCTTCATTAAAGCAGATGAAAGACGCCATCGAGAACAATGGTGCGGCGGCAAAAATCGTGGCACCGCGTCTGGGAACGCTGACTGGCGCCGACGGCGATCAGGCATTGATCGACTTCAGTCTTCTGACCGCGTCCTCGGTTCTGTTCGATGCCGTCTATGTTCCGGGAGGAGCGGCGAGTATCGCAACGCTCACCGGCGAACGTGATGCGATCGAGTTCGTGACCGAGGCATATCGGCACTGTAAGGCGATTGCGGCGACCGCGGAGGGCGCAGACTTGCTGCGGACATGTCCGGGCGTGCTCGATTCCAGTGAGCGTGCTGATGACAACGGAGTCTTCGTGGCCGATGGTGCATCAGCGGTAACTCAGCGGTTCATCAATGGAATCAGCGCGCACCGTTTCTGGGAGCGCAGCCGGAAGAATCGTATGAGCCCGTCACAGGACGAAACTCGCGGCCGACAGGATTCTCCTGAGTAGTAGTTACTCTTCGTCGTCCGGTTTCGCCTGCACGGGTAACTGCACGAACGTGTAATCGGCGTAGATGATGTCTTCTTCGAGGCGATCCCGGTATTGAACCGGGATCTCCTCGATATCCTCGACTTCCGGGCCGATGCGCCGGCTATCCCAGTCGAAGATCGAATCGGCGCCGGCACTCACGAGGCGATAGCGCTTGCGATCGGGCGAGGCGATGTAGGCGTAGGAATGGCCCCAGATGTCTTGCTCAGGAAACGTCTTCATGTATTGAGGCGAGAGCACCGCCTTCAATGATGTGTAGTCGCCAATGGGATAGAGGCCGTCGTTGTCGATTGCGTAGGATTCGATGGCGGTGGCGACATTGCGGATATCGGACATCGTCCGGCGCCACGGCCGTTTTTTCTCCTGCGCCTGTAATACTTCGGCCATGACCTGCTCGATTTTCGGCGACAGCTCGCGCACGCCTGCTTCCATTCCTTCCCGGGTGAGATCGGGGAGCACTTCGATGCTCTTCCGGCCGGTGGGCGTCGAATAGAACGCGATCAGGGCCTCGAGCTCCTGTTCGGTGAAGTGCTTCGCATAGATGCGGACGTAGGCCTCGTGCATGAGGCCACCGACGTCGACTTTCGACAATCCCTGCCGAAACTCGGCAAAGATCTCTTTCGCTTCGGCGATTTTCGCAGGGTTGCTGCCCTTCGCTTCCTCGTCGCCAACCATCTGCTTCTCCATCTGGGCAAACATGGTGTCCATCATGGTCAGCATTGCGTCATTCGCCTTCGTCACGTCGAGAAATTTCTCGACCAGCTCACGCTGGCGCGACGACGGGTTCGGTTCCGTCGCGAAGAGCGGCAGTGAGATGGCGACGATGATTGCAGCGAGGAATCGATGGCGCATGAGAGGTCTCCTTCGGAAGCCGCGGATTGTACAGGGAACCTGTGAAACAATCTCCGCATGCACCTGGTGGCCCTCCTGCTTGCGGCAGCTCTGACCGAATTGCCCGACACGGGACGGATCAAGATCCTCAATTTGCAACAAGGGGCCACGGTGCTCGTCGACGGACAGATCGCGGGAACGCCGGCCGTCGGCGAAACCACCTTGCTGGTCAGTTCCGTGCGGCCCGGACGCCGCACGATCGTGATTCGCACTCCCGGAGACGGCGACTCGCGTCCCTTCTACGTCGATGTGTACGAGCTCAAGACTGCAACGCTCACCCTCTCCCAGCTCACGACGGTACGTCGGAATCAATTGGGAATGGGCGCCGGCGATATTCGGGTCAGCACGATCGCTCCGCCCTGCACAGTCACCATCGCGGACAGCCAGTATCACCTGACGACGCCGAAGCCGGTAATGGCAAGGAACCTCTCCGCAGGAAAATCCGCCCTCGCCGTTTCGTGCGGGGCGAAGAGGCTCACCGGCGAAGTCACAGTCCGCGATGGCTTTGTGACGATCGTCGCGCTGGACCCCGTTCGGGGAAAGATCAGTGTCACGGGAGAAGAGCCGCGTGCGCGAAAGGTCGAAGTCCGCACGGCCAGAGATTCCATCAACGCCGCCGACATTCCGGGCGACTGGAAACGTGCGATTTCCGCGGCAATGGGCAGCGGGGTTCTCAACGCATCGATCGACAGGATCGGTCTGCAGTCCATCTACGTCACATTCGAATGCTCCTCGGCCAATGCCGCATCCCGCGTGATCGAGAACTTGAAGAACCATTCCGCAGTGGAGGAGGTCGAAGTGACCGCGGTCGAGAAACTGTTGCAGACCGTACAGATCCGCGTCGAGATCATCTTTCTGCGGCGATGACGTGCGTCGCCGGCGCGCGCGAGAACCCGATCAGGATCGAGATCACGAGCGGCAGCGAGAGGACGAGCAGTCCCCACGGAAAGAGGAACATGATCCCGAACGCGGGTGACGTGAGCGCGATCAGGCTCCAGAGCAACAACACGCGTCGACGCCAGCCGACCGGCAACTTCCACGCGGCGATCAGGACCATCAGCGCGCCGACCATGACGCCGCAGGTGATGATCGGCAGAAACCACGTGCCCACCATCCCCTTGAAATGCGGCTTGTCGAGGATGGCCAGTGCGACGGCGACCAACGCCAGCAAGACGAGGCCGCAGCCGATCGACGCGAGAATCAACCAGGGACGACGCGATTCAGTCATTCGAACGCTCTCTCTCTGCAATGCAGCGCTGCGCGAGCTTTCCTCGCGCAGCGCACATCAGAACATCGAACGTCCTCAGAACGCGAGTCGATACGACAACGAGAAGTCGCGGCCCGGCATCGGCACGACGTCTTTCAGCGGATTGAGATGGTTGTACGCCAGCTCGTCGGTCAGGTTGTTCGCGCGCAGCATCAGGTCGTGCACGGTCTGTCCGAAGAAGAACCGATAGCCGATGGCCGTATTGATCATCGTGTACGACGGCGTCGGCGTCTCGAAATCCGAGATCCGGTTCTGCCCATTCGCATGTCGCGCCTCCGCGAGCAGGAACAGCGCCTGACCCTGAAAACGCAGTCCGACGCCGAAACGGAACGGCGGGATGAACGGCACGTCGCCGCGGCCATCCGCGAGCTCGGCGCGCACGTAGTCGCCCGAAAGCTCGAGCGAAAGATGATTCGGATCGCTGTGGTGCAGCGCAATATCCGCATGCGCCTCGGCACCACGGAAGTTCGCATCGACCTGCGCGAACGCGAACACCGGCATCTCGTCTTCGAGCTCGCCGGTCGGGTTCTGGAAGATGTAGCCATCGAAGCGCTGCGTGAAGACGCTGAACTCGCCCGTTACGCGGCCCGTGCGCTTGCGTAATGAGAGATCGAGACCGTTGCCTTGTTCGACGTCGAGATCGGGATCGCCGACCTGAAACTGGAACGTCGCCTCGTGCGGTCCATCGAAGTACAACTCTTCAGCGACCGGCAAACGCGACGAATGCGACAACGACAATGACGCGGTGTAGTTCGCGTTCGGAACCCATACGCCGGACACCGATCCGGAGAAACCGCTGAACGAACGATCCGGCACAGCATCCGAGTCGACTTCGATGTCCTGCGTTTCATACCGTCCACCGAGTTGCAGTCGCCACACGCCGGTACCTGCTTCTTCGAATGCAAAGAACGCGAGGTTCTCCGTCACGGTCGGCGGAAGAAGAAACTCCTCCCCTTCCACGCGGAAATCGCGATCGGAGAACTGCACGCCGACTGCGCCATGAAACGGTCCGAGATCGCGATGCGATGCTTCGAGGCGTGCTTCGGTGGAGTCATTGAGGAACTCCACTTCGGGCTCGCCATTGACGACTTCGAAGTGACTGTAATCGGTGCGGCCGGCGCGCAGACGAAGCCGCGTGAATGGACCGCCGTCGAGGTTCCACTCGCTCTTGAGATCGAAGCGGCGCTGCTTCATATCGATGCGCACGATGTCGTCGGGCCGCACGCCGGGGCCTGCTTCGGAGATGCCGTAGTCGCTGTTGTAGCCGCTGTACGAAAGTCCGATGAATCCGTGCGCGCCGATGAGCGACGCGCCGACGGATGCGCTGCGTGAATCGATGTCGCTGTTGAACAGCTTGCCGATCGGCGTATTGAAATCGTCGGTCTGCCGATCGTTGAAGCTGCCGTGCCACGCGAACACGTTCGTGCCGCCGGTCAGTGAGATCGCGGTGCTGCGCTCCCCCGACACCGAGCTTCCGCGCAGATCGAGGCTTCCGCTGATCGCCTCGCCGACGAGCGACATCGGCACGCGATCGTCGATGACGTTGACGACGCCGCCGACGGCATTGCTGCCGTAGAGCAACGTGGCCGGGCCGCGCACGATCTCGATGCTCTCCGCGCTGCTCGGATCGATGCTGACGTTGTGATCCTGGCTGACGTTGGACGCGTCGCCGACGCCTACGCCGTCTTCGAGCACGCGAATGCGATCGCCGCCGAATCCGCGAATCACGGGGCGGCTCGCACCGGGCGCAAAGCCGGTGGACGTAACGCCGGGCTGTGAAGAAAGTGTCTCGCCGAGGGTTGCCTGCTGACGGACCATCAGCTCTTCGCCGGAGACGACGTCGATCGGCTGCGCGACTTCGGACGCCGCGCGCGGATCGGTTGCTGCGCTGACGACAATCTCTTCGCGATGCACCGCGAGATCGAGCGTCACGTCGAGTGTCGTGGGGCCGCTGATATTGACTTGCTGAACGGAGGTGCCTTCACGGCTGCTGGTGATCTGGACGAGCTGACGGCCGGAGGGAACGTTGTCGAAGCGAAACGCGCCGGAAGCGTCGGTAGTCGTGTTGCGACGGAGGCCGACGATCTCGACTTCTGCGCGATTGACGGGATCACCCGAGGAGGTTTTGACGGTGCCGCTCAAACTGCCGGCGGTTTGTGCGATCGCCGGCACGGCGACGAACGCAATGATGGCGATTGCGAACCAATACCAATTCTTCTTCATGGAAAAACTCCCAGATGAACAGAGCTCCGCGATGGAGAACCATCAACGGAAACGCGAACGGGCGGTCAGGTCAGACCGCGATGGGAGGGGCGCGCGGCGAGGAGGGACGGAAGGTCGCGGGGATCGCGGACTCCGTCGACGCCGACGTGAGGATCGAAAGAAGAAGGGTCTGCGGGACCGCGACTTCAGCAATGACGATGCGCGCCGCATGAGCGGCTCGGCAGACGACGCACTCCGTGGATCGACCCATCGGCTCGGCGGCGTGCGGCGCACTCAGAGCGAGTGAATCCGACGGACCGACGAGACGGTGATGGTGCCCGGCGGCAACGCCGCCGAAGATCAGGAGCGCGACGATGACGTAGCCGGCGATGCGGCTGCGCTGCGCGCGGAAATGGGCTATGGCTCCCATGGTCGGCGCAGCATGCGGGATCGGGGCCGCGTGTGCAAGCAAACATCGAGTGCCGATGTCTTGGTTGTCGGTTCTCGGTTGTTGGTTGTCTGTACGACTTCGCGCTGCGGCACAAACAACTGAGAACCGAGAACTGACAACAGCGCGCGAAGCGCACGCTACAATGCGCGAATGCTCGTCCGTCGATTCGTACTCGTGTCACTGCTCGTCGTCACGTCGATCGTTTCGGCGCAGGAACCGAAGTCCTCTTACGATCCGGCGATCGAGCCGCATGTACTCTCGGCGAAGGGCAGCTGGCACAGCGGCTCGGCGGGAATCGGCGATCGGCTCGAAGTCCGCATCCGCAACTTCGATCGCCTTCTCGAAAAAGTCTCGGGCAACTGCCATGCGATCGTGCTCTATCTCAACGGCCTGCCGTTGCGGCAGATGCCGCCGGAGTCGTGCAATCGCTACGACGGTTCGGTGCGCTACTTTCTCGATCGCGTCCCCGGCGAGAACGATACGGAATGGCATCGCCTCCTCGGCAGCCCGAATGGCTTCGTGCGCAGGATTCGCGTCAGCGTCGGCGCGGATGATCAGTTCGCCTTCCCCACGGACGTCACGACGTTTCCGCTGAAGGTGATTCCGGGACCGCGTTTCTATCTCTTTGTCGCGTTCCTGCTCGTGTTCACCGTCTTCTTCATTCACCTCTGCCGCACGTCGACCATCATTCGCGCGCCGATGGATCCCGCAACACCGGGCGCGCGGCCATACAGCCTTTCGCGCTTCCAGATGGCGTTCTGGTTCTTCATCGTCATCAGCGGCTACATGTTCATGTGGCTCATCACCGGCGAGCTCGACACGATCACCGACTCCGTTCTCGCCCTGATGGGCATCGGCGCCGGTACCGCGCTCGGTGCGGCGCTAATCGACTCATCGCCCGCGGGCACGGCCACGATGACGACGAGCACGCCCGCGTCCACCGAGACGATCATCGCACCCGTGCCACACGCACCGCCGCAGCCCTCGGAAGGCTTCATCCGCGACATCCTCTCGGACGCCGGCGACGGCATCAGCATCCATCGCTTTCAGATGTTCGCCTGGACGCTGATCCTCGGCGTGATCTTCGTCGGCTCGGTCTACAAAGATCTGGCGATGCCGGAGTTCAACGTCACACTCCTCGGCCTCATGGGCATCAGCTCGGGCACGTACCTCGGCTTCAAGTTGCCGGAGCGGAAACAGGCGGATCAGGCCGCGGCGCAAAACGCGCAGTAAAGCAGTAAATCAGACTGAACGACGATTGCGCAGCTCGTCGTCATCGAGCAACAGACGGGCATCGACGGAGATGCTTCCGGCCACGCTCGTGACGGTGGCGACGAAGTCGTCGATGTCGAACGGCTTGCGGATGACGGCTTTGACGATGGCTGCGTTGAGATCCGACGTCATCTTCGGCGGTGCGGCCGTGCAGACGACGACCGGAACGCGGATCGACTCGCGCGCCAGGAACTCGATGACTTCGTGTCCGCTGACGTGCGGCATCATCATGTCGAGCACGATCATCGAGAAACGACGAACACGCAGGAGCTCGATCGCCTGCCCTCCATTCGCTGCGAGCACGGTCGCATAGCCGTGACGGCGCAACAGAGCCTGCACGAGTTTCTGGGTTGCGTCGTCATCGTCGACGACGAGGATGGGTAGGTTTTCTTCCGGCAGCACCGGAACTATTCTACTCGCTCGCCTACTTGCCGACTGCTCGCGCTCGTCCGCTCGACGGCGGACGGTGAACCCGCAAAGCACCCGTGAGCATCGCCGTCTCGCGGCCGCTCTTGACGACGAGGACTGCCGAAGTGGCGGGCGCGGCGGCGTCGACGGTGTAGGAGGCCTGCACGTAGTTCGAGGCCCACGTGTAATCCGACGTGCGACGGAATGCGGGGTTCATGACCTCGAACGTTGTCATGCCGCTCGTGAAGCCGTCGCCGCCCACGGTGATGGTGACGTTGTCGCCGGGACGCACGGTTGCGGGTGACGCGGAGAGACTGACGTCGGCTCTCCCGACCGGCGACGCGCCGATCCAGCGCGGATTCAGCGTGATCGACCCGCTCGTGTTCAGCAGGAGATTGCCGTACACCTTGCCGTTCTCGACGTCGATCGGCTGCGCAAAGAACTCGGTCGGGAACGCAACGAGCTTCGCCGATCGCCACGTTCCCTGCAGCGCTCCCGTGTCGACCGGACCGTCGAGTGGTTCTGCATAAAGCCGATAGCGGCCCGCGGGAATCGCAGCCAGAGAAAACTCGCCCGAGGCATTCGTGAGCACGGTGCCAACTGGCTGTCCTTTATCGTTCACTGCGACGACCTGCGCCGCGAAGATGCCGCCCTGATCTCCGGTAACGCGGCCGCTGATCGTCGCGCCGTTCAGCGTCTGGTCCGCTTTCGGATAGATGTTGGCGATCGAGATGCGGTCGTCGAGCTCGAAGTCCGACGGCTCATTGCCGCCGCCGACGTACGGATACATGATCGAGGAGAGCACCGCGGAGTGATCGAGTCCGAGCGCGTGACCGACTTCGTGCTGCAGCGTCATCTGCGCGTTCATGCTGCCGTTGAAGAGCGACGGATCGATCATGATGTCGGCGTCGAGCATGCGTCCCGTCTTCGTGTCGTACGTGTACGACGTGATTGCAGCTGCACCCTGATCGCGAAAGAGATCATCCGCGAGCGTCACCCCGATGCGATCAGTCGCGCGGGCGGCCGCGTTCGCCACCACGCCGCCGGATTGGAACCGCACGTCCGCATCGGTAATCCCTGCCCATGCCGCGAACGCCTGATCGACCATCGCCTTCGCATTCGGATTGATCTGCGCAACGCGCTGATCGATCTCGTAGCGAAGCGGAAAAGCCGACTCCGGCCACTCGATCGCCGTCGGTGCACCGTTGATGTCGTACGTCATTCGCGTCGCGGCGAACAGCGGGCTGGAGAGGGCGATCGTGAGAACCAGGAGTATGGAAGAGCGGGGCATGATGAACGGTTCCGGCTGCAACGCAAGTGCCACAAATAACAGTTGGGACGTTGTGTGGGACCCCTCTCTCTAAGCCAAGGCCACCAGATCAATCTCCACCGTGCTCCCCTTCGGAAGCTGGCTCACACCCACCGTCGTTCTTGCCGGTTTGTGATCGCCGAAATACTCGGCGTAGATCGTGTTGAGCGTCTGAAAGTTCGCGAGATCCGTGAGGTAGACCGTGGCCTTGAGCACGCGGTCGAAGCTGCTTCCACCCGTGCGCAGAACGGCCGCGAGGTTGCGGAAGACGCGGTGCACCTGCTCTTCGAACGAGCCCTCGACGAGGTTGCCGGTGTCGGGGTCGAGCGCGATCTGTCCCGAGGTGTAGAGGAGACCGTTTGCCTTCACGGCCTGGGAGTAAGGTCCGATCGCTTTCGGCGCGTCCGGGGTCGCAACGTAGTCCATGGATATGCAATCCTTTCCAGCCGCGCAGTATAGCGGGCGGGTGCCACTATAATCGCCGGCGCCCGACCAATCGGAGATCCGCAAGCGCTATGAATTATCCAGGCAACACTTCTTTGTCGTCCGCGGTGAGAGACCGAGTCGTTTCGACGTTCCGGCAGACGCTCGCGCTGTATCACCAGAGGCGGACCGATGAGGTCGTCGCCGGTTGCACGCTGATCCTGCAGATGGATCCGATGTTCGATCCGGCCCGCAAGCTGATGGAGAAGACGCGCAATCCTTCTCTGCAGATGGACGTCGACTCGCTGCTGCCGGCCGAGCCGACCGGCGTCCCGTCGCTGCAGCAGGCGCGCGACGCCCTGGCCGCGCGCGATTTCGAGCGCGTGCAGCAGATCACCTCCGCGATCCTCAGCGACGATCTCCTCAACGACGACGCCCGCATCCTCGGCGACGAAGCACGCGAGAAGCTCGAAGCCGGTCCGTTCGTCAGCCAGTTCACGCGACGCGCCGATACGAGCATCGCAGCCGGCAACCTCGCCGCCGCGAAGATGGATCTCGAGAAAGCGCGCGCGCTCGATGCAACGCATCCCGAAGTCGTGCGCGTGACGAAGATTCTCGCGACGCGCGATGCGGCTCCGACACCCGTTACGCCACCGCCGTCGTTCGTGATCGACGGACCCTCGCAGCCGAGCGGACGCTCCGCAACGCAAGCCGCGGACTTCGGATTCGCATTCGAAGAAGACAAGCCGGAAGAGGTCTCGTTCACCGACTTCTCGTTCGATGCGCCCGCGCCTGCGTTCGGTTCGCCATCGAGTGGCTCGTCCGATTTCAGCTCGGGCTTCTCGTTCGACACCCCTGGTCCCGGACCGTCGGGCGCCGATCCTTACGCACCCGCGGACGAGTTCGATTTCGCGACCGCCTCGGTCATGACGACATCGGAGGACGACAAGAAAATTCAGCAGTTTCTCGCGGACGGCGACCGCGCCGCTGCAGCCGGCGATCATCAGCAGGCCATCGATCTCTGGTCGCGCATTTTCCTCATCGACGTCACAAACGAGGACGCGTCGGACCGCATCGAGAACGCGAAAGCGAAACGCCGCAAGATCGACCAGCAGGTCGAGCCGCTGCTTTCGTCGGGCATCACCGCATTCGATCGCGGCAACACGGCGCAGGCACACACCGATCTCAACGAAGTGCTACGCATGGATCCGCAGAACTCGACCGCGAAGGAGTATCTCGACCGCCTCGGCGAAACCGTCGCGCCACCGAAGTCGCAGAGTTACATCCCGCCGTCGATGGACGATGAGAAGCTCGATCTCGGATTCCTCGACGAGCCGATGCCTTCCGGCTACGAATCGCCGCTGATTCCACCGCCTCCG
>DASYLL010000454.1:0-13731 GCA_036009605.1 Thermoanaerobaculia bacterium | reverse complement strand
CCGCAGCTGCCGCTTTGGTATGCCACAGCGCGGATCGCAAACATACAAAAGCGGCAGCTGCGGCTGCCGCACTCCAAACCGTGCCGTACACTCCCCTCGATGCAAAAATTCGCCGTCGCTCTCCTGCTGCTCACCGCCTGCGCAACGACGACGCCGTCCCTTCCTCCACCCACCACCCTCCCAACCGCGCCCGCGCCAATCCTCTCCGACGAGACCCGCGCGCTCTTCGAAAAGAATCTCGCCGAGGCGCGTGCGAACTACGAGAAATCACCGAAGGACGCCGACGCCATCATCTGGCTCGGACGCCGCACCGCCTACCTCGGCCACTACGCGCAGGCGATCGAGATCTTCACGGACGGCGCGCGCAAGCATCCGAACGACGCGCGCATGCTGCGCCATCGCGGCCATCGCTGGATCACGCTGCGACAGTTCGATCGCGCGATCGCGGATCTCACGAAAGCCGCCGATCTCACGCGCGGCAAAGCGGACGCGATCGAGCCCGATGGTCTTCCCAACGCGCGCAACATTCCGCTCACGACGTTGCAGTCGAACATCTGGTATCACCTCGCGCTCGCGCACTACCTGCGCGGCGATTTCGAGACGGCGCTGCCGGCGTGGCGCAGGTGCCTCGCGCTTTCGAAGAATCCCGACGGCGTCGTCTCCGCGTCGCACTGGCTCTACATGACGCTGCGTCGTCTGGGCCGTCCGGAGGAAGCCGAGGTCGTGCTCGAGCGGATCAGCACCGACATGGACATCATCGAGAACGGCGCGTATCACCGGCTCCTGCTGATGTATCGCGGCGAGATCGCGCCGGAAGAGCTGGGCAGCGAGAACGCCGCGACGGTCGATGGCGCGACGACGCTGTACGGCATCGGCAACTGGTGGCTGTACGGCGGACAACCCGAGAAGGGGAAGCCGATCTTCGAGCGCGTGACGGCCGGTCCGCAGTGGAGCTCGTTCGGCTTCATCGCTGCCGAATCGGACCTCCGTCGCCTACAATGACCCGCGTTCGCTTTTCACCTCTAACGACCAAACCATGCCCGGTTCCCTGACCGCGGTGTACGCCTTCACCCTGGCCGCGATCCCGGTCGCGATCACGGCGTTGCTCATCCTTGCCTTCGGCGTGTACGTCGTCTGGCGCCGCTTCACGAGCGTCTCCGCGGCGTTCTTCACGATGACCGCGGCCGTTGCGATCTGGATGACGTCGTTCACGTTCATGTACGCGTCACACGACGCCGAGACCGCGCTGCTGTGGGCGCGGCGCGCGTACTTCGGTGTCCCGTTCATCCCGCCTGCGATCTATTGGTTCACGGTGGAGTTCCTGCGCATCGAGCGGCGTCGTCGGCTCCTGCACGTTCTCGCATGGAGCGTCGCCGCGTTTTTCAGTGCGATCGCGGTGCTGACCGAAGACCTCATTCCGCGCGTCGAGCAGTACTGGTTCGGTTTCTATCCGCGTTACTCGCCCGGCGTCGGCGCGGCGTTTCTACTGTTCTTCTTCGGCTACCTCATCGCGTCGCTGGTGGAGTTCATCCGCGCCTATCCGCGCGCGCGCGGCACCGAGAAACTCCGCATCCGTTCGCTGCTCATCGCATTCGCCATCGCCTACCTCGGCTCCGTCGACTATCTGCCGAAGTACGGCGTCGCCGCGTATCCATTTGGCTATGCCGCCATCCTTGGATTTGTGCTCGTCGCCGGCCGCACGATCCGTCGCTACGACCTCATGCCGCTCACGCCGTCTCTCGCGGCGCCCGAGATCATCGGCACGATGGCGGACGTGCTGTTCGTGTGCGATCGCGAGGGCCGCATCGAGTTTGCGAATCGCGCCGCCGCGACAATCCTCGGCTACCCGGAAAGCGAGCTGGCCGGCAGGAGCATCAACGAATTGCTCGCGACCGAAGCCGATCTCTCCGCGAAATTGCAACGCCGCTCGCTGCGCAATGATGAGCACGTGTTCTCCACCGCCGATGGCGAGCGCGTCGAGCTCACGCTCTCGATCGCGCCGGTCGTACACGACGGTGTGCCCGCGGGCGCGGTGATCATCGGCCGCGACATGCGCGACCGCAGACGCGCCGAGCGCGAAGTGCTGCAGGCCGTGACGCTGCTGCAATCGACGCTCGACTCGACCGCCGACGGCATCCTCGTCATCGGCGCCGACAACCGCATCCTCACGTACAACCGCCGCTTCGTCGAGATGTGGCACATCCCGCAGCAGGTGATGGACAGCGGCGACGACCGCCGCGCACTGGAGTTCATCGTGCAGCAGCTCGCGTCGCCGGACGAGGTCGTGCGCCACTCCGATCTGCTGATCACGCAACCGGAAGCGGAGAGCTTCGACATTCTCGACATGAAGGACGGCCGCCGCTTCGAGCGCTACTCGATCGGACGCCGTCTCGAAGAGGAGATGATCCGCGTCTGGAGCTTCCGCGATGTGACGGCGCGCTTTGCGGCCGAAGCGGCGTTGCGGGAGTCGGAGATCCGCTATCGATTGCTGTTCGAGCAGAACGCCGCGGGTGTCTGCGTGAGCCGACTCGATGGCGTCATCGTCGATTGCAACTCGACCTTTGCGGCGATGCTCGGCTACAAACGCGCGGACCTCGTCGGCGTGTCGATGACGTCGCTGTACGCAAACGCGAGCGAGGCGCTGGAGCTGACGACATTGCTGCGCAGCGTCGATACGACCAACACGCTCGGCACGCTGAACAGCGTCGAGATCGAGCTGCGCCGCTCCGACAATCGCGCGCTGTGGGTGCTCGAGAACATCGCGCTCGTCGGCGATTCGATCACCGGTCTCGTACACGCGACCGTCGTCGACATCAGCGACCGGAAACGCGCGGAAGAACAGATCGAGTTCCACGCGTATCACGACGTCCTCACGCATCTCCCGAACCGCAAGCTCTTCACCGATCGCCTGCGCCACGGCCTCACGCGGGCGAAGCGCAACAACCGTCCGCTGGCCGTGATGTTCATCGACGTGGACCACTTCAAGACCGTCAACGACACGCTCGGCCACACCGCCGGCGACGAACTGCTGCTGGAGATGGCACGGCGTCTTCGCGAATGCGTGCGTGAAGACGACACCGTTGCGCGACTCGGCGGCGACGAGTTCACGATCATCCTCTCCGAGCTGAGCCATCCCGAAGATGCGATCAGCGTCGCGCAGAAAATTCTGGCGGCGGTGCAGGAGCCGATCACGATCCTGGGCATGCCGATCGTCGCGTCGGCGAGCATCGGCATCGCGCTCTATCCGGAAGACGGACTCGATCCGGAGTCGCTCCTGCGCAATGCGGACAGCGCGATGTATCGCGCGAAAGACGAAGGCCGCAACACGTATCAGCTGTGTACCGACGAGATGAAGCAGCATGCGCTGGAGCGGCTCGCGGTCGAGAGCCGCTTGCGTACGGCGGTGCGCGATCAGCAGCTGTTCCTCGTGTATCAGCCGCAGATCAATCTGCTCACCGGACGCACGATCGGAGTGGAAGCCCTCGTGCGCTGGAACGATCCGATGCGCGGCGTCGTGGAGCCGGCGTCATTCATCCCGATCGCCGAAGAGACGCGGCTCATTCTTCCGCTGGGCGAGTGGGTGCTGCGCACCGCCTGTCATCAGATGAAGGAATGGCACGATCGCGGCGCGGGGCCGATGCGCATCGCCGTGAATCTCTCCGCGCGCCAGTTCCAGCAACACGATCTCGTCGACATGGTCCGCCGCGTCCTCGAAGAAACCGGCCTCGGCCCATCCTCGCTCGATCTCGAAATCACGGAGACGACGGCGATGCAGAACGCCGAAGCGACGGTGGATACGCTGCATGCATTGCGTGCGCTCGGCGTCGGGATCTCGATCGACGACTTCGGCATGGGTTACTCGTCGCTGAACTACCTGAAGCGCTTTCCGTTGAATGCGGTGAAGATCGATCGCGCGTTCGTGAACGACATCGCGTCGAGCAATGGTGATGCGGCGATCGTCTCCGCGGTGATCGGCATGGCGCGCAGCCTGCGACTGCGCGTGCTCGCCGAAGGTGTGGAGACCGCGGAGCAGTTTGCGTTTCTGCGCAGCCGCGAATGCGATGAAGCGCAGGGCTACTACTTCAGCCGCCCGATTTCCGCGGAGGAGATGACGCGGATGCTGATCGAGCGTCGTGCGTTCGCGGTGCGCGAGCCGCGCATGACCGTGTGAGCTACGCCGTGATGCTCAACGCAGGAGCGTCGAGCGTCACGGGATACTTTCCTGTGAAGCACGCCGTGCAGTACAGCTGGCGCGGCTCGTCCTCGTTCTTCACCGCTTCGAGCATGCCGTCTTCGCTGAGGTATCCGAGGGAGTCGGCTTCGATGAACGTGCGGATCTCTTCGTGGGTGTGCGTTGCGCCGATGAGCTGCGTGCGCTCCGGCGTGTCGATGCCGTAGTAGCAGGGCCACGACGTTGGCGGCGACGAGATGCGCATGTGCACTTCCGCCGCGCCCGCGTCTTTGAGCATGCGCACGATCTTTTTCGAAGTCGTGCCGCGCACGATCGAGTCGTCGATCAACAGCACGCGCTTGCCCTTGACGAGGTGATGTACGGGATTGAGCTTCACCTTCACGCCGAAACTGCGGATCGACTGTTTCGGCTCGATGAACGTGCGGCCGACGTAGTGATTGCGGACCAGTCCGTACTGAAACGGGATGCCGCTTTCGAGCGCGTACCCGAGCGCTGCAAACACGCCCGAGTCCGGCACCGGGACGACGATCGCGTTGGACATGTCGATGGGATGCTCACGGGCGAGCTGCGCACCGAAACGCTGCCGCACTGCCGCGACGCTGTTGCCGAAGACGACCGAATCCGGCCGCGCGAAATAGACATGTTCGAAGATGCATCGAGCCTCGCGCGGCGCACTGCCCTCGCGGACGACGCGCACTTCCGGCACCCCCGCGGGACGCTCGATCACGAGCACTTCGCCCGCGCCGATCTCGCGCACCGTCTCTGCGCTGATGAGATCGAACGCACACGTTTCCGAGGACACCGTAAACGAGTCTTCGAGCTTCCCCAGCACGAGCGGACGGAACCCGTACGGATCGCGCGCCGCAAAGATGCGTCCCGGCGCGAGCAACGCCATTGCATACGCGCCCTGCAGTTGTCCCAGCGCGTCGAGAAACGCACTTTCGAGATCCGGTTTCTTCGACCGCGCGATCAGATGAACGATGACCTCGGAATCCGCCGTCGAGTTGAAAATTGCGCCTTCGGCCTCGAGCTGCTTGCGCAGCTCTCCGCCATTGACCAGATTCCCGTTGTGCGCGACCGCGATCGGCCCCTTGCTCGTGAACGCGACAATCGGCTGCGCGTTGCACAGCATCGACCCGCCCGCCGTCGAGTACCGCACGTGCCCGATGGCCGTATCGCCCGGCAACCGTGCCAGCCGCTCGGCCGTGAACACATCCGCGACATAGCCCATCTCCTTCTCGGAAGCGATGCGCCCGTCGGCCGTCACCGAAGCGATGCCGGCCGACTCCTGCCCGCGATGCTGGAGCGCGTACAACCCGAGGTAGACGAGATTCGCGGCGTCCTGCCGGCCGAGGACGCCAAAGACACCGCATTCATCATGGAACTTGTCGAGCATGTGGAGACTTCGAGAACGGGGATTAGAGCACGGAAATTCGCCAGTGCTCAGCCGCTGCCGTAGACCTGAAACGCTGCCCAGGAACGCGCGTTGTTCAGTGAGCCGTTGCGGGAGTGCAGCATCTCCAGTTGAACGGCGCGCACGGCCTTGGCGACGGGAGTGCCGGCGCGCAGCAACTCGTGCAGGCGAACGGAAAATTGTCGTGTGGCGGAATCGTTCACGTCCCACAGGGAAGCGACGCTGGTGCGGCTGCCTGCAGCGATGAAGGCGAGGGCCAGGCTGTTGATGTCGGATTCGCCCACGCGTTAGAGGAACGCGACCAAGATGATCCCCCGCCCGCCACCTGTGATAAACACCACCAACCATGACCGTCACCACCCCCACCACTCCCTCCCTGCGCGAGGTCGCGGAATCCGGCGGGAATCCGCTTGGCCTCAAGCGCATCCACCATGTCGAGTTCTGGGTCGGCAATGCCAGGCAGGCCGCGTTCTATTACCGCAAGGCGTTCGGGTTCTCGCAGCTCGCGTATTCGGGGCTGGAGACGGGGAACCGGCAGTTCGCGTCGTATGTGCTCGCGCAGAGCAAAGTGCGGTTCGTGCTCTCGACGCCGTTCGATCCCGACCATCCGGCGAGCGATCACATCCGGCGGCATGGCGATGGCGTTCGCGACATCGCGTTGCTCGTCGAGGATGCGGATTTCGCGTTTCACGAGGCCGTGCGCCGCGGGGCGGTGGGCGTGCTGGAGCCGCACGATCTGACGGATGATCGCGGCACCGTGCGTCGCTCATCCGTGAAGACGTATGGCGACACGATCCATTCGTTCCTCAGCTACAAAGACTACGACGGCGTGTTCCTGCCGGGCTTCACGGCGGCGGAAGTCGCGGGCGAGGCGGTCGGGATCGCCGCGGTCGATCACATGGTCGGCAACGTCGAGCTGGGCGCGATGTCGCAGTGGTGCGAGTGGTACAGCAACGTCATGGGCTTCTCGCGCTACATCACGTTCGACGACAAGGACATCAACACCGAGTATTCGGCGCTGATGTCGATCGTGATGAGCGACGACAACCGCGTCGTGAAGTTCCCGATCAACGAGCCGGCCGCGGGCAAGCGGAAGAGCCAGATCCAGGAGTATCTCGAGGCGTACTACGGCCCCGGCGTGCAGCACGTGGCGCTGCTTTGCGGCGACGTCATCGACACGGTCTCGAAGCTCAAAGCGAACGGCGTCGAGTTCCTGACGGTGCCCGACAGCTATTACGCGGAGCTGCCGTCGCGCGTCGGCACGATCGCGGAGTCGATGGAAGAGCTGCAGAAGCTCGGCATCCTCGTCGACCGCGATGAAGAGGGCTACCTCCTGCAGATCTTCACGAAGCCCGTGCAGGATCGCCCGACCGTCTTCTTCGAGATCCTGCAGCGCAAAGGCGCGCGCGGATTCGGGAAGGGGAACTTCAAGGCGCTCTTCGAATCGATCGAGAGAGAGCAGGCGAGACGGGGTAATTTGTGATTGGTTGTCGGTTCTCAGTTGTCGGTTGTCTGCAAGGCATCGCCAGGACGACAGAGCACAGACAACCGATAACCGACAACTGACAACCTTTTATGTATCAATCAGGATTCAACAACGAGTTCGCCACGGAAGCGATCGCAGGCACGCTGCCGGCGGCTCAAAATTCGCCGCAGCGCGTCGCGCACGGCCTCTATGCCGAACAGTTCAGCGGTTCGCCGTTCACGGTGCCGCGTGCGATGCAGAAACGTTCGTGGCTGTATCGCATTCGACCGAGCGTGATGCACGAGCCGTTCGCGCCGATCGATGGCGGCCTGTTGCGCGGGTCGCCTTTCGATGAGGTTCCGACGTCTCCGAATCAGCTGCGATGGGATCCGTTGCCGATCCCTTCCGAGCCGACGGATTTCGTCGATGGCCTCGTCACGATCGCGGGCAACGGCGATCTGATGCAGCACACCGGCGTCGGCATTCATCTCTACGCGATCAATCGCTCGATGGAGGGCCGCTTCTTCTACGACGCCGACGGCGAGCTGCTCTTCGTCCCCGAGCGCGGCGCACTCACGCTTCGCACAGAGCTCGGCATCATCGACGTTGGACCGGGCGAGATCGCGGTGATTCCGCGCGGGACGAAGTTTCGTGTGGAGCTCGCCGGCGACGATGCCCGCGGCTATCTCTGCGAAAACTTTGGCGCTCCCTTTCGTCTCCCGGACCTCGGCCCGATCGGTTCCAACGGCCTCGCCAATCCGCGTGACTTCCTCACGCCCGTGGCGGCCTTCGAAGACGTCGAAGGCGACTTCGAGCTCATCGCAAAATTCGGCGGCACGCTCTGGTCCGCACGCATCGATCACTCGCCGCTCGACGTCGTCGCGTGGCACGGCAACTACGCACCGTACAAGTACGACCTCACGCGCTTCAACGCGCTCGGCACGGTGTCATTCGATCACCCCGACCCGTCGATCTTCACCGTGCTCACGTCGCCGTCCGATACGCCCGGCACCGCGAATTGCGACTTCGTGATCTTCCCGCCGCGCTGGATGGTGGCGGAGCACACATTCAGGCCACCCTATTTCCATCGCAATATCATGAATGAATATATGGGACTGATTTATGGTGTGTATGACGCCAAGGCGGAAGGCTTCGTGCCCGGCTCCGGCAGTCTGCACAACTGCATGTCCGGCCACGGTCCCGACGCCGCGACGTTCGACGCCGCATCGTCCGCCGAGCTGGAGCCGCGCTTCGTCTCCGACACGCTCGCATTCATGTTCGAGACGCGGTTCGTGATCCGTCCGACGAAGTTCGCACTCGAAACGCCGCTGCTGCAGCGCGACTACTGGCAGTGCTGGAAGGGTCTGCGCCGGAACTTCAAGCCCGAATGACCACGCAGTCTCTCCGCGCGTTGCTCGAAGGCCTCGTCGACTACGCCGGCCTCTTTCCTCCAGCCGCGCTGTCGATGCAGGACGCCGTCCGCAACTACGCCCGCTATCGCGACAAAGAGCACGCCTGGGCCCTCGGCCACTTCGTCATCCCCGCCGATCGCGCAGAAGAAGTGCCGCGTGAGTTCCCGCTCAGCATCCTCGGCATCGACGAAGTCAAAGCCGCGAATGTCGATGACATCGAGCGCATCGCACGCGATGCAAACGGCCGCACGGTCTATGTCGAGATCACCGACATCGCTCTGCTCGATTCACTTGCACGTCACGGCCTGCGCGCCAAGATCCGCACGGGCGGCGTGACGGTCGATGCGTTTCCGCCGATCGCCGACGTCGCCCGGTTTCTCCGCGCGTGCCGCGACGCAGGCGTCGCGTTCAAAGCGACCGCGGGCCTGCATCATCCGCTGCGTTGCGTGAAGCCGCTGACGTACGCAGCGAATGCGCCGACCGGCACGATGCACGGTTTCCTCAACGTCTTTCTCGCCGCCGCGTTACTCGATCACGCGGACGAAATCCTGCGCGAAGGCGATCCGCACGCGTTCTCGTTCGATGACGAGGTGGCGTCGTGGCGCGGTCATCGTGTCAGCACCGATGCACTGCGCACGATGCGCCGTGAGTTCGCGACGTCGTTCGGATCGTGCTCGTTCGAAGAACCGATCGGCGATCTCCGCGCGCTCGGATGGCTTTCGCGCGAATGACATCGTTTCGCAACAAAAGCTGACGAAGACGTCACTCGTTGCGTTGGAACACGGCCGTACGATCTTCGCAGTTCAGCACAAGCGAGGAGAAACGATGGCCACCGCGGCGGCACTTGACTGCATCGGCCCGTATCGAGCGATCCGGCAGCTCGGAGCGGGAGGGATGGGCGAAGTCTTTCTCGCGCATGACGCGGAGCTGGGACGCAACATCGCCATCAAGCTGCTTCCGCCGGACCTCTCCGATGGCGAGCACCTCACGCGTCTCCGCAACGAAGCGCGCAACGCGTCGGCGCTCAATCATCCGAACATCGTCACGATTTACGAGATCGGCCGCGACGATTCCGCGCGCGCGTTCATGGCCATGGAGTACGTCGACGGATTGACGCTGCGCGAGCTGATGCGCGGCGGAGCGATGCCCGTGCGCAAAGCGTTGCAGATTGTGGCGCAGCTCGCCGATGGCCTCGCCGCGGCACACAAGCGCGGCCTCGTGCATCGCGATCTCAAGCCCGAGAACATCATGATCACCTCCGACGGCGTCGTGAAGGTGCTCGACTTCGGACTCGCGAAATCGATCGAGATCAACGAAGACACCGGCATCTCCGAGCCCGGGATGCTCGTCGGCACGTACGGCTACATGTCGCCCGAGCAGGCCCGCGCCGGCGAGATCGACTACCGCAGCGATCAGTTCTCGTTCGGTTCGATCCTCTACGAGATGCTGACCGGCAATCGCGCGTTCGATGGCGCGAGCGGCGTCGAGACGCTGTTCATGGTCGTGCGCGATGAAGCACAGCCGCTGTCGGTCGTCGCGCCGAACGTGCCCGCACCGCTGCGCTGGATCGTCGATCGTTGCCTCTCCAAGGATCCCGAGGATCGTTACGTCGCGACGCGCGATCTCGCGCGCGATCTGCAGTACATCCGCGACCACTTCAGCGAGACCGGCATTGCCACGCCAATCCGCGAGCGTGACTCCGTTGCCACGCGACTGCGCAAGCGTTGGCCTGTAGCGGCAGCCATCGTATTCGCGCTCGTTGCCGGCTCGCTCATCACTGCATGGGCGCGTCGTCCCGAAGCGCGGATCATCACGTCGGAGCGCTACCTCACATACTCCGGCACCGACTACTCACCCGCGGTCTCGCCCGACGGAAAACTCATCGCATTCTCCTCGGCACGCGACGGCGAGCAGCGCATCTGGCTCAAGCAGGTCGCAGGCGGAGGCGAAGTCGCGCTCACGAGCGGCACCGACGACTTCCCGCGCTTCACGCCCGATGGCTCGGCGATTCTCTACATTCATGTCCCGCCGAATTCGCGGGACGTCGGTTCGCTGTGGCGCGTCGCGGTCGTCGGCGGCGAGCCACGCCGTCTGATCGATGAAGTGACGAGCGCCGATCTCTCGCCCGATGGATCGAAGCTCGCGTTCATTCGTCCCGTGCAGGAAAACGGCGTCGCGCAAGGTGCGCTCTTCCTCTCCGATGCGAATGGTACGAACGCGCGAGAGCTCGCGCGCTCCGACATCGGCGCGAGTCATCCGCGCTGGTCGCCGGACGGCAAGTCGATCGCGATGGTGATCTCGCGCGGCGGCCGCGTCACACAGGCCGTGCTGATCGTGGATGCCGTGAGTGGCAAAGCAACCGAGCTCGCGTCGCCCGCAAAAGCAGGCGAGTTGTCGTCCGTCATCTGGACCGCCGACGGCCGGAGTGTGATTTACGTTCGCGCGCATTCGGTCGAAGCCGTCGTCGGCAGTACCGCGAACGTCATCCGCCACGACATCCGCACGGACGAAACGGAAGTCGTCGGCTGGACCTCGCACAACGGTCTCGTTCTCGACGCGCTGAACGACGGCACGCTCGTGCTCGACGTTCGCAGTCCGCGCGACAACCTGCGCGAGATCACCGTTAACGCCGAGCGCTGGCTGACGCGCGGCAACAGCAGCGATCGTCAACCCGCGTACGCGCCCGACGGCAGGACCGTGCTGTTCAGCTCGAACCGCAGCGGCAATCTCGATCTCTGGACGATCGGCACCGATGGCGGCGCGGTCAAACGCATCACCGATGACGGCGCGGAAGATTGGGATCCCGCGTACACGCCCGACGGAAAGAAGATCGTCTGGAGCTCGGGCCGCAGCGGCAATCTCGAGATCTGGATCGCGAACGCTGACGGCAGCGCAGCGAAGCAGATCTCGCGCGATGGCGTCGATGCCGAAAACCCCACCGCCACGGCGGACGGGAGATGGATCGTCTACAACTCCTTCGATCCCGCGCAGGCCGGCATCTGGAAAGTGCGCCCCGATGGAACCGAAGCAACACAGGTCGTGAACGGGCGCACGTCGCTGCCCGACGTTTCGCCGGACGGTCTGTATGTGACGTATCTCTTCGACGCGCGCACGCCGCGCGCCGCCGTGCGCGTCGCCCGCATCGCGGACGGGAAGGACATGGGCATCGCGATCCCACTCCCCCTCATCAGCCGCACCAGCGCCATCCTCGGCCGCACGCGCTGGATGCCGGACGGAAAGGCGATCGCGTATCTCGCGCAGAACGCAGCAGGCATCAACGGAGTGTTCGTGCAGGACCTTCGTTCCCGGCCGCGACACGTCCTCGACACGACGCGAGCTCGGCGGATTCGATCGCGAGCGCGCCACCGAATCGTTCGGCATCTCGCCGGACGGAAAAATTCTGACCGTCGCCGGCTGGGAGCAGCTCTTCAGTCTCTTCTCGATCGAAGGCGTTCCCGGCGTCACCAGGCAAACCGCCAAAAAGGAGAGTTGATCCAATGTCCGCATCGTCTGTCGTGCTCCGAGGAATCGACGCTCGTACGTTCACTGAGATGGAGTCGTTCGTGAAGGATCTCGAGGCGCGTCCCGTCGACCGCCTGCTCCGCGACCTGCCGGAGCTGTGCGAGCTTCCGCTGACGAAAGTCTCGCTCGTGTCGTACGTGATCGCCGGCAAGTACCGCGCCGTGGAAGGGGAGGAGCGGATGCGCATGCGCGAAAGCGTCGCGCAGACGTTCGAGAAACTCACGCCCGGCGAAGCGAAGGAACGAGTGGGCGTGATCCTCGATCGGTTGCGTTGATTGCGGGCGGAGATAAACTCCGCCGCGTGACCGACTTTCCCATCACCAATCTCCCGTACGGCGTCTTTCGCCGCAACGGCGACGCACACATCGGCGTCGCCTTCGAAGAGCAGATCCTCGACCTGCACGCGGCCACGCGTGCAGGTCTCCTCGACGAGCCCACGCTCCTCGACGCGCGCCTCAACGCGTTCATGGCCAGCGGCCGCGGTCGCGACGTTCGCGCGCGCATCACGGAACTACTCACGCGCGGTACCGCCGACGAGCATCTCGTCCCGATGCGCGACGCCGAGATGCTGCTGCCGATGACGATCGGCGACTACACCGATTTCTACGCGAGCGTGCATCACGCGACGAACGTCGGCTCGATGTTCCGTCCCGACAATCCGCTGCTGCCGAACTACAAATGGCTGCCGATCGGCTATCACGGCCGCGCATCGTCGATCGTCATCAGCGGCACTCCCGTGCGCCGGCCGAATGGCCAGACGCGCGATGGCGAAGCGCCGCCCACCTTCGGTCCGTCGAAACGTCTCGACTACGAGATGGAGCTCGGCATGATCATCGGCCGCGGCAACCCCCTCGGCGATCCGATTCCCGTCGACAACGCGCTCGATTCCGTCTTCGGTTTCTGCCTCGTCAACGACTGGTCCGCGCGCGATATCCAAACGTGGGAGTACCAGCCGCTCGGACCATTCCTGGCGAAGAACTTCGCCACGTCGATCTCGCCGTGGATCGTCCCGATCGAAGCACTCGCGCCATTCCGCACCAACGCATTCGAGCGCGCCGAAGTCGATCCGCAGCCGCTGCCGTATCTGCGCGATGACGTCGGCTTCGACATCAACGTCGAGGTCTGGCTGCGCACGGCGAAGATGACCGAGCCCGTTCGATTGAGCCGCGGCAACTTTCGCGACATGTACTGGACCGTTGCGCAGCTCGTCGCGCATCACACCTCGAACGGATGCAATCTCGTCGCAGGCGATCTGCTCGCCAGCGGCACGATCTCCGGCACGACGAAAGACTCGCGCGGATCGCTGATCGAGCTCGCATGGCGCGGCACGGAGCCGGTGGAGTTGCCGAACGGCGAGACGCGAAAATTTCTCGAGGATGGCGATGAAGTGATCCTGCGCGCGTACTGCGAGCGCGAAGGCCACGCGCGAATCGGCTTCGGCGAGTGCCGCGGCGTGGTGATGGCGGTGCGTTAGCCGGCTGCCGGTCGGCTCATTTCTGGCGCGCAAGCTCCTAGTTCGCGATCGAGTTCGGTCCCGAACTGCCGCGACGTTTGCGCGCGAAACCGCGCATCACCGCCGTCTGCATCGCCTCGCGCAGCTCCGTCGCGAGCGGTCCGCTCCAGACGACCTCGCGTCCGTCGGCGAAACGAATCTCCGCCTGCATCGTCTCGTGAAACGTGATCTGCGTTACCCGCGCGTTCGGATCGTCGATAACGGACATGACGG
>DASYLL010000453.1:0-15467 GCA_036009605.1 Thermoanaerobaculia bacterium | reverse complement strand
GGCATCGTGGTGCAGGAACAGTCGGGAGCCATCACGATTCTCAACGGCATGATCGTGTCGCCGGACCTCGTCGAAGCAGACAGCAACGACTCGGCAACGGCCGGAGCGCGTGGATTCGCGACCGAAGCGACCACCATCAAGCCGCGTGGCATCGCCGCCGAAGACCAGGTGATCGCCGATGACCTCATCGTGCAGGGCAGCATCTGCACCGGTTTCGATTGCGTCAATAACGAGAGCTTCGGCTTCGATACGCTGCGTCTGAAGGAGAACAACCTTCGGATCCACTTCGACGACACCTCGGCGTCCGCGGGCTTCCCCGCCACTGACTGGCGGATCATCGCGAATGACTCGGCCAGCGGTGGTGCGAACTACCTCTCCGTCGAAGATTCCTCCGCGGTCACCACGCCGTTCAAGATCGAAGGCGCCTCGCCAACGAACTCCCTCTTCGTCGACAGCACCGGCCGGATCGGCTTCCGCAATTCGGCCCCTGTGCTCGATCTGCACCTGACGGACACGGATACTCCGGCGCTCCGTCTGGAACAGAGCAACGCCGGCGGCTTCACCGCGCAGACGTGGGACGTTGCCGGCAACGAAGCGAACTTCTTCGTTCGCGACGTGACGGGCGGCTCGCTGCTCTCGTTCCGCATTCGTCCCGGCGCTCCGACGAGCTCGCTCGACATCAGCTCGGACGGCGACATCGGTATGGGCACCGCCAGCCCGAACGCCAACACGTCCCTCGACGTGAGCGACGCGACTCAGGTCAAAGCGAAGATCGCGCTCACCGGACAGGAGTTCTATCAGGCAAGCAACACCGACACCGAGGGTGTGGCGCTCGTACTCGGCGTCAACCGCAGCCTGAATCGCCAGCTGTGGATCGCCGACACGTCGGCCCTGACGCAGAACGCGACCAATCAGGCCATTCGCATCTACCCGAACGCCGGTGAGATCTCCGCGACTGCAACCAACGGCAACACCACGAAGACGCTTTCGCTCAACGGTCTCGGCGGCAATGTCGGCGTCGCTACGTTCTCTTCGGCGTTCCCGTTCCAGGTCGGTGATGCCGGCGCCGGCGACGGCAACGGCGCGCACGTGACCACGGGCGGCGTCTGGACCAACGGCTCGAGCCGTTCGTTCAAGAACAACATCGCCGAGCTTTCCGCCGAAGAAGCCATGGCGGCGGTCGCGGCCCTCAAGCCTGTTCGCTACAACTACCTCAGCGAGCCGAATGAACAGTACGTCGGCTTCATCGCCGAGGATGTGCCGGAGCTCGTTGCGCAGACCTCGGAAGACCGGAAGTACCTCAGCCCGATGGACATCGTCGCCACGCTGACCAAGGTCGTCCAGGAACAGCAGAAGACGATCGATGAGCTCTCGAAAAAAGTGAACGAGCTCGAGAAGAATCACTAACAAACTTCCTGCACCACGACAAAACGGCCGGCGGAAACGCCGGCCGTTTTGCTTTTCAGGCACATCCTTTCAGCATTGTGAGCTGCGTCACCATGAGCCGCCTTGTGCCCGACCAACCGATCGTCTATCCTGCGGACTCGGAGAGGACGCGCAGCAAATCCCGGCGATTGCCGTGCAGGCGTCCACGCAGCGTCAGGAATCGTTTCGGGAATCAACACTCCGCTGGAGGTGTCTCACGATGAACACCGACGCCGAAAAGGAGCATCACCCATGAGTTATCGTCTTCTCGTTGCAGCCTTCGTCCTGACTTTGATGGTGCCGCTTTCCGCCCAGGAGCTCGTCTCCGCCGCCGGTGCCGACACCATCGTGAAAACCCCCGATCAGGTCGAGCGTGCTCGTGTCACGGCAGCCGGTCGCCTTGCACTCGGCGTGGCCACCGCGACTGGCAAGCTCGAGCTCGCCGACACGGTACACGCACCCCGCATTCACCTGAGCGGCACCGAGTACTACCAGAACGAAACGTCCACGAACGGCATCGGCGTCTACCTCGGTGTCAACCGCACCAACAACCGCCAGCTCTGGTTCGGCGACAGCGGAAACCTCACTGCGCCGCTGTTCCGCATGATGTTCTTCGCCGACTATGCGTCGCTGGACGCCGTCTCCCTCGACGGCAGCACCGCGCGCCCCCTCGCAGTCGGCGTCAACGGCGCGGTCTACTTCGCTCCGGGAGCTTCCGGCCGGGTCGGCGTCGGAACGTACACTCCGAATCCCGCGTACAAGATGCACGTCGTCGGCAACACCCACATCGAAGGTGTTCTCTCCGGCACGAACATCACGGCAACCTACCAGGACGTCGCCGAGTGGGTTCCCTCCTCGTCGGACCTCGCACCGGGAACGGTCGTCGTCCTCAATCCCGAGCGCACCAATGAAGTCATGGCCAGCAGCCGCGAGTACGACTCGATGGTCGCCGGCGTCGTCTCCCCGCAGCCGGGCATCACCCTCGGCGTCAGCGGTCCGGAGAAAGAGCAGATCGCGACCATGGGCCGCGTGCGCGTCAAAGTCGACGCCACCCGCAACCCGATTCGCATCGGCGACCTCCTCGTGACCAGCGGAAACTCGGGCATGGCCATGAAGTCCACTCCGGTCGATGTCATGGGCGTCGCCATCCACCGCCCGGGCACCATCATCGGCAAGGCGCTGGAATCACTCGACAAAGGCACGGGCGACATCCTCGTGCTTCTGTCGATGCAGTAAGTCTCGAATCGCATCCGCGGCGAAGGGGAGGTTTCTCCTCTTCGCCGCCCGTCGCGCCCCGGCTACAATGCGCGGCCCATGTCGATTCTGATCCCTCCCTACGGCGGCGCTCTCGTCAACCTGATCGAGCCCGCTGACTCCTCCGCCGAGCTCACTCGCTACGCATCGACCCTTCCGTCGATCACGCTCACTGAACGCGCCACCTGCGATCTCGAACTGCTCGCTACCGGCGCCTTCTCGCCCCTCGACCGGTTCATGGGCAAGGCTGACTTCGAACGCGTCGTCGAAGAAATGCGTCTCGCGAACGGCACGCTCTTCCCGATTCCGGTAACGCTCACGGTCGACGAGAAACCTGCTGCAGGCGAGGTTGCGTTGCGTGGCTCGGACAACGCGCTTCTTGCGGTGATGACGATCGAAGAAGTGTTCGAGTGGAACCTCGAAGACGTCGCGGCGAAAGTGTTCCGCACGACCGATCGTCGCCATCCACTCGTCGCCGAGATGGAGAGCTGGGGAGGCTTCAACATCAGCGGCCGTCTTCGCGTGCTCAAGCTTCCCACGCGGGTTGACTTCTCCGAACTGCGGCGCACACCAACAGAAGTGCGCGCGCTGCTCGAAGAGCGCGGACGCGCAAACGTCGTCGCGTTTCAAACGCGCAATCCGATGCATCGCGCGCACGAAGAGCTCGTGCGACGCGCGGCCGAGGCGGTCGATGGCGTGTTGATGATTCATCCCGTCGTCGGGATGACCAAGCCGGGCGACGTCGATCACTACACGCGCGTGCGCACGTACGTCGCATTGACCGAGCACTACTTCGATCCGCAGCGCGTGCTGCTTTCGCTGCTGCCGCTGGCGATGCGCATGGCCGGTCCGCGCGAAGCGCTGTGGCACGCACTCATCCGCCGCAACTACGGCGCGAACCACTTCATCGTCGGACGCGATCACGCCAGCCCCGGCATCGACTCGCAGGGCCGCCCTTTCTACGGACCGTACGATGCGCAGGAGTTGATGGCCGCGCACGAAGCGGAGCTCGGCATGAAGATGGTGCCGTTCCAGGAGCTCGTGTACGACGAGGAAAGCGATCGCTACGAAGAAGCCGCGAAGCTGTCACCCGGAACCAAAACGCGCTCGCTCTCCGGCACGCAGGTGCGCGATGAGTTTCTCGGCAAAGGCCGCGCGCTCCCCGAATGGTTCACGCGTCCCGAAGTCGCCGCAATCCTCGGCGAAACGTATCTGCCGCGCCATCGCCAGGGCTTCTGCATCTGGTTCACGGGCCTCAGCGGAGCCGGCAAATCGACGACCGCGAACATCCTGCTCAGCCTTCTCCTCGGCCACGGACGCCAGGTCACGCTGCTCGACGGCGACGTCGTCCGCACGCATCTCTCCAAAGGCCTCGGCTTCTCGAAAGATGATCGTGATACGAACATCCTCCGCATCGGCTTCGTCGCCGCGGAGCTCGTGCGCCACGGCGGCGCCGTGATCTGCGCGGCGATCAGTCCGTACACCGCGACACGCAGCGCCGTTCGCTCGATGGTCGGCGCGGACGCGTTCCTCGAAGTCTTCGTCGACACGCCGCTCGAAGTCTGCGCATCGCGCGATGAAAAGGGCCTGTACGCGAAAGCGATGCGCGGCGAGATTCGCGGCTTCACCGGCGTCGATGATCCGTACGAACGCCCGGACGCGGCGGAACTGACACTGGACACCGTCAACGCGACCGCGGAAGAGAATGCGCGCGCGATCGTCGCGATGCTGAAGAAGAACGGATACGTTCGCTAAAAAAACCGGGCTGCAGTCGGAAGAACTGCAGCCCGGGGAGCAGCGATCCCGGGTCCCTCTCCCCAGGATCCCCCGGCGCACAGGAGGGATGCGCCTGGCCGGGGCGAACCCCGGCCGCCAACATTCTTTAGTCGCTCAAGTTGCGGATCACCGTCGGAATATCGAGGTCATTGCCGAAATCACTCGACGCCATCGGCCCGAAACCACCGGAGCCGTCGGCTCGCGTAAAGCCTCTGCGAAAAAAGGGCGGATCGTAGATCTCTCCTTCCGCGCCGACCTGCGCTTGCGGCTGCGGATCGGCTTCATGCTGCGCCGCGATGTCTTTCGGCGCGAACGGGCGATACGGAATTCCCGCCGACACCTGTTCGCGTCCGCGCGACGGACTCGAATTCGACAACGATTCGCCGCGCGTGTTGAGCAGGCCTTTCGTCGCCGCATCGAAACCGGTGGCGATGACCGTTACCTTCACTTCGTCCTTCATGCGCGGATCGATGACCGTGCCGAAGATGATGTTCGCTTCCTCGTCCGCCGCTTCCTGAATGATTGACGCGGCCTCGTGTACTTCGAACAACGTCATGTCCGGACCGCCGGTGACGTTGATCAGCACGCCCTTCGCGCCTTCGATCGACGCCTCTTCGAGCAGCGGCGAGGAGATCGCGCGTTGCGCGGCTTCGACGGCGCGATGCTCGCCCGACGACACGCCCGTGCCCATGAGCGCCATGCCCATGCCGTGCATGATCGTCTTCACGTCCGCGAAGTCGAGGTTGATCTCGCCCGGGACCGTGATGAGATCGGAAATGCCCTGCACCGCCTGACGAAGAATGTCGTCCGCGATCTTGAACGCGTCGTTGAGCGACGTACCGCGCTCGACGAAGTTCAACAGCCGTTCGTTCGGAATCGTGATGAGCGTGTCGACCGTGTCGCGCAACGAGCGGATCCCCTGCTCTGCCTGCACGCGGCGACGCTTACCTTCAAAGCCGAACGGCTTCGTCACGACTGCAACGGTCAGCGCTCCGAGCTCCGCCGCGAGCGACGCAATAATCGGCGCCGCGCCAGTACCGGTGCCGCCACCCATACCGGTCGTGATGAAGATCATGTCGGCGCCGCTGAGCGCCTCGAGGATGCGCTCGGTATCTTCGAGCGCGGCGTTGCGGCCGATCTCGGGATTGGCGCCTGCGCCGAGGCCTTTGGTGAGCTTGCCGCCGATCTGCAGCTTGGTCGGTGCGAGCGACGCGCGCATGGCCTGCAGGTCGGTGTTGGCGACGAGAAACTCGACGCCTTTGATGCCTGCCTGGATCATCCGGTTGACGGCGTTCCCACCACCCCCACCAACCCCGATGACCTTGATCTTCGCCCCGAGCTGCAACTCCTCGGTGAGCGTGACCGCGAGCGTTCCGTCGCCAGGTCGTTCGTCAAATATGATCATTTACCGTCTCCCGGAATAGTAACGAGTTTTTGTGCAGCGTTCCAACAACTTTTATTGGTTGCCCCGTTGTCTGAGATTCCCGACAAACTGTGCAGACAACCGACAACCGAGAACCGACAACATTCCTCATCACGCCCAGGCGAACCACGACTTCACCGAGTCCGCCACTTTCGCCAAACCCTTGCGCGGGCGGCGCGCCCGTACCTTCGATTCCGTACGCAATCCCCACAACAGCAGTCCCGCTGCAGCCGCCCACTCCGGACCGCTCACGGTGTCGGCCAGTCCACCGAATCCGCGCGGCACGCCTTTGCGCGCCGACTGATCGAAGACCTGCTCGACCATCTCCACCATGCCTTCCATCTCGGCGCCGCCGCCAACGAGGACGACACCCGAGCGGATCTCTTTGTCGAGACCGACTTTTTCGAGATCGCGATACACGAGCTTCGCAATCTCGGCCGCGCGCGGCTCGAGAATGCCAGTCAGCTCCTGACGCGAAAGAATCTTCGGCGCGCGTCCACCAACGGTCGGCACTTCGATCGGATCGTCACTCGTCACGAGCGACGAAAGCGCGCAGCCGTAACGCTTCTTGATCCGCTCCGCGTCTTCCATCGGCGTGCGGAGCACGACCGAGATGTCGCTCGTGAAGTGACCCGCGCCGACCGGCAGCACGTTCGTATGCACGACGTTGCCTTCGAGGAACACCGCGTAATCGGTCGTGCCGCCGCCGATGTCCATCAGCAGCACACCCATCTCGCGCTCGTCCTGCGTCAACACCGCTTCCGCGGCCGCGAGCTGTTCGAGCACGAGCTCCTGTACTGCGATGCCCGCTTTGTTCACGCATGTGAGCACGTTCTGATGGTGCGTGCGCGCGCCGGTGACGATGTGTACGTTCGCTTCGAGCCGCGTTGCCGTCATGCCGATCGGATCGTGAATGCCGTCCTGTCCGTCGACGACAAACTGCCGCGGGATCACGTGCAGCAGCTCGAGCTCCGCCGGAATGTTGATCGACTTCGAGGCTTCGATCACGCGATCGATGTCTTCGCGGCCGATCTCTTTGTGTTTCCCCATCACGGACACGACGCCGCGCGAGTTGACGGAGCGGATGTGATCGCCCGACACGCCGACGTACACCGACTCGATCTGCAGCCCGGCCATCACCTCGGCCTCATCGACCGCTTTCTTCACGGCCTCGATGGCCTGATCGAGATTGATGATGTTCCCGCGGCGCGTGCCCTTCATCGGCGACGTGCCTTTGCCGATGATCTCGAGCTGCCCGCGTTCGCTGATCTCCGCGACGAGCGTGCAGACTTTCGAGGTTCCGATGTCGAGGGCGACGATGTACTTGTCTTCAGTTCTGGACATGAGTTGGCTCCAAGGGTTTTACGATCACTCGATCCGCGAACCGGAGGTCCGCGTACTCGATCTTCGGGTTGTTCTCGGCGTGCAGGACCGAATAGAGATTCCGCCACTTCGCGACGACGTCTTCGGCATTCGCGTAAATCACCGCACCGATCTGGCGGTCGTACATCGCGAAGCCGCGCGGCGGAATCGGCCACACTTCGGACACGCGCGAGTAAAGCTCGCGATCGCGCGATTGCAGGTCGCGCAGCAGCGCCACGGTGCGAATGAGCTCGGGACCGTACGCTTCGCTGATCAGCGGCAGATCGCCATCGCCGACGGAAGCGTTGAGCTCCGCGAACGCGGTCCCTTCTTCATCGACATAAAGCAGCCGCTCGCCGGTGCGCACGAGCGCGACAGGCACACGCTCGCTGATCTTGATGCGCAGCGTGTCGGGCAGCTTCTTTTCGATGTCGATGCGGCGCACCCATCCCAGTCCGCCGAGGTCGCCCTGCACGCGCTCGATGTCGATCTGGAAGAGATTGAGGCCGACGTAGCGCTGCGTGGCGAGATCGAGCGCGACGCGCGGCGTGTGTACGGCGCCGTCGATCTCGATCGTACGCACCGCGAAACGCTCGTTCGACTGCGTGTGCCGATACGCCCACACCGCGCCACCGATGATCGCGGCGACCAATGCGACGTTGCGCAGAATGATGAACAGCCGGTGCACTTGAATGCGTCGCTGATTGCGGCGCAGACGCGTGACGTCGGGCGGACGGAGGAATCGCGAAGCGGTCGTGTCGAAGTTCAACCGTCCTCCCCTCGCACGAGTTGTTCGGCGATCTCGTGTACGTCGCCCGCGCCCATGGCGATGAAGATGTCGTCCGGCCGCAGACGGCGGCGCAGCTCATTCACGATCTGCGCGTGACTGCGATCGAGGAACTCGACTCCGGGAGTCGCGTCCGTGATCAATTTCGCGGACACACCTTCGATCGGCTGCTCGCGAGCGGCGTAAATCGGCGCGATGATCGGAACGTCGGCCACGCGCATCGCCTCGCCGAACTCCTTCGCGAAATCGCGCGTGCGCGAATAGAGATGCGGCTGGAACAATGCGACGACGCGACGATCGGGATAGCCGCCGCGTGCTGCTTCGAGCGTCGCGCGGATCTCGGTCGGATGATGCGCGTAGTCGTCGACGACGATCGCGCCCTGATAGCTGCCGAGAATCTGGAAGCGACGATCGACGCCGAGGAACTTGGCGAGTCCGGAAGCGATCAATTCTGCGTCGATGCCGAGCTCGCGTCCGACTGCGATCGCAGCCAGCGCATTGCGCACGTTGTGCTCGCCCGGAATGAAGAGCTTGAAGAATCCGACGCCCGGAACTTCGAATGAAGAGCCGCGCTCGGAGAACTCGAGGTTCACCGCGCGCAGGTCGGCGCCTTCGGAGAGTCCGTATCCAACGCGACGCTGCTCCGCGTGACGCAGCAGACGCGCGACGTCTTCATCATCGCAGCAGCCGATCACGACGCCGTGTTTCCTGATGCCGCCGACGAAGATGCGAAAGGCCTCGTGAATGTTCTCGAGCGTTTTGTAGTACTCGAGGTGGTCGGCCTCGATGTTCGTGACGACGGCAATCTCCGGATGGAGATGATGGAACGTGCGGTCGTACTCGTCCGCTTCGACGACGAGCAGCTCGCCGGCGCCGCGTTTTGCGTTCGTCTTGATGTTGCGGACCATGCCGCCGACGAGGATGGTGGGATCGAGTCCTGCTTCTTCGAGGACGACGGAGATCATCGCGGAGGTCGTGGTCTTGCCGTGCGTGCCAGCCACGCCAATCGATCGCTTCTCGTTCACGATCGCGCCGAGGACTTCGGAGCGCTTCATGATGCGGATGCCCTTCATGCGCGCGGCGTCTACTTCGGGATGCTCGCCGCGAACAGCGGAGGTGATGACGATGAGGTCGTTCCCTTCGACGTGCGAGGCGTCGTGTCCGATAGTGACGGCGATCCCACGACTGGCCAGCAGGTCAGTCGCGGACGAAGGCTTCAGATCGCAGCCCGTCACTCGGATTCCCGCGCCATTCAGGATCTCCGCAAGTCCACTCATTCCGATCCCGCCAATGCCGACGAAATGAATGGTTCTAATTTGATCAAAAATCATCCTGATCGGCTTCCCTGAAATTGTAGATTAATCTCTCTGAATTTTCTCGATCAAATCAACAATGCTTTTTGTCGCATCGGGCGTGGCCAATGTCTTCGATGACGTGCCCATCCGTTGCGCGCGTTGTGGATCGGACAGAACTTCAGAAATCGCTTTCGCCAACTTCTCCGACGAAAGCTCGGCTTCGGTGATGACGACGGCGCCGCCGGCTTTTTCGACGACGCGCGCGTTGAGCTCCTGATGGTTGTTCGTAGCCTGCGCAAACGGAATGAGAATCGCCGCGCGACCGATCGCTGCCAACTCGCCGATCGTCATCGCACCCGCGCGCGAAACGACGAGATCCGCGGCCGCAATCTCATCGGCCATCGGATCGAGATACGGGACGACACGCGCGTTCGCGAACGGCGATTGTTGATACGCGCCCTGCACTTTTGCAAGCTCGTTCGGTCCGGTCTGATGAACGATCTCGAGCTTGCCCTGCAATGGCGCGAGATGCGGGAGTGCCGCGGTCATCGTGTCATTGAGGATTCGCGAGCCTTGCGAGCCTCCGAAAATCAGGAGGCGTTGTCGGTTGTCGGTTGTCGGTTGTCTGACTGTCGCGCCGAGATCGAAGAATTCTTTGCGAATCGGGTTGCCAGTCACGACGCCATCCGTTCGCTTCATGCGTGGGAGGGCTTCTGCGAACGCGGCTGCAACTGTGGTCACCCAGCGTGCGAGGACGCGGTTTGCGAGTCCCGGAAATGCATTTGCGTCGTGAATGATCGTCGGGACGCCGCGCAATTTTGCGGCGACGAGCACGGGACCGGACGAATAGCCGCCGACGCCGAGAACAACATTCGGGCGGTGATGTCCGACGTGCTTCCACGCCTGGATGAAGCCGAGTGGCAGACGAAGAATGTTGCGGACGAGATTGAGTCCGCGCATGCCTTTGAGTCCCGCGACATCGATGAGCTCGAGCGGGAAGCCGGCTTTGGGGACAATCGTTTTTTCGAGACCGCGTGCAGTGCCGACGAAGACGACAGTGCGCTCGGGATCGCGCGAGAGGTACTCGCGCGCGATGGCGATCGCGGGGTAGATGTGTCCCCCCGTCCCGCCTCCCGCAATCATCAATGTCTTCACGCCCATCACGCCCACCCTGTCCCTATCCTGACTGCTGCGAAAAGTTCAACAGCAGGCCGACTGCCATCAGACTCACGATCAATGACGATCCGCCGTAGCTCACCAGCGGCAACGGCAGTCCCTTCGTCGGGACCAGACACAACACCACACTGACGTTGATCAATGCCTGAATTCCGATCATCAGCGTGCATCCGAGTGCGACGAAGAACGCGAAACGATCCTGACTGAGTCGCGCGATCCGCAATCCGCGCCACACCAGCAGCGCGAATGCGCCGAGGAGCAGCAGCGCGCCGACGAATCCAAGCTCTTCGCCGATGATCGAGAAAATGAAATCGGTGTGCGGCTCGGGGAGGAAGAAGAGCTTCTGTCTTCCGTTGCCGATGCCGAGTCCGTCGAAGCCGCCGGTGCCAAGGGCGATCAGCGATTGCATCGGCTGAAAGCCCTTGCCGAGCGGATCGGCTTCGGGATTGAGGAACGTGAGCAGGCGCTCGCGTCGATACGCGGCGCTGAGCACGAAGTATCCGGCGAGCGGAATGAACGCGAGGCCGATGCCGACGATGTAGCGCCAGCTGATGCCGGCCGCGAAGATCATCCCCGCGGCGACGAGAACGAGCGTCGTGGCTGTGCCGAAATCACGGCCGAGCAACACGAGTCCTGCAACGAGCGTGAGCACGAAACCGAGCGGCAGCAGCGTCGCGGTGAGGTCGTTGACTCGCTCGTCGCGCTTCGCGAGGAACGCGGCGATGAAGAGGATCATCGCCGGCTTCGCGAACTCGGATGGTTGCAGTTGAAACCACGGGAACTGGATCCAGCGATGCGTGCCGTTGATGGGCGACTGGAACAACGCGATGACCAATCCAAGAGCGACGAGGGCCAGTCCGCCGTAGATGACGCGGCGGTGCCGCAGCATCTCCGGGTTGACGTGCATGAGAAACAACATCGCCGCGCCGCCCGCCGCGAGGAACACGACCTGGCGGATGAGGAAGTAGTACGGACCATGGCCGAAGCGCTGCGTCGCGATCATCGCGGACGCGCTGTAGATCATGACCAGCCCGACCACCAGGATGAGCATGGCGGTGGAGAAGAGCCAGGTGTCGTAGGTGAGCCGGCGGCTCATAGCGCCCTCACCAGCTCTTCGAAGTGATCGCCGCGGTGCTCGAAATTGCGGTACTGGTCGAAGCTCGCGCATGCGGGCGAGAGCAGGACGGTGTCGCCTGATTTCGCGTGCTCGCGCGCCCACGCGATTGCGTTCTGCATGTCGCCAGCGGAGACGATCTCGCTCGTGCCCTGCAGGGCTTCGGCGATGCGGTCCGCTGCTTTGCCGATCGTGAGGATCGTGCGCGCTTTCGTTTGCACGAGGTCGCGCATCCGCTCGAACTCGCCGGCTTTGTCCTTGCCGCCGAGGATCAGAATCACGCTCGAGCCGGGGAAGCCTTCGAGCGATTTCAGAGTGGCGTCGACGTTCGTCCCTTTCGAGTCGTTGATCCACTGCACGCCGTCGAGATCACGGACCAGGACCATGCGATGCGGCAGTCCGGCGAAGGTGCCGAATGCGATCTGCACGTCGACGTCGTTGACGCCGATTGCGCGCGCGGCGAGCCACGCGGCGAGTGCGTTCTCGGCGTTCGCCTGTCCCTGTAATTTGAGCGCGCTGCGCGGAATGCGGCGTTCCGTGTCGCCGGCGGACATCACGAGCTCGTCGCCATCGACCCATGCGCCGATCTCGACGGTTTCGGTCGATGAGAACTTCCAGACGCGCACCGTTCGCGGCGCATCGTCGATCGACGTGTTGAGGATCGCGGTGTCGTTCGCAGTCTGATTGCGAAAGACGCGTTCCTTCGCCGCGGCGTAATCGCCGAACGTCACGTAGCGATCCATGTGATCGGGCGTGATGTTCAGCAGCAGCGCAACGTTTGCGCGGAACGTGTCGACGGTCTCGAGCTGGAACGACGACAGTTCGAGCACGTAGGTGCGAGGACGTTCGAGATCGAGTGTGGAGATGAGCGGCGTGCCGATGTTCCCGGCAACGATCGGCTGGCGTCCGGCGACTTTGAGGATTTCTCCGATCAGCGCGGTCGTGGTCGATTTGCCATTCGAGCCGGTGATGGCGATGACGGTTCCGTTGAGATGGCGAAACGCGAGCTCGATCTCGCCGATGATCGGGATCGCGTTCTCGGCCGCGCGCTGCAACAGCGGAATCGTCAGCGGCACACCGGGGCTGACGACGATCTGCGAGACGCCGTCGAGCAACGCAACGTCGTCCGTTCCGAATGCAGTCTGCACACGTTCATCGAGCGCCGTGGTGAGCAGCGGATTCGCGGCGGCGTCCGTCAACACGACGGACTCGCCACGTGCTGCGAGGAAGTTCGCGGAGGCGACTCCTGACTTTCCCGCGCCGACGATGAGAGTGTGCCAGGTCATCGCAGTTTGAGCGTCGCCAGCGCGAGCATCGCGAAGATCACGGCGATGATCCAGAAGCGGACGACGACTTTTGTTTCCTTCCAGCCCGACAGTTCAAAGTGGTGATGCAGCGGCGACATCTTGAAGATGCGGCGGCCGGTGATCTTGAACGACGCGACCTGCAGGATCACGGAGAGCGCTTCAAGCACGAACAGCCCGCCCACGAGCACGAGCAGCAGTTCCTGCTTGATCATCACGGCGAGGCAACCGATCGCGCCGCCGAGTGCGAGCGACCCGACGTCACCCATGAAAATCTCCGCGGGATGCGCGTTGAACCATAGGAATCCGAGTGATGCCCCGACCATCGCTCCGCAGAACACCGCCAGTTCCCCGGTCTGCGGCACCCAGGCAATGTGCAGGTAGTCGGCAATGCGTGCGTGGCCGGCGGCATACGTGAGCACCGTGTATGTGACGGCCGCGATGAGGACCGAGCCGATCGCGAGTCCGTCGAGGCCGTCCGTCAGGTTGACCGCGTTCGAGCAACCGACCAGCACGACCATGACGAACGGGATGTAGAGGATCCCGAGCGTCAGCGCCACGTCCTTGAGGAACGGGAACGTGATCGCGGTCGAGTAGTTGTTCTTCAGCATCGGCAGGTACGCGATCGCGAGCGCGGCGAGCAGCGCCACGGCGAACTGCGCGCCGAACTTCTGTTTCGTCGTGAGGCCGAGGTTCTGCTTCTTGGCGAGCTTGCGATAGTCGTCGACGAAACCGATGGCCGCGTATGCCGCGGTGATGAAGAGGATGATCCAGATGTACGGATTCTTGATGTCCGCCCAGAGGATCGTCGGGATGAGAATCGCGACGTTGATCAGCAGGCCGCCCATCGTCGGCGTTCCAGCTTTCACCTGATGCGACTTCGGACCTTCTTCGCGGATGTACTGGCCGAGTTTGATACGGCGCATCCGCTCGATCAGCCACGGGCCGAGGATGAAGGAGATGAGCAGCGCGGTCAGCGCGGCGAAGGCGGTCCGGAACGTGATGTACCGGAAGACGTTGAAGCCGACGAAGACGTCGCGTAGCGCATACAGGAGGTGATAGAGCATTAGTTTTCGCCTCCGTGACGGTTGTCGGTTCTCGGTTCTCGGTTGTCGGTTTCGAGCATGGCTATGGCTTTGTCGAGGCCGACGCCGCGCGAGCCTTTGAGGAGCACGAGGTCGCCTTCGCGAAGGAACGTTTTCAGGAACTCGCCGGCCGCGCTTGCGTCTGCGAACTGATGGAGCGAGTCATCCGCGAAGCCCGCTTCGCGTGCGCCTTCGAGCAGTGCGTGTGAGCGCGCGTCGTTGCCGGGCCTCGCGACGGCGATCACGACGTCGATCGACTTCGGGATGCCTTTGCCGGCGTCGCGATGGAACTGCAGTTCCTGTTCACCGAGCTCCAGCATGTCGCCGATGACGGCGATGCGGCGTCCGCGCGCGTCGGCCTGCGTCATCAGTTCGAGCGTGCGCGCGAGCGCGTATGGATTCGAGTTGTATGTGTCGTCGTAGATCGTCGCGCCGTTCTGCAGCGGAATGATCACGCCGCGGTGATACGCAGGCTGCACGTTCGCGATGCCGTGCTCGATGCCTTCCCATGAGATGCCGATCGCGCGCGCGGTTGCGATCGCCGCAAGGAGGTTGTCGAGGTTGTGTCGTCCGGGAAGTACGAGCTCGACATCGCGTGTCGTGCCTTCGGCTTCGAGCATGAAGCGGGTGCCGAGGAGGCCGCGCTCGCGGATGTCGCGGGCTCGGTAGTCGGCGTCGTGCTCGATGCCGTACGTGACTTTGGGACCGTCGTAGTTCTCGCTGATGGCGACGACGTGCTCGTTGTCGTTGTTGATGACGACCGTGCCGCCCGGTGCGAGATTTTCGAGCAGCTCGCGTTTCGCGGCGGCGATCTTTTCGATCGTGCCGAAGAACTCGATGTGGACCGGCGCGATGTTCGTGTAGACGCCGACGTTCGGGCGCATGAGGCCCGCGATCTCCGCGATCTCGCCGGCGTGATTCATCCCCATCTCGCTGACGACGACCTGTGCGGCATCGGGCGTGTTGTCGAGACAGAGCGGCGCGCCGATCTGATTGTTGAAGTTGCCCCAGGACTTCCACGTGCGGCGCTCGGTCTCGGCGAGCGTGGCGATCATCTCTTTCGTCGTGGTCTTGCCGGCCGAGCCGGTGACGCCGATGAGGAGAAAAGGGTAGCGCTCGCGAATCGAAGTCGCGAGCTTCTGCAGTGCCTTCGTCGTGTCGTCAACGCGAACGATGCCTTTGCCCGACGGCAAATTCGCGGGAACCTGCGACACGACCGCACCGCGCGCGGTCTGCAGCGCCAGCGGCACGAACTGATGTCCGTCGAGACGCTCGCCGGTGATGGCGAAGAAGACGGAGTCGTCTTTCACGACTCGGGAGTCGATGACGACGGTTGAGGAAGTGAGGTCACCGCCCTGGACGACCGTGCCGCCGATCATTTCGGCGAGCTGAGAGAACGTCAGCGTAGGCATGACGCTCCTCGCTGGCGCTCGGGCGGTTGTCGGTTGTCGGTTGTCGGTTGTCCG
>DASYLL010000452.1:0-18536 GCA_036009605.1 Thermoanaerobaculia bacterium | reverse complement strand
CGCCAGGGCGGCAGCGATCCGAGCATCATCGCGTCGACGACCGAGGCAAGCGCTGATGTCGTGCTGCCGGTCGGAACGTACGAGTTCTTCGTCGAGGCGCAGTTCGAGGGTTGCCCTCCGACGCAATCCGCGCGCGGCGAGATCGTCGTCATTGCGGCTCTGCCGTGTGGCAAGCCGCAGCAGCCGAAGGCGCAGGTCATCGGGCAGGGACTCTCGAACACGACGTACAACCTGCGCTGGACGCCGGTGCCGAACGTGCAGTTCTATGAAGTGCAGGAGTCGACGTCGCTCGACTTCGCGAACGCCACGACGCTGACGGCCGACGTGCCGGTCATGGCGTTCACGCACGAGGTCAACGGTCCGCCGCAGCAGTTCCTCTATCGCGTCCGCGGCGTCAGCGATTGCAGCGAGGATCGCGGTCCGTACTCCGAAGCCGTCGGCGTCTTCATCGTTGCGCCGCGCACCAACAACGCCAGCTCCGAGATCGGCGCGGCAGGCAACGTCGTGCAGACGATCTTCCTCCCCGGCTCCACGTCGCCGCTGCAGTTCACGATCACGACCGACAAGCCGTGGCTGACGGTCACGCCGTCGTCGGGCACGTTGCCGATCGAAGGTCTCACCGCCACCGTCACCGCCGATCCGCGCGTTCTCGCACTCGGCACCAACACCGGCACGATCAAGATCCAGTACACCGGCGGCTCCGCGAATGGCGGCGTTGCATCGCAGGCCGGGACGATCAGCACGATTCCGCTGTCGATCAGTCTCGTGACGCCCGTTCTGCCGGTCGGCAAAGGCACACCGCCGCCCGACTCGCTCATCTTCCCGGTCGTTGGCCACGCGCAGGGCGCGAACGATTCACTGTTCGAGTCCGACATCCGTGTCACAAATCTCACCGCCGACACCGTGCGCTACGACCTGCACTTCACGCCATCACTCACGGACGGCACGCTTTCAGGACGTTCGAGCTCGATCGAGATCGCGCCGAACGCCACGATGGCGCTCGATGACATCGTCGCCAGTCTCTTCGGCACCGGCACGACGTCGAGTGCGACCGGCATGCTCGAAGTGCGTCCGCTGACGACGTCGTCGAATGCGAACGTCGGTTTCTTCGGATCGACCGGAACGGCTTCAGTGATTCGCGATCTCACGACTGCGGCTTCGAGCCGCACGTACAACTTCACACCGACCGGCACGTTCGGTCAGTTCATCCCGGCCGTACGCTTCTCCGATTTCGTCGGTAAGGCTGCGAATGGCGGGCTGCCGACGATTCTCTCCTTGCAGCAGGTCGCGCAATCGAGCGCCTTCCGAGCGAATTTCGGATTCGCCGAAGCCTCGGGCTCGCCGGCTGAGTTGACCGTGCGCGTGTACGACACCGCGAGCACGCTGCTCGCGACGATTCCGGTCTCGCTGAAAGGCGGCGAGCATCAGCAGCTCAACGGCATGCTCGCGCAGAACGGCATTAACAATCTGCAGGACGGTCGCGTCGAAGTCGAAGTCGTCAGCGGCGATGGCAAAGTGACGGCTTATGTGTCCGAGGTGGACAACCGGACGAATGATCCGCTGCTGGTTTCGGCGGTGCCGAAAGGCGCAATCACGTCGAACAAATACGTCGTGCCGGGCGTCGCATATCTCAACAATCCGGGCGCGTTCTGGGTAACCGACATGCGCGTGTTCAACGCCGGCTCGACCTCGACACCCGCAACCCTGACGTTCTATCCGGAGCGCAATCCCGGCGCCGCATTGACGCGCGAGATCATTCTCGAGGCCGGCGAGATCGAAGTGCTCGACAACGTGCTCGTGAACCTCTTCGGACAGTCGAGCAACATCGGCGGCGCCATCGCCGTGACGACGCCGGGGAACACGCAACTCAACGCAACCGCGCGCACGTACAACAGCACCGCGAGCGGCACGTACGGCCAGTTCGTCCCGGGCGTGACACCTGCGGAATCGGTGGGCGTCAACGATCGCGCTTTGCAGATCCTGCAGGTCGAACAGTCCTCGCGCATCCGCACGAACATCGGTCTCAATGAGACTGCAGGCCAGGCGACGTCCGTGGAAGTCAGCCTGATCATCCCCGATGCGCTCGTCACGCCGGTGGTCACGATCAACCTGCAACCGAATGAGTTCCAGCAGATCTCCGTCGCGAACTTCGGACTCACCGACGCGATTTACAACGCGCGCGTGACGGTGAAAGCGGTGGGTGGGACGGGACGCGTGACCGCGTACGGTTCTGCGATCGACATGCTCACGAACGATCCGACCTACGTTCCTGCGCAGTGAGGTCTTGGGTGCGGCAGTTTCGGCTGCCGCACTTCAGGATTCAGATGTTCAGGCCGCAGACTCGAGATTCTCGCGAATGATCCGTGGATGACGAGCCGCAATACGCAACAGAGCGATTGCCGGACCATCAGGATGGCGACGGCCCTGCTCCCAGTTGCGAAGTGTATGAACGCTGATTCCCATCGCCTGGGAAAACTGTGTCTGGGTGAGTCCGACAAATCTGCGAAGCGCGGCAATGTCTTCACCTGTTTCGAACTGTCCGAGCATGAGCCGTTTTCGCAGCTGCGCGGGAATGGCTTTGGCCAATTGCTTCGTCGTGAGCTCAGGGATTTCAGTCATGGCGTGCCTTCTGCGTAATCGTTGTAGAGGGTTTGCTCATTCTTTGTTGCCCAGCGAGCGCTGAGAATCCGGACCGTTTCCTCGTCACGCTCCGTCCAAATGACAAGAACAAGTCCGCACCGAATCGGGCCAATCGCAATGAAACGATCCTCGGCGACAGAATGCTCGTCGTCAAAAATCTCCAGGTAGTCGACGCCCGACTGGAAAAGCTCGCTGGCCTCTTCGAAGGTGACACCGTGCTTGCGCTGGTTCGCGACGTTCTTGGCATAGTCCCATACGACCTTCACTGTGTGAGTGTAGGCCATTGGCTTACTCAGTCAACGGCTGACCTGCCTTCATGAATTGCAGTAGCACACGAGAAACCTCGCCATGAAGTTGTACGGTCAGAGGCCTGCGCGCCTTCTCCCCTCTCACGAGGGGAGAAGGCTGAGAAATCTACGCGTCGGCGGTCACAGCGTTGACCATCGATGCATCGTCATCACTCGTGTTCACAGTCGCCGTTTCCGCGGCGCGGAACGTCGGACGCTTCACGTTGTGCGCGAGTCCGAGCTTCTCCAGCACGACGATGACGTACCAGCCGAAATCGATCTGCCAGAACGTCCAGCCGAACTTCGCGGACGACGGCTTCGAATGATGATTCTCGTGCCAGTTCTCGCCCTGGAAGAAGTGCAGGAAGCCGAGCCAGGTGATGTTTTGCGACGAGTCCTCCCCGTCTTTGCGGCCTTCGCGCATGTGGGCGATGCTGTTCACGAAGCACTGCGCGTGGAGCGACGTCACGAGGCGCATTGGTCCCAGCCAGAAGAACGCTGCCCAGCCGAACGGTACGCCGGCGAACAGAGCAATGGCCAGCATCGGGATCTGCGCGCGGTTCCAGAAACGGTATTGCGGCTTGTTGAGATCGGGGCACCAGCGATCGAGCGGAATCTCACCCGCCTGCCACAGCCAGCGCAGATGCGCCCACCAGAATCCGCCAATCCATGGACTGGAGATGTCTTCCGGCGTCTCCACGCGCGAGTGATGCTGACGGTGATTCGCGGTCCAGCTGTCGGGCGAGCCCGAGCCATTGAACATTGCGAAGAAGATCAGGAAGTGGCGCACGACCGGGTGCAGACGCACGGATGTGTGTGCAAGCGACCGGTGATACGCGAGCGTGGTGCCGAGGCCGCCGAGCCAGGCGAGCGCGAGCGTTGCAATCGCGACAGGCCATCCCGGTACCGGGAACATAATCAGGCCGGTCAGGGCCAGGATGTGGATCAGGATGAGGTAAAAGAACGTCGGGCGACCGCCTTGCGCCACTCTCCACCATGGGGCCTTCCACGGTTCAGGACCCAGCGTAGACACGATCTCTGTATTCATTCGTTCTGTTTTCACTAATCCCACTTTCTCTCTGAGCGGATGGAAACGGCATCGGAGCTTAGCACGCAGAACCGCGTTTGCCTCCCGAACGTTCCGGTGACGACCGGGCATGGCTTTCGCTCTATGCAGCCTCAGGAGGAAGTATGAATAAGAATTTGACAGCATTGGCGGTCGCGGCATTGACGGTCGTGACGCTCGCATGTGGCCGCGATGAAACGGCCGAGCCGCCCGCGGCGACCACGACGGTGGAGCAGCTGGGTACGGCCAGCCCCGCGGACGTAGCTCCGATCACCGCGCAGACGTGGCTCGATGATTTCACCCTTGGACACGAGCTCGCGCCGGATGGTTCGATCGTGGCCAGCACCGGCGGCGATGACTTCGCGCCGGGACAGGCGATTCATCTGGCGATGGAAGTCGGCGACGCGCCTCCCGGATCGACCGTGAAGGTGGTCTGGTACGGTCCGAACGAGACGAAGATCGGCGAAGAGAACAAGCCGGTCGTGGCGGGAAACAAGTACCTGAACTTCACGGCTGGCGACACCAAGTCGTGGGCAAAGGGCGACTATCGCGCCGAGGTTTGGATTGGCGATGAGAAGGTGAACACGCAGCAGTTCCAGATTGTCGACGCCGCGGGCGCCGGCAAATAGGCAAGCGTTCTCGGTTGTCGGTTGTCGGATGTCTGTGGCTTTCGAATGAACCCCGCAGACAACTGACAACCGACAACTGACAACACCCCCCGAGTTAGACTTGCCGCATTGATGCGGCGCCCCCTCCCCCGTTTATCCTTCACTTCCTGGTCGTTGATCGCGCTTGCTGCGGCGCTCGTGCTCGGCACGTGGGGTCATTGGTCCGGCGCGCCTGCGTTCACGACGCTCGAACAGATCCTCAAGCCGATCGGCGCTCTCTGGATGGCGGCGCTGAAGATGGTGGTGCTGCCGCTCGTCGTGCTGAAGTTGCTTGCGGCGATCGTGAGCGCGCCTTCTCGCGAGTCGGTGGGCTGGCTCGGACTGCGGACGCTGCTGCTGTTCGCGGCGATGCTCGCATCGGTCGCCCTGCTGACGCTTCTGATCGCACCGCCGTTCGTTGCGATGTACGACGCGGATCCTGCGACGCTCGCATCGCTGCGCTCGAATAGTGAAATGCCGAAGGCGGCAAACAGCGGCGGCTCGTCGAGCAACCAGTTGCTGCCGACCCTCCTCTTCACCGCGGCGTTCGCGCTCGCGATCACGCGTCTTCCTGACGACAAACGCCTGCCCATCACGACACTTCTACAGGGGCTCTCGACGGCGATGTTCACTGTCGTGCGATGGATTCTCATCGGAACGCCGGTCGGCGTCTTTGCACTCACCTACTCGCCCGCGTTGCACGCCGGTGCGGGCGCGGCGGGGATGTTCGGTGCGTTCATCGTGCTCGTGTCGGGATTGCTCCTGCTCTTCACGCTGCTGCTTTATCCGGCAACTGCACTCTTCGGCCGCGTTTCCATGCTTCTCTTCGCGAAGGCCGTCGCACCCGCGCAACTCGTCGCGGTGAGCACGCGCTCGTCCATCGCATCGCTGCCCGCGCTCATCGAAGGCGCGGTACGACATCTCCGATTGCCGGCCACGGCGACGAGCTTCGTCCTTCCGTTGACCGTCGCGATCTTCAAGCTCAATCGCACGATCTCCTCAATGGCGAAGCTGCTCTTCGTCGCGCACGTCTACAACGTGAAGCTGAGCGTGGAGACGATCGTGATCTTCGTCGCGACCGTGATGCTCCTCAGTTTCAGCTCCGCGGGCGTGCCGGACGGCGGTGCCGCGTTCGCGACACTCCCCGCATATCTCGCAGCAGGTCTTCCGATGGAAGGCGTCGTCATTCTCGAAGCGACAAACACGATCCCCGACATCTTCAAAACGCTCCTCAACGTCACCGGCGACATGAGCGCGGCCACGATCCTCTCGCGCTCGACTCGCGAAGCCGCGCCGCTCGACGAAGGGATCGCCATCGAGGACGCGGCTTGAGAGGCGCACTCGCTCTCCCGCTCCAGCTCCTCCGCCGCGAGCCCGGCCTTCTCGCGCGCTTCGCCGCCGCATCACTCGGCCGCGCAGCACTCACCGCCGCCAGCATCCTTCTGATCCGCGAGTTCCTCGCCGCCGTCCTCGGACAGGCCGCCGGTTTCGCGGGCCTCGCGCAACGCTACGGCATCCGCCTCTCGCTCTGGTCCGTCGTCGGTCTTCTTCTCATCGTGCTCCTCGGATCCGCTCTGCTCAACTACTCCGCCCGCGTCAACGAACAGCGCATCGTCGCCGTCGTCGAGCTCGGGACGATGGATCGCCTGATCCGCCACATCCTCACGCTCTCCGTCGGCTTCTTCGATCGCCGCACGCACGGCGAGCTCGTACAGACCGTGCGGCAGGACGTCGTCCACGTGCGGATGATCGTCGTCTCGTTCGCGAACATGGTGCTCGAAGTCCTGCAGACGCTCGGGCTGCTCGTGGCGGCGATCATGCTCAGCCCGACGCTCGCGTTCTGGGCGTTCCTGCTCGTGCCGCTGGCGGTGCTGCCGATCGTGATCGTCGCGCGCAAGACGATGGTCCGTTCGTTCGGCGTGCGAAGAAAGAGCGTGGCCATCTTCGACATGCTCCTGCAGCTGCTCCACGGCATCCGCATCATCAAGATCTACGAAGCCGAGAAGACGGAGACCGATCGCACGCTCGATCGCGCGCAAGGCTACTTCGACGAGCTCGTCGACATGGAACGCGTGCGTGCGCTTGCGCGCGTCGCGCTCGAATCGCTGGCCGGCCTGAGCATGGTCATCGTGATCATCGCCGGCGGCCTGCAAGTCATGGCCGGCAAGATCGGCTGGCCCGAACTGCTCGCCTTCCTGATGGCCGCACGCGCGGTGCAGGGACCGCTGCAGAGCATCAACGCCGCGTTCATGGAGATGCAGCGCCACGGCGCGAGTCTCGCGAGCGTCGATGAGATGCTGCGCGAACGCCCCGACGTCGCCGATCGTCCCGATGCGCGTCCGCTCACCGCCGCACCGAACACGATCTCCGTTCGCGACCTCGGGTTCTCGTTCGCCGGCAATCCCGTCCTGCAGAACGTCAACTTCGACGTCCACGCCGGCGAGATCCTCGGCATCGTCGGTCCATCCGGCTCCGGCAAGACCACGCTCCTCAATCTGCTCGCGCGCTTCTACGATCCAACGAGCGGCGCGGTGCTGTTCGACGGCGAGGATCTGCGCTCGTTCAAACTCACCGACCTGCACGACAAGCTCGCCATCGTCACCCAGGATCCGTTTCTCTTCACGACCTCGATCGCCGACAACATCCGTCGCGGGAAGCCCGGCGCGACCGATGTCGAAGTCGAAGCGGCTGCACGTGCTGCAGAGATTCACGACGACATCATGGCCATGCCGCAGGGCTACGAAACGCGCGTTGGACACGGAGGACGCACGCTCTCGCGCGGCGAAGCACAACGCGTGAACATCGCTCGTGCGATCCTCAAGAACGCGCCGATTCTGCTGCTCGATGAAGCGACGTCGAGCCTCGATTCGTATGCCGAAGCTCGTGTGCAGCGCGCGCTGGATCGCCTGGTGGCGGGACGTCTCGCGATCTCGGTCGCGCATCGTCTGTCGACACTGCGCAACGCAACGCGCATTCTCGTCATCGAAAACGGCATCGTCGTCGGCCTCGGCACACACGCCGAGTTGCTCGAGCGCAGCGAGACCTATCAGCGGCTCTGGCAGGCGCAGGCGCAGCCGGTGGCGGTGTGATTCATTTTCTCGCGCCCGCGGACGAATGCCTCTTCCACAACTATCTCGACGTGCGCGGCGCCTCGATCGCGAATCATTTCGAGATCCTCGCGTACGAAAACCTGCCGACTCGTTTTCACGGCGGCACGTACGTCTTTTCCGCGCTCGAACAACTCAGTCCCGCGATGGAGCGGCTCGTTGAATCGCTGCACGCGCAACTCGCGGCGTGCGAAGGCGTGCGCATCCTCAATCGCCCCGGACGCACGCTGCGACGCTACGAACTGTTGACCGAGCTCTCGCGCCATGGCCGCAATCCTCATCGCGCGGTGCGCGCATCCGAAGACTTCAGCGCGTTGCGCTATCCCGTCTTCATCCGCGGCGAGCGCACACACGACGGCGCGCTCTCGCCGATTCTGCACAACGCGAGCGAAGTCGAATCGTGGATCGGACGACTCGTCGTCATCGGACGTGCGTTCGACGAGCTGCTCGTGATCGAGTTCTGCGACACCGCCGACGCGAACGGCGTCTATCGCAAATACGCCGCGTTCATCATCGGCGACCGGATCCTGCCGCGCAGCCTCGATTACGGCCACGACTGGATGCTCAAACGCAGCGGCACCGAGTACACACGCGAGACGCTCGCAGAAGAGCGTGAGTTCGTGGAGACCAACCCGCACGAGCAGCAACTGCGCGAGATCTTCGCCATCGCCGGCGTCGACTACGGCCGCATCGACTACGCCATCAAAGATGATCGCGTCGTGACGTGGGAGATCAACCTGCATCCGACGATCGGCCGCGGACGCGACGGCTCGAAGTACCGCGCACCCGACGCCGTGCGCGATCTCCACGCGCAAACGAAAGACTACGTGCACGCGCGGCTGCGCGAAGCGTGGGTGCACGTCGACCTCGCGGATGACCGCGAACTTCCCGTGGTCCTCGATCCCGCGCTCGTTCACGCAGCAGTCGCGGCGCCAGCGCCAGGTCATCGCTCGCCGCTCGTCGCGGCGCTGCGGCGAATGTTGCGGCCGGTGAAACCGTTGCTGCTTTCGCGAGGCGCGGGCGCATTCCGGCTGCTCGCGGGCTGGATGCGCCGCTAACTGTCATCCAACTGTCATCCCGAGCGTTGAGCGAGGGATGACAGTGGCGCCATCTGACTATAATGCGCGCCGCGTCGCAGATGCGCATACCGGAGGTTCCGTGTCAGAACAGCAATACGATCTCATCATCATCGGCAGCGGTCCGGGCGGTTACGTCGCCGGAATCCGCGCCGGACAGCTCGGCATGAAGGTCGCCGTCATCGAGAAAGACCCCTTCCTCGGCGGCACATGCCTTCATCGCGGCTGCATCCCCACCAAGTCGCTCCTCGAAAATGCCGATGTCTGGACCAAGATCCAGAAGGCAAAAGACTTCGGCATCACGGTCGGCGACGTCACCATCGACTTCTCGCAGGTCCAGAAGCGCAAGCAGGGCGTTGTCGACGCCAACGCCAAAGGCATCGAGTTCCTCTTCAAGAAGCACAAGGTCGAGCGCATCACCGGCTTCGGCAAAGTCGTCGATCGCAACACGGTTGACGTCGACGGCAGACAGCTCAAGACCAAGCACATCCTGCTGGCCATGGGCTCCGTGCCGAAAGACCTGCCGCACATCAAGGCCGACGGCACGCGCATCATCAATTCCGATCACATCCTCATGCTCGACAGGATCCCGGCCTCGATGCTCGTCATCGGTGCAGGTGCAGTCGGCAGCGAGTTCGCCTCGATCTTCGCTCGCTTCGGCACGAAGACCACGATCGTCGAAGTGATGCCGCAGCTCCTCCCGATCGAAGACGAAGAGATCGCGAAAGAATTCACGCGCATCTTCAAGAAGAAAGGCATCGACGTCCTCACCGACGCGAAAGTCCTCTCCTGCGAAGTCACGGAGACCGGTGTGAAGTCGGTCGTCGAGACCAAAGGCAAACAGCAGACGATCGAGACCGAGATCGTGCTCTCCGCGACAGGACGCGGCCCCGTCACCGCCAACTGCGGCCTCGAGAACATCAAGGTCGAGATGGACAAGCGCGGCTACATCACCGTCGATCCGTTCATGCGCACCGGTGAAGAAGGCGTCTACGCGATCGGCGACATCGTCCCGACGCCGGCGCTCGCGCACTGCGCATCCGCGGAAGGCATCCTCGCCGTCGAGCACATGGCCGGCAAGAACCCGCGTCCGATCAACTATGACCACGTTCCCAACGCCACGTACACCGATCCCGAGGTCGCTTCCGTCGGACTCACGGAAAAGCGCGCGATCGAGCGCGGCTACGCGGTCAAGATCGGCAGGTTCCCCTTCACCGCGAACGCCAAAGGCAAGATCCTCGGCGACGCGAACGGCCTCGTGAAATACGTCGTCGACGAGAAGTACGACGAGATCCTCGGCGTCCACATCGTCGGCCCGAAAGCCACGGAGCTCATCGCCGAAGCATGCGCCGCTCTCGAGCTCGAAGCGACCGCCGAATCGATCGCCAAAACCATTCACGCTCACCCCACACTTTCCGAAGCGCTCATGGAAGCGGCGGAAGACGTGGCCGGACACGCGATTCATTTCTAAGTTATCGGTTGTCTGTTGTCGGTTGTCTGCGGCTCATCGCCTGGACGAAACGGCACGGACTACCGACAACCGACCACTGACAACCTCAAAATGACAGACGCATCAATCAGCAACAATCCTCACGGCCTCAAGAACGAGCAATTGCTCGAGATCGACTACTTTCTGCGCCTCACGCGCACGCTCGAAGAACGCCTCGTCGCGCTCTTCCGCCAGGCCAAGGTCATCGGCGGACTGTATCGCTCGCTGGGACAGGAAGGCGAGTCCGTCGCCGCCGCCTACGCGCTCGACTACAAACAGGGCGACGTCGTGCAGCCGCTCATCCGCAACATCGGCTCGATCCTCGTCGCCGGCGCGAAGCCGGCCGACATCATCAAGCAGTACATGGCCAAGGGCGACAGCCCGACGCGCGGGCGCGAGCTGAACATCCATTTCGGACATCCCGCACGCGACGGCTTCATCGGCCAGATCTCCATGCTCGGCGACATGATTCCGGTCATGGCCGGCATCGCGCTCGCCGGCCGCATGCAGAAACGCAAACTCGTCACGCTTGCCTTCATCGGCGACGGCGGTTCCTCCACGGGCGCATTCTGGGAAGGGATGAACTTCGCGGCCGTGCAGAAACTGCCGATGGTCGTCATCGTCGAGAACAACGGCTACGCCTACTCGACGCCGACCGCGAAACAGACCGCCGCGAAGACGCTCGCCGACAAGTCCTACGCATTCGGCTGCGCCGGTGTCACGATCGACGGCAACGACGTCCTCGGCGTGTACGACGAAGTGAAACGCGCCGTCGAGAACGCACGCAACGGCGGCGGCGTCACGCTCATCGAAGTGAAAACGTTCCGCATGAAAGGACACGCCGAGCACGACAACCAGGCCTATGTCCCGAAAGAATTGATCGCGGAATGGCAGGAGAAAGACGCGGTCGTGCGCTTCGAGAAGATGCTGCTCGAGAACGGCGTCGCAACCCGAGAGGATCTCGACGCGATCCAGCAGCGCGTGAAGCAGGAGATCGACGCGGCCACGGACGAAGCCGATCGCTCGCCGATGCCGAACCCCGAAGACGCCGCGCGCGGACTTTACATCGAGGATGGTTACTGGAATGGCTGAGACTACATACATCGAGGCCATCACCCAGGCCATGGACGAAGAGATGGCGCGCGATGAGCGCGTCTTCCTCATCGGAGAAGACGTCGGCGCCTACGGCGGCGCGTTCAAAACGAGCGCGGGCCTCATCGAGAAATACGGTCCCGAGCGCGTGCTCGACACGCCGATCTCGGAGATCGCGATCATCGGCGCAGCTTCCGGCGCGGCGCTCATGGGCATGCGGCCGATCGCGGAGATGCAGTTCATCGACTTCATCACCTGCGGCTACGACATGCTCGTGAACTTCTCCGCGATGAACAGCTACCTGTTCGGCCGCGCCTGCCCGATCGTCGTGCGCGGACCGGCTGGTGGCGGCACGCATGGAGGTCCGTACCACTCGCTGAATCCCGAGGCGATGTTCATGAATCGTCCGGGGCTCAAGATTGTGGCGCCGGGGACGGCATACGACGCGAAAGGACTGCTCAAAGCTGCCATTCGCGACGACAACCCCGTGCTCTACATCGAGCACAAGTACCTCTATCGACGCATCAAAGAAGATCTGCCCGAAGAGGATTACATCGTCCCGATCGGCAAAGCCAAAATTCGCCGCAAAGGCAAGGACCTCACGATCCTCACGTGGGGCGCGATGATCTACGTCGCCGATGATGCCGCCGATGAACTTGCGAAAGACGGCGTATCGGTCGAAGTCATCGACCTGCGCTCGATTCTTCCATTCGATGAAGAAGCGATTCTCGAATCGGTTGCGAAAACGAATCGCGTGATCATCCTGCACGAAGCACCGCTGACCGGCGGAGCAGGTGCGGAGTTCGCCGCACGCATCGCGGAGAAAGCGTTCGACTACCTCGACGCGCCGATCAAACGCGTGGCCTCGCTCGACGTTCCGACGCCGTACTCGCCGCCGCTCGAAGCGTTCTTCCTGCCGAACAAAGACAAGGTCGTCGCGGCCGCGCGGGAACTGCTCGCGTACTGAATGGTTGTCGGTTGTCAGTTGTCGGTTGTCTGAGCCTCGTCGCTGAACGCACAGACAACTGATAACCGACAACCGACAACCCCCTCGCCGCGACCGCGAAACCATCGCGCTGCCCTCCGCGTCCTACGACCAATCACCGCAGGAGGCAGGTCATGGTTCGGAAAATCGCGCTCGGATTGACCCTTGTCCTCTTCGTCCAGTCCGCGCAGGCAGCCGTGGAGCTAACCCGTTTCGTCCGCAACAAAATCTCGGCCGGCGATCTCGCGAGCGCGGTCGCTATGGCCGAGGATTACAAGAAAGACACGGGCGTCGACGAGGAGTATCTCAATACGATCGGCTGGATCGCGCGCGGCGCGGAGATGCTCGGACAGCCCGAGCTCGCGCGAGAGATGGTCGCGGAGCTGCATCGCGAGATTCCGATCGAAACGCCGAAGTACCTCACGCCATACGGCGCGGCAATCGAAGTCGAAGGACGACTCATCGACGCGAAAGACGGACACGGCGCCGCGATCCGCTACTTCGAGACCCAACTCGCGAAAGCGACTGCGACGTCGCTGCGCTCGCGCATCCGCAAGAACATCAACCTGCTCTCAATGGAAGGGCAGATCGCGCCCATTCTCGCTCGGACGGAAGCCGTTGGCGCCCCCGTCCCGTCCCTCCCATCATTCGCCGGCAAACCGGTCCTGCTCTTCTTCTTCGCGGAATGGTGCGGCGACTGTAAGGGTCAGGCCGCGGTTCTCGCGCGCGTCTGGCAAAAGTACAAACCACAAGGCCTCGGCATGATCGCAGGCACGCGCCTCTACAGCACACCGACCGACGAAAAGCCGATGACGCCCGACGAAGAGAAGGCGAAGATCGCGAAGATCTGGAGTGAGAGTTACAAAGGACTGGAAGACGTCCCCATCGCCGTGGGCACCGACATGATGGTTCACTACGGCGCCTCCGCCACTCCGACCTTCGTGCTCCTCGATCGCAAAGGAATCGTGCGGCTCTACGCTCCGACGCGGCTCTCGGAGAAAGAGCTGTCGCGCAGGATCGAAGAAGTGTTGGCAGAAGCGCCCTAACAACTCTTCGGCGGATGCGGGCTCCTCCCCAGCCGCCACAGAGAGACCCCTCATCCGCGCTTCGCGCACCTTCTCCCCTCTCACGAGGGGCGAAGGCCGAGGAACGGCGGAAGCACCGTAAACTTCCAGCGTGCAGTTGTACGTCCGCTCCATTTCAGTGATCAGCACCGCGTCGACCCCGACGCCATATCGTGTCCTCCCCACCCTCGGCCCCGTCCTTGGATTTCAATTCCGTGGACGGATTTCCGTTCGACGCGACTCCGGCGACGAGCCCCTCGCCCGCAGCGGAATCACCGGTATCCAATCGACCGCGAAGCTCTTCGTGCCCGATGCAGACACCGGCACAGTGCTCGTGCGATTCAGTCCCTTCGGCGCCTATCGACTCTTCGGCTGCTCGATGAATGCACTGACGAACGCACACGTTCCGCTCACAGAGCTCGTTCCACACATCCGCGAGATCGAAGCGCGCGTGAGCGAATCCTCGGCAGACCAGGCAGAAGCAATCATTCGAAGATGGATCGAAACGACCTTCGAGCACGATCGCGCCACGATCGATCCGAATGTGCTCGCGGCAGAACAGAGAATCCGCGCATCCGGCGGACGCGAACCGATCGAGCGAGTCGCCGATCAGATCCACGTCGGACGACGCCAGCTCGAGCGTCTCTTCCGCACACAGGTCGGCGTCACACCGAAAGAGTTCGCATCGCTCGTCCGCTTCCGACGCGTGCTCGCCCGCATCCAGACGCGAACTTCATGGGCCGATCTCGCCGACGAAGCGGGATACGCCGACCAGGCTCACTTCGTCCGCAACTTCGTGCGCCGCACCGGCATGACACCGACGGAATACGCGCCCTGATGTCGCATTCGTTCAATACACGACGCGCATGCCGCTGCGACGATGCGCGACATGAATACGACCATCCTTCTCGAAACCACCCGACTCGCCTTCACGGGCGAAATACCGTTCCCGCTCATCATCGAAAGGCTGGCCAGCGCGGGAGTCGAACGCTACATCGTCGACCTCTCCGCTCGGACCAGAACCTGCTATGACGAAGCCGGAAACCTGCTCACCGATCCGATGCCGTTGCACGACGCGTCGCCGATCGACGCGACCTGGTACGCGGAACAAATCCGCGAAGCCATCCGCGCCTCGCAACAGAAAGAGATCTCGTATCCCGAATTTCTGCGCCGGATCATGACCGCGGGCTGCGCGGCATACGCCGTGTTCCTCGCCGGGCGGCAGGTCATCTACTGGAGCCGCCGCGGCGAGTTTCACGTCGAGCCGTTTCCGTCGAGGACGTGAGCTACATCCCCAACCGCTTCATCACTTCCGCGGCATCCACCTCTTCCACGCGCGACGCAATCGCCCATGCGTGACCGAACGGATCCGCGACCACACCATAGCGATCGCCCCACGGCATGTTGCCGAGCGGCATGACGACCGCCGCACCCGCACGTGTGGCGCGCTCGAACAACGCATCCGCGTCCGCGGTGTAAACGTGCAGGATCACGGGCGAGCCGTTCAGCGCCTGCGGCGAGGCCTGACCCTCCATCTCGTCGTTCAACATCACGATCGAATCGCCAATGCGGATCGACGCATGCATCAACTTGCCGTCCGGCCCCGGCAACCGGAACAGCTCCTCGGCGCCGAGGGCCTCGCGATAGAAATCGAGAGCGCGTGCGGCGTCGCGGATGACGAGGTGCGGGGTGACGGCGTGATATCCCTCAGGGATCGGATTCATTGGCGTTTCTCCTTCGTTGTGATGTTCAACGAACGCGTGGAATCCTTTAGCCAGCTTGCTGCGCGTCCCGTTTGCATGTAAAAAGCGCACGTAGTTTCAGGAGCCTGGAGAACGAATGGCACACGACGTAGTCATGCCCCAGATGGGCGAATCGATCGCGGAAGGTACGGTCTCGAAGTGGCTGAAGAAAGTCGGCGATCACGTCGATCGCGATGAGCCGCTGCTCGAGATCTCCACCGACAAGGTCGACGCCGAGATCCCCTCGCCCGCCGCGGGCACCCTCACCGAGATCCTCGCGCAGGAAGGCGAGACCGTTCCGGTGAACGCCGTCGTCGCCAGAATCGCCGCCGAAGGCGAAGCAACGGCAGCAGCAACAGCACCCACACCAGAAACGAAGCAGGAAGAAGCGCCGCAGGCAGCGGAAGCAGCGGCCCCCGCCGAAAGCGCTCCACAGCCCGAGGCCCCACAGACAACCGACAACCAGCAACCAGCAACCGACGAGAACGAAGGCGCCGAAGGCGCCGAAGTATCGTCGCTGGACGAACGTCGAAGAACCAAATCCTCCCCGCTCGTTCGCAAGATCGCGAAAGAGAACAACATCGACGTCTCCCAGATCCCGGGCACCGGCATCTCCGGACGCGTGACGAAAACCGATATCCTCGACTTCCTGCAGCAGCCGCAGCCGAAACCCGCTGCCGCTGCGTCCGCACCAGCACCGCAAGCTGCGCCGCAGCCCGCGCCACAGCAACAACCGCAGCAGGCCTACGCCGCACCGCAGGCGCCGCGCGTCGAATTCGCTGAAGGACAGAACGTCCGCATCGAGCCGCTCTCGGTGATGCGCAGGAAGATCGCGCAGCACATGATCGCGTCGAAGCAGACCTCCGCGCACGTCGCGACTGTCTTCGAGCTCGACTTCACCAACGTCGACAGACTCCGCCGCAAGCACAAAGAGGCGTACGCCGAGCGCGGTGTGAAGCTCACCTACATGCCGTTCATCGTGCAGGCCGTCATCGCCGGCCTCCGCGACTTCCCGGTGCTCAACGCGTCGCTCGACGAGAACAACATCGTCTATCACCGCGAGCTGAACATCGGCATCGCCGTCGCCCTCGACTGGGGCCTCATCGTCCCCGTCCTCAAGCGCGCCGACGAGCTGAACGTTCTCGGCGTCGCCCGCGCCATGAACGACCTCGGCGAGCGCGCCCGCTCGAAGAAACTCATGCCCGATGACGTGCAGGGCGGCACATTCACGATCACGAATCCCGGCGTGTACGGCGGTCTGTTCGGACTGCCGATCATCAACCAGCCGCAGGTCGCCATCCTCGGCGTCGGCGGCATTCAGAAGCGTCCCGTCGTCATCGAGACGAAGGACGGCGACTCCATCGCCATCCGCTCGATGGCTTACTTCTCACTCAGTTTCGACCACCGCCTCATCGACGGCGCCGTTGCCGATCAGTTCATGGCTCGCGTCAAAGCCGTCATCGAAGCGGGGCAGTTCACGATGTGAGACTCCTTCTCCTTCTCGTCGCGATTCCCCTCGCGCAGGACGTGTTCGTCCCGCCTGTGCCGAAGGGAATCGCGCGAGATGGAGTGCGCGTGCAGGCTCCGGCGCGCGAAATCCTGTTCCCATCCGAAGACGCGACGTGGATCCGCGTCCGCTCCGAACGCTTCGACATCCTGAGCAATACGTCCGAGATGCGGACGCGCGATTTAATCGCGGACGTCGAGACGCTTGCGGCGGCGCTCATGCAGTTCAGCGATCGCTTCGCGCCTTCACGCAATCGTGCGACGGTCTTTGTCTTCGATCGACGCCGCGACAGCCAGCCGTTCTTCGATCTGCTGATCGCGCAGGAGAACGCGACACCGGCCGGTGCGTACGCGCGCTTCGAAGGCGGCGGCGTGATGATCATCGACGGCTCGCGCAAAGGACGCGTGCGTGCGCGCGATCCCGGCATTCGCACGGCGATGCACGAGCTCATTCACGATCTCCTGCGGCAGAGCGAATCGGCGCCGCCGCTGTGGCTCGAAGAAGGACTGGCCGAGTACTTCAGCAACGCGCGCGTGCAGAGCGGCCGCGTCAGCGCTGGCGATCCGATCCGCTCGCACGAGTTCCTGCTGCAGCGACGCGCTCCGATGTCGCTCGAGCGCCTTCTCGCCGTGCAGGCGGGATCGAGCGACGGCGCATCGACGCAGTTTTACGCCGCGAGCTGGGCCGCCGTGAACTTCCTGATCGGGATCGATTCACGCGCGTTCTTCGCATTTCTGCGCGACATCGAAGCGAACGTGCCGGTCGCCGATGCACTGCAGCTGCACTACCAGAAGACGTTGAAAGAGCTGGAGTCCGCGATCCGCTGGCGAACGCTCGTATCGAAGTCGATCATTCTTCCGGTGCCGCGTCCTGCGCCGCAAGCCGCGGCCGAGCCGGTCGATCGCGCGACGCTGCTCTTCGAGCTTGGGACGATGCTCTCGCACATCGCAGGCGCGGAGGCAGAGGCGCAGCGTTTCTATCGCGAGGCGTTGCGCGTCGATCCGCGGCATGCGCGCTCGCTCGTCGCAGTCGGCGAATTCGAAGCGGCGCTGACGGCTGCGCCGGAGGATGCCGAGGTGCATTTGCTCTATGCGGAGACGTTGCTGACGACGGCGCTGGGACCGTTCGCAGGCATCTTCGAGCCGAAGGCCGCGGACGCTGAGAACTTTCGCAAAGCACGCGCGCTCGCGGAACGCGCGCTCGTGCTCGATGGAAGTGAAGGCATCGCGAACGGCATCATCGGCACGACGTATCTCGTCGAGAGCGACTTCGCGCCCGGCATCGTTGCGCTGGAACGCGCCCGTACGCTGCTGCCGCAGCGGATGGATTTCGCGCTGAACCTGTACGCGATGTACTTGCGCAGCGGCGAGCGCACACACGCCGACATGCTCTTCGCCGCCGCATTTGAGAACGCGCGTGACAAACAGACGATCTTCGCCGCACGCAGCACGCTCGTCGTCTGCGAAACGAAACGCGCAAACACGCTTGCGTTGAGCGGCAGAATCGAGGAAGCGGCGGCGGTCGTTCGCGAGCTCGCAGCGACGACGCCCGATGGCAACGGCCGACGCAAACTCGAAGAACACGCGGAGAAACTCGACGTGACGCTGGAAGTGAACCGCCAGATCGCGAAGTACAACGAAGCAATCGTGCTCGCGAATCAGGGCCGCAACGGCGACGCCATCGGGATTCTCGATGAGTTGCTGAAAACCGCGACCGATGCGCAGGTGGTCACGAACATCACACGCCTGCGCGCGGACTTGAAGAAGCGACTATAGGTTTGGAGTGCGGCAGCCGCAGCTGCCGCTTTGGTATGCCACAGCGCGGATAGCAAACA
>DASYLL010000451.1:0-2736 GCA_036009605.1 Thermoanaerobaculia bacterium | reverse complement strand
GCCATCTACGCCGCGTGCGCGCCGCGCAATCTGAAGCGCGTGCTCGATCTCACACTCGCGGAGATGAAGAAGATCAAGACCGAAGGCGCAACGGATGAAGAGCTCGCGAGCGCAAAGCTGCATCTCAAAGGCTCGATCCTGCTCTCGCTCGAATCGACCACGAGCCGCATGTCCGGCATCGCGCGGCAGGAGTATTACTTCGGCCGTCAGTACACGCCCGACGAGATCATCCAGCACATCGACGCCGTGACGCTCGACGACATCCGCAACGTCGCGCGATCCATCGTCGACCCGGACTCCCTGTCGTTGACCCTCCTGGGCAACCTCAAGAACCCCGGAATCGACGCGGATCTCCTGCGCGAAGCGGTCGCGTAATTACGATTGCGTCCGCGTATCCACAAACTCCACGACCACACCGGGCTTCACGCGATGTCCCACTTCGCGCGCATCCCAGTTCGTGAGCCGCACGCATCCATGCGAGGACGCGTAGCCGATTGACTCAGGATCCGACGTCCCGTGAATCCCGAAGTGCGGTTTCGACAGCGCCACCCACACGACGCCGACCGGTGAGTTCGATCCCGGTGGCAGATTCGCCTCCGGCTCATGGTCCGGCACTTCATGGAAGAGCGTCGGCTGGTAGTGGAACCACGGATCGAACGTGACCTTCTTCACCTCGACGGTCTCGCGCGGCGACGGATCGTATTTCGAGCCGAGCGTCGTCGGTGAGTGGAAGACGAGGTTCCCTGCAGCGTCGAATGCGTTGAACGTGTTGCCGCGAATCGAGATCACGATGCGCGCGATGTCCGGACGATCCTGCGCAATCGGCTCGCGCACGTTCGGAACCCAGACCGCGTCGCCCACCTTCACCGCGGCAAAGTCCGCATCGGGATTCAGCGACGCGAGAAAATCCTCGGTCGTATGAAATCGCTCCGCGAGTTTCTCGCGCAGCGATTCGTAGCAGAGGCAGTCGAGCTTTGCCTTGTCGTACACATCTTCCGGGATCGGAATGAACGGTCCCTTCACGTCGTCATCGGTGAGCGTGCGCTGCACGATCGCCTGCGGCGCTCCGCCTGCGGTCGCCGCGAGCGCGCGAAACGTCTGCTCATCGAGCGCGCCCGGCTCGGTTGCCGTCACACCGCGTGAGCGCTGAAACCAAAAGAGCGCAATCGCGGTGTTGCGACCCCAGCGTCCATCGAGCGCACCGACCGAGAAGCCCGCGCGATCGAGATACACCTGCGTCTTCACGACGGAAGGTCCCGCGACGTCACCCTTCAACGGCACAACGACCGGCGCGTTGTTGATCGCGTTCGCATCGAGTCCCTTCAGCGTCTCCGTACCACCCGGCGCGAACGTGACCTGCACGGCAGGCGCAGCCGGCCCCTGTGGCGTGCCCGCCTGCGCATCGCGCAGCGATTCCAGCTGGCGCCACTGCTCGTCCAACCGCTCGCGCTCGCGCGCCGCGGGATCATCGCGACCGATCGGCACCGCAGCATCGTCGTCCGTTGCACGCGTCGTCGCAGGCGGCACGTTCTGCGCAACCTGTTTCTCTTCCTTCTTCGAACACCCGAGAGCGGCGATCAGGACCGCCACCATGATGAATTGCTTTCTCATGAGTCCGACAATAGCCAGCATCGTGCCGGGATGACCTGCGAGGCATGAACCACACAGGCGATACTCCTGTGGAAGCCCTGGGCTACCAGCGCAGCCGGCCGTGCCGGCCCGAGGTACACTTTTAGCCGTCTGTGATCACGTATCTCAAAGTCCGCAACCTGGCCATCGTCGAAGAGCTCGCCATCGAACCGGGAGCCGGCCTCAACGTCCTCACCGGCGAGACGGGCGCCGGCAAGTCGCTGCTGATCGATTCGCTGGAGTTCCTGCGCGGCGCGCGCGGCTCGAGCGAGATGATCCGCGCGGGCAGCGACCGCATGACGGCCGAGGCGGTGTTTCAACTGCCGCAGAGCGTACGCGGCGAGCTGGACGACCTCGGCATCGAGCTCGAAGCGACCGATGGCGGACTCGAGCTCATCGTGCGACGCGAGATCGCTGCGGGCGGCCGCTCGCGCGTCCTCGTCAACGGCTCTCCGCTCTCCGTACGCGAGCTCGGCGAGGCGATGGACGCGGTGCTCGAGATCCACGGCCAGCACGAATCACATCAGCGCGTTGCGGGACAAAGCTATCGCGAGCTCGTCGATGAATACGGCGATCACGCCACGCTGCTCGATGCGACGCGCGATGCGCACGCCGACTGGAAACGCGCCGCCGATCAACTGCGCGAAATGACCGACGCGCAACGCGACCGCACCCTGCGTCTCGATCTCCTCAAGTACCAGGTCGACGAAATCTCGTCCGCGAAACTCGATCCCGGCGAAGAAGAATCGCTGCGCGGCGACAAAGCGATCCTCAGTCACGCGCAGGAAATGATCGCGGCGACGTCCGGCGCGTTCCAGCTCGTCGACGAAGACGAAAGCTCCGCGATCGCGCAGATCGGCCGCGCCTTACATCTTCTGCAACCGCTCACAAAACAGATCGAAGAGATCCAGCAACTCTCCGGCGAGATGCAGGACGTGCTCTACCGCCTGCAGGATCTCGGACGCACGCTCGGCAATCTTTCCGAGAACACGCGCCACGATCCCGCGCGCCTCGAGCTGATCGAAGACCGCCTCGTCACCATCGATCGTCTGAAGAAAAAATACGGCGGCAGCCTCGAAGAAGTCCTCGAGCATCTCGGCCGCGCGC
>DASYLL010000450.1:0-21263 GCA_036009605.1 Thermoanaerobaculia bacterium | reverse complement strand
CGAGTTGCTCCAGAAGGCTCGCGGCGGCCGCGCGCTCACTCTCGCAACGCGACGCGATGGAAAGCGCTTCTTTGAGCAATGCCTGCTCCGCGCTTTCGCGATTGGCCCGTATATCGGTCCCGAATTTGAGAAGAACCACGGCGACAAACGGCAAAGTGGCCGCCAGCGCCAGAAGAAACAGCCACTGGCGAAGCCTGCGAACGTAGGGCATTTCTTGGAAACATACATCCATCTTGCGATTCGTGCGTCCCAATGTGTGATTTGTGGCAAGCGGGTCAGCGCCTTGCAGGTGTGTAGACATGCATTTACGAATCCCTGCTGCGGCCTGTGCGTTTTTTCTCGTTATCGTTTCCTCACTGCACGCCGCGCCGCCTGTGAAAAATGACGTCAGCGCCGCAGCGGCGAATAAAGCCGCCGGCCATCCCGTCCTGGACGTGTCGTCGCGCCGCAGTGCTTCAGTGCTGCGTGCACAGATCCTTCTCGATCGCACGCGGTTTTCGCCGGGTGAGATCGACGGCCGTTTCGGCGGGACGATGCGCGGTGCGATGGTCGCGTTCAATCAGACCAGGAAGACCGGAGGCGGCGCGCGCGTGACTGCAGCAACGTGGAAGGCGCTCAATCGCGATACTGCGCCAGTGATCGTTCCATACAAGCTCACGGCGGAGGATCTGGCCGGCCCGTTTCTTCGGATCCCTGAGGAGATGATCGACAAGGCGAAGCTGCCCGCGCTTGGCTACGAGAACGTGCTCGAAGGACTCGGCGAGAAGTTTCACGCGAGCCCGACTCTGCTCGCCGCGCTCAATCCCGGCGCGAAGTTCAATCGCATCGGCGCGGTCATCCAGGTGCCGAACGTCGCGCGGCCGCCTGCCACAAAGATCGCCGGCATGAGCGTTCGCGTCAGCAAAAGCGCGGGCGCCGTCGAAGCTCTCGACGAAAAGGGGATCGTCATTGCCCGCTATCCCGCGACCACCGGCAGCAAGTACGACCCGCTGCCGCTCGGGAAGTGGAAGATCAACGGCGTGGGCTGGGCTCCGACGTACAACTACAACCCCGATCTCTTCTGGGACGCGGAGCCGGACGAGAAGAAGGTGAAGCTCGCTGCGGGGCCGAACGGCCCTGTCGGCGCTGTCTGGATCGATCTCTCGAAGCCTCATTATGGGATTCACGGCACCCCGATCCCGTCGACGATCGGCAAGACCAGCTCGCACGGCTGCATCCGTCTGACGAACTGGGATGCAACGGAGCTCGCGAAGATGGTGACTCCCGGAACCGAGGCGGTTCTCGTAGAGTGAGGACGCATTGAAGAAAGTTCTCGCACTCCTCGGCATCGCCATCATCGGACTGGTCGCGTGGCTCGCGGCCGGTACGGACGAGGTTACGGATGCTCCCGGCGCGAATGTGCCGGTTGCGATGGGAGCTCCGCCCTCTGTCGCGACCTCGACCTCTGCCAGCGCTCCGCTTCCTGCCGGAGAACCGATGGACACGCCACCACCCGATGCGCTGAACGAGCCGGCAGTTCCAATCGAAGTGATCTCGCCGATCGCGACAGAGACGGCGCCGGCGCTGAGTCAGAGGCAGACGACTCCGACGCAGACGATTCCGTCGATGCATGATTCCGTTGACGAACCGCGTCCGATGATCGTGCCGGTGGCCGGCATTGCGCGCTCCGCAGTGCGCGACATGTTCAATGACGTGCGCGGCAATCGCCGTCACGAAGCGATCGACATCATGGCGCCGCATGGCACGCCGGTCATCGCCACCGACGACGGCGTCGTGAAAAAACTCTTCACCAGCAAGCCCGGTGGTCTGACGGTGTATCAGTTCGATCCCGACCAGCGCTTCTGCTACTACTACGCGCATCTCGATCGCTACGCGGCGGGCCTGCACGAAGGACAGCTCCTGCGCCGCGGCGAAGTTCTGGGCTACGTCGGCGTTACCGGCAACGCGCCAAAGAACGCGCCGCATCTTCACTTCGCGCTGATCCGCCTCGATCTCGAGAAGCGTTGGTGGAAGGGGACGTACGTGAATCCGTATCCGTATCTGGCAGGGCAGTAGCAACGACGTGCGGCATGAAACGACTTGCTGTGGTCGCGACGTTCGTTCTTGCTCTCACAGCCGGCGCTGCGCCGCGCATGGCGTATAACCCCGAGCTCACGAATTTCGAATACCCGTTTCCGGTCGCGTTTCATGAGCTGACGACGCAGCGGCAGACGCTACGGATGGCGTACCTCGACGTCAAGCCGGAGACTGCAAATGGCCGCGTCATCGTCCTGATGCACGGCAAAAACTTCTCGGCGGCGCAGTGGGAACCGACCATTCGCGCGCTGACGAAGTCCGGATTTCGCGTCATCGCGCCCGATCAGATCGGCTTCGGTAAATCCTCGAAACCGGCGGCGTATCAATTCAGCTTTCATACGCTCGCCGACAACACGGGTTCGCTGCTCGACGCGATCGGCGTGCAGCGCGTCAGCGTGGTCGGCCATTCGATGGGCGGGATGCTGGCCACGCGATTCGCGCTGCTGTTTCCCGATCGCGTGGAGCGTCTCGTGCTCGTGAATCCGATCGGGCTCGAAGACTACCGCCTCGGCGTTCCGTATCGGAATGTCGACGCGCTGTACGAGCAGGAATTGAAAGCGACGCCGGAGAGCATCCGCGACTATCAGCAGAAGAGTTACTACGGCGGCGAATGGAAGCCGGAGTACGACAAGCTGATCGAGGCGCAGGCTGGGCAAACGCTGCATCCTGAATACCCGCGCGTCGCGTGGAACAGCGCGCTGACGACGGACATGATCATCACGCAGCCGGTGCTCCACGAGTTTCCGCACGTGAAGACGCAGACGCTGCTCATCATCGGATTGCGCGATCGCACGGCCGTCGGCTCTGCGTGGGCGCGACCCGACGTGGCGAAGCGGATGGGCGATTACACGCAGTTGGGGAAGAAAGCTGCGGCTGCGATTCCGCGCGCGAAACTCGTCGAGATTCCGGGCGTGGGTCACATCCCGCAGATCGAGGCGTTCTCGAAATACATCGACGCGCTGATGGCTGGACTGAAGTAACCGGGAATTCAGTTCGTAACTCATGCAGTTACAGAACGTGAATGACGCAAAGCAGCCGATTCGCAACGGCGGTTCACATCCTCACGCTCCTGGCAGGCGCAGACGATGAGCCGCTCACATCGGACTATGTCGCCGGGAGCGTGAACACGAACCCGGTCGTCATCCGACGGCTCCTCGGCGTACTCGTCAAGGCGGGTCTCGTCACGTCGACTCCGGGTGGTGCGGGCGGCTCACGTCTGGCGCGCGATGCACGGAAGATCACGCTGTTCGATGTGTACGACGCGGTCGAGTCCGGAGGGCTCTTCGGGACGCACAGTCAGCGGCCCAACCCCAAATGCCCGGTTGGGCGGAACATCGCTGAGCTCCTCGCGCGTCGCGTGGAGACGGCGGAATCCGCGGCCGCGGCCTCTCTTCGAAAAACGACTGTCGCCGACCTCTTCGGCGAAGTGAAGAAGCGCACGTAAATTTTTTTGTCTGGATTTGTAACTACGAACGTTACGAACTGATCGAAAGGAAAGAAAACTCATGATCGTAGTCACCGGAGCCACAGGCCACCTCGGCCGTCTCGTCATCGAACAACTGCTGCAGCGCGTACCACCAACCGAGATCGCAGTCGCGGTACGGAATGTCGACAAGGCGGCCGATTTCGCCGCGAAGGGGATCGACGTTCGCCATGCGGATTATAGCCAGCCGGAAACGCTCACGGCCGCGTTCCAGGGTGCGGACAAGATCCTGCTCATCTCCGCCAATGAGATCGGCAAGCGGCTCGAGCAGCATCGCAACGCCGTCGATGCGATCAAAGGCAGCGGCGCGAAACTGCTCGTCTACACGAGCATCCTGAAGGCCGACACGTCCGGCATCAGCCTCGCGACGGAACACCTCGGCACCGAGGAGCTCATTCGCGCATCGGGCGTGCCGTTCGTGTTTCTGCGCAACGGCTGGTACCACGAGAACTACACAGAAAACCTCGGCCCCACGCTGCAATACGGCGCGATCGCGGGGAGCGCAGGCGACGGCAAAGTCGCAGCCGCAGCACGCGCGGATTACGCTGCCGCAGCGGTCGAAGCTCTCACCGGAATCGGACACGAAGGAACGATCTACGAGCTCGCAGGCGATCGCGCGTTCACGCTGACCGAGCTTGCGGCTGAGGTTTCGCGCGCTGCCGGAAAACCGGTCGTGTACAACGATCTCGCTCCCGCGCAATACCGCGACCTGCTCGTCGGCGCTGGCCTGCCGGAGCCCGTTGCCGAGATGCTCGTCGACGCAGACCTTGGGCTCAAACGCGGCGAGTTGGATAGCGATCGCGACGACCTTCGGCGTTTGATCGGTCGACCGACGACGCCACTTGCGGATGCCGTGTCGGCGGCGACGCGCGAGTAACCCACCTGTCATCCCGAGCGTGAGCGAGGGACCTGGGCGGGTGGGGTACGAAGGCTCGTGCCTGTCGCACCGCCCACCCAGGTCCCTCGCTCCGCTCGGGATGACAGTGGCGCTATTTTCAGGCGCGGCGCATCACCACCACGCCGGTGATTGCGAGCATCGCGGACAACAGCAGCAGAACCATCGGAGACGCCAGAGGAACGTCCGCCGTCGTCGCCGCTACTACGAAGAGTGTGGGATCGCTCGAGCCGGCGACGCTCGAGTCGTCCGTCATGCGCGTGGCGTCGTTGATGCTGTCGCCGTTGGAGTCGTAAGAGATCGTGCCCTGATTCGAGATGGTCGTTCCCGGAGGCGCGGAAACCGTCGCGAGGATCGTGATGGTGACCGAGGCTCCTGACGCGAGTGAGCCGTTCCAGGTGACGGTGTTTCCGGCCGTGCTGGCCGTGCCCGAGGAGGCCGTTGCGCTTTGCAGGGTCAGGCCCGCGGGTAGAACGTCGGTGAATTCGTTGCCGGCGTTGTCCTGCTGCGTGGCCGCACCGTTGTTGGTCAGGATGACGGTGTACTCGACCATCGAGCCGGAGACCGGCTGTCCGGAGGACGTCACGCTCTTCGTTCCGAAGACGTCTGCGCCGCCGAGGACCGTGGTGGTGGTCGTTGCGGAGTTGTTCGCCGGGATGTCGTCCGCGGTGGCCGATGTGGCTGTGGCGGTGTTGGTGATGGTCGTTCCCGCGGTCGTGACGTTGACGGTGAGTGTGAAGCTCGCCGAAGCCGCGGTGGCGAGTGTGGCGATCGAGCAGGTGACGGTGCCGTTGGCATTGACCGCAGGCGTGATGCACGCGAAGGTCGGACCGCTGTCCTGGGTGAGGCTGGCGAACGTCGTGCCGGCGGGGAGGATGTCGGTGAGCGCCACCGTTGCGGCATCGGCCGGACCGTTGTTGGCGATGCCGATCGTGTAAACGATCTGTCCGCCCGCGGTAACCGGATCGGGCGCATCGGTCTTCGTCACGCTCAGATCCGCGGCGGGCGAAACGGTGTCGGTATCCGTGGCCGAGTTGTTGCCCGGCGTTGGATCGGTGACGCCATTCGGTGCGATCACGGTCGCGGTGTTGACGAGATCGGCCGTGGCGCTCGGGCTGAGCGTGCCGGTGGCGATGTACGTGATCGAGCTGCCGGCCGGCAGGTTCACCGTGTCGTTGATGTTGCCGCTGCCCGCGGCGGTGAAGCCGGTTGCGCCGTTGGCCGAGGAGGCCGTGTACGTGACGCCGGTGAGATCGGCGGGGAAAGTGTCGGTCACGTTCGCGCCGGTGACGCTGGACGGGCCGCTGTTGCTGACGACGATCGTGTAGGTGACCGGACCGCCCGGAGCCGCGGTGGTCAGACCGTCGGTCTTGGTGATGGAGAGATCGGATTCCTGCGCGACGGTGTCTTCATCGGTCGCGGAGTTGTTGCCCTGGTTCGTTTCGGTGACGCTGCCCGGTGCGGTGACGGTCGCGGTGTTGCTGATCGTGCCCGTTGCGGACGGAGAGACCGTGCAGCGCGCGGTGTAGGTGACGCTCGCGCCGCTCGGCAGGTTGACGGCGTCGTTGATGTTGCCCGAGCCTGCGGCGGTGCAGGTACCGCCTGCGATTCCTGCACAAGTCCACGTACATGTGAGCGATGCGGGGAGCGTGTCTGCGATGGTCGCGCCGGTGATGTTGGACGGACCGCTGTTGCTGCTCGTGATCGTGTATGTGACCGAACCGCCGGCAGTCGCCGTCGTTACGCCGTCGGTCTTCGTGATCGCGAGATCTGCCTGCTGACCCATCGTGTCGTTGTCGGTCGCGGAGTTATTGCCCGAGCTCGAATCGGTGACGCCACCCGGTGCAGTCACGGTGGCGGTGTTGCTCAACGTTCCCGTTGCGGACGGAGAGACCGTGCAGCTCGCGGTGTACGTGACGCTGCCGCCGCTCGGGAGATTGACCGTGTCGTTGATGTTGCCCGCGCCGCTGGCGGTGCATGTCCCACCTCCGGCTCCCAGACAGCTCCACGTGCATGTGAGCGATGCGGGGAACGTGTCGGCGATCGTCGCGCCAGTGGCGTTGGAGGGACCGCTGTTGCTGCTGGTGATCGTATAGGTGACCGAGCCGCCGGCGGTTGCTGTCGTTACGCCGTCGGTCTTCGTGATCGAGAGGTCGGCCTGCTGATCGAGCGTGTCGCTGTCGGTCGCGGAGTTGTTGCCCGAGCTCGAATCGGTGACGCCACCCGGTGCAGTCACGGTCGCGGTGTTGCTGATCGTGCCCGTTGCGGACGGAGAGACCGTGCAGCTCGCGGTGTAGGTAACGCCGCCACCGCTCGGAAGGTTGACGGTGTCATTGATGTTGCCGGAGCCCGCGGCCGTGCAGGTGCCGCCCCCGAATCCTGCGCAGGTCCACGTGCACGTGAGTGAGGCGGGGAACGTGTCGGCGACGGTGGCGCCGGCGGCATGGGACGGACCGCTGTTGCTGCTCGTGATCGTGTAAGTGACCGAGCCGCCGGCAGTCGCCGTCGTCACGCCGTCGGTCTTGGTGATCGAGAGATCCGCCTCTGCATTGAGCGTGTCGCTGTCGGTCGCGGAGTTGTTGCCCGAGTTTGAATCGGTAACGCCGCCCGGTGCAGTCACGGTGGCGTTGTTGCTCAGCGTTCCCGTTGCGGACGGAGAGATGTTGCAGCTCGCGGTGTACGTGACGCTGCCACCGCTCGGCAGATTGACGGAGTCGTTGATGTTGCCCGAGCCCGAGCCGGTGCACGTGCCGCCTCCGGCTCCAAAGCAGGTCCACGTGCACGTCAGCGATGCAGGGAACGTGTCCGCGACGGTCGCACCGCTGACATTGGACGGACCGCTGTTGCTGCTCGTGATCGTGTAGGTGACCGAGCCACCGGCAGTCGCCGTCGTGACGCCATCGGTCTTGGTGATTGCGAGGTCGGCCTGAGGTGTGAGCGTGTCGTTGTCGGTCGCGGAGTTGTTGCCTGGCGGATCGGTGATGCCGCCCGGCGCGGTCACGGTCGCGGTGTTGCTCAGCGAGCCGCTGGCCGCAGGCGAGACGGTGCAGCTGGCGGTGTACGTCACGCCGCCGCCGTTCGGGAGATTGACCGTGTCGTTGAGGTTGCCCGCGCCCGCGGCGGTGCAGGTGCCGCCTCCGAATCCGACACAGGTCCAGTTGCAAGTCAGCGACGCAGGGAACGTGTCGGCCACGGTTGCACCGGTGACCGGGTTCGGTCCGCCGTTGCTGGCGGTGATCGTGTAGGTGACCGAACCTCCGGGCGTTGCCGTGGTCACGCCGTCGGTCTTGGTGATCGAAAGATCGGCGGAAGGCGTGAGCGTGGTCGTGTCGGTGGCGCTGTTGTTCGCCGTGTCGACGTCGATCACGTCGCCTGATTCGGTGACTGTCGCTGTATTGGAAAGCGTTCCGGTGGCGCCGTTGAGGATCGTTGCGTTGACGGTGTACGTGACGCTGCTGTTCACCGGGAACGAGATGCCGGTGTCATTGATGTCGCCGGTGCCGGATGGATCGAAGCCGGTGACGCCGGTCGACGTCGATGCCGTCCAGCTGATGCCGGAGAGACGCGTATCGTCGAAGTCGTCGAAGACCGTGACGCCGGTCGCAGCCGTCGGGCCGCTGTTGCTCGCGGTGATCGTGTACGTGATCGACGTGCCCGGCGTGTCCGTGGCTTGACCGTCCGTTTTCGTGATGCCGAGGTTGACGCTGTCGGTGAGGACGACGACGAAGCCGGAGCTTCCGCCGACGTGTGTGCTCTGGCGCGGATTGACGAGCGGCGCGCCGAAATTCGCGGACTGCGTATAGCCGGTGATGTAGGCGTAGCCGCGCTGGTCGAAATCGAGATCGCGGCCGAAGTCGCCGCTACTGCCCTGAATGAGTTGTCCGTAGAGCTGCACCGTGGCGTTGCTGTTCATTTTCGCCAGGAAAACGTCGCGGGTGCCGACGACGTTGGTGTTGCCGGCGAAGGTCGCATTACCCTTCGCGTCCACGCCGATTCCGTATGACTGATCTTCGGACGTCGCCGTCGGTGCACCGACCATCGTCGAGTAGATGAACTGTCCGGCGGGATTGAGCTTGGAGATGAACACATCCCAGTTGCCGTTGTTGATCCGCTGCACGACTCCGGTCGTGGTCGGAAACGCCAGCGGATTCGTGGCGGAACTGACGGTGCGATTCGTCCATTCGAAGACGTGGCCCGAGCCGTACGCGTTTCCGGCAGCATCGACCTCGATCGCCACGCCGTAGTCGTTGGCGTCGCCGCCGAGGTACGTGGAGTAATCGAACGCGGTGCCGGCTGCGTTGATCCGGCTCATGGTGACGTCGTAGCCGCCCTTGCGCGTGCCCTGAATGGGAAGCACGGTCGGAAAGTCATTCGACTGCGTGCGGCCGATGATGTACGCGTTGCCGGTCGCGTCGATGTCGATTGCTTCCAGCGTTTCGTCCGCGGCTCCTCCGACGATGGCGGAGTAGACGAGGCCGGAGCCGGTGGGATTGAGCTTCAGCGAGAAGCCGTCCTGAACGCCGCCTCCCGGTCCGAGCGTGACCGTTCTCGGGAAGAGCGTCGTGGCGGCGCCGATCGACCACGTGTATCCGTTGACGTAGGCATTGCCGGCGGTGTCGACCGCGATCCCTTCGCCCCCGTCCTCGAGACTTCCGCCGACGAACGTCGAGTAGACGAGTTGACCGGTCGGGCTGAGCTTGAAGACGAACGCGTCGTAGTTGCCGCCGCCGTTCGCCGCCTGATAGGCGGTGTTCGGGGTCGGTGCGGTGGTGGGAAAGGTCAGGCTCGACCTGGTGCGGCCGGTGACGTAGGCCGCATTGGTGGAGTCGATGGCGATGGCGATTCCGTAGTCGTCCCGCTCGCCGCCGAAGTAAGTCGAGTAGAGCAGCGTCTGGCCGTCGGCGCTGAACTTCGAGACGAAGATGTCGAAGTAGTCGGTCGTGTAGTTCGACGCATTCGATCCCTGCGCGGGAGTCTGCGTCGGAAAGTCGGTCGACGAGGTGTAGCCGGTGACATACGGCGATCCGGTGTTGTCGGCGACGATGCCCATGCCGGCGTCTTCGTCGTTGCCGCCGTGAAGCGTCGACCAGATGATGGTCGGGTCGATGGTCAGCGTCTTTTGCAGATCGCGCTTCGGGACATCGAAGCGGATCTCCTGCTTTTCATCGACGCGGAAGCTTGCCGCGATCGCATTCTTCGCGGCCGCCGATGCCTCATGCGCGACCAGCGCCTGGTGCCGGACGGTTCCACGCTCTGCATCGGCGAGAAGATCGCCCGTGGTCGGATCCACTCTCAGATTGCGCGTGCCCACGCTGCGCAGTCGAACCAGCGAGGCGTCCGCGCCCGGCTGCACAACGACGTCGTATTCGAGTTGCCCGCCGTTGCCGTAGCAGACGAAGTCGATGCCGGGGTAAACGTCAACGAGCCGCACTTTCGCGTAGCGCGGAACATCGCGCTGCCAGCCCCTGGGATCAGCTCCGCGATAGTAGTTGCTGACTCCCGGCAATGGATCGACGCCTTCGACGCGACGTGCGCCGGTCGATCCGGCGAACTGCAGGCGCATGACGGGCACTCGCGTTTCGGCATCGCCGCGACCGCGATCCTGCAGCGTGAAAACGACTTCGTCGCTGGTGACGAAGATCGAATAGTCGCTGCCGCGCGCGAGGAAGCGGACATCGGAATCGCTCTGGCCGCGGTTCGCTTCGAAGGCGAGCTCTGACGACTGAGCGGCGCGGAGACCCGGCGCGTTTCCTCCGGTGAACTGGGCGAGTGCAACGAGAGGGAACAACACGACTGCAACCGCCTGAAGCCACCTGCGCATGGAAAGGTCTCCTGAGGGGCTCGCAGTGCTTCGCCCCCGCGCTGTGCTGAGCAGGCGAGTCGAATCTGCAATGTTATTGAGTGAGCCCGAACGATAGTAACGGAAAGTAGATTCGCATGATTACGGAAAGTTGTAAGGATTGGCTCAGGGGCGCTCCGATCTTTCTTGCGGCAAATCTGGAAAACGGTTTTTCCCATCAGTCCCAGAGAAGTGAAGCGCCAAGAGCGCCCCAACCGATACGACATGAGAGGGAGATCGAGCATGAACCCACGCATGACCCACCTGTCCCGAGTTTCGATGACGTTCATCGCCGTGCTGGCCGTCACTTCCGCCGCGGCACAATCCACCGCCAGAACGAACTTTCGTCTGGGCCAGGCGCCGGCTCAGGCCGCGCCGGGCACCGCGCCGACCGCGGCGAACAACACGTCGCTGAGTCAGCTCAGGACCAGCTATGCGCCAGGCATGACGCTCGGTGCCGGCTACGACCCCCGCACGCTCAGCATCAAGGCGCAATGCATCACGTTCCAGCCCAAACCGCAGGCGGCGCCGAACGAGAGCTCGAACGATGTCTCGGTCGTCACCAGCGAAGAAGACATTCAGAGCGATATTCAGGCGAGCTACGCGGAGTCGATGGGCCTTGGCGCGTTCGCCGAATCGACGAACGCCAACTTCGCGAATTCCGTGGACTATGAGAGCAGTGCGGTCACCGTCATCGCTCACGCCCGCGTCACCAGTCCGACGATGAATACCGTCGACCCGAACAGCGTCCAGCTCAATGTGCGCGGCACCGACTATGGCGCGATGATGGCCTCGAACTACAGCCAGTTCCGTTCGATCTGCGGCGACTATTACGTCTCGGCCATCCTGACCGGTGGCGACTACGCCGGCGCCCTGTCGATCAAGAAGAATCTCTTCAAGACCTCCACGACTGCCGCCCTGACGCTGGCACAAAGCGCTTCGGCCCTGCTGACCAGCGAATCGACGACCGGCTCTCTTCAGGCCGCGCTCACGTCTCTCCAATCCCAGGGAGTCGTCGAGGTCTCTGAGATGTGGAAGGGCGGTCCGAGTGGCGACCAGATCAAACCCGCCAGCACAGTTCCGGAGCTGTTCTCGAACTATGCGAACAGCTTCTCGTCACTGGGCTCGACGACGAGTCCGGTCCGCGTTCTCCTGTCGCCGTACGGATGGCTGACCAGCGACGCAGTCCCGGATCAGAGTGCCGACTATGCCGCCCTGGAGTCGCTGGCCCAGGCCTACGTCAACTACAGTTCCGTCCAGAAAGACATCGCATATCTCGCCGCACATCCGGGCGAATACGCCAATCCCCCTGCTTCCAGCATCGTGCAGGGCTGGCTGACGTCCATCAACAATGACATGGCGAGCGTGAAGGCACAGATCGCCGCCTGCGCGGATCCCACGAAGCCCTGCCCGGCCGCCATCCCCGTCACCAAAACCGCCGACGCCTACGAAAGCGAGATCCCGACGTACCTCGGGCTTCCTCAGCTCTGTCTCCACATCTCCGTGAACGACCCGACGGCACCGAGCGGCTTGTACACGCTCTATCTCAATGGCGACCCCAATAAACCGATGCCTCTGTACTGCAAGCTCGGAAACGATCCTCAGGCGTATCTCCCCCTGTACTACACCGGCGCCTCGGATCCGGGGGTCGCATGGAACCAGTGGCCGAGCCCCCCGGGACGCCAGTACAACTATTCCCAGCAGTACTACACCCACATGCTGGCCACGATCTACACGAAGGTCGCAATCAATGAGAGCACTCTGCGTGTCGACGTCAATGACACGACGTTCTCCACGACCTACGGGCCGCCGGAAGGAGGAAATTCCTTCGTTGCCTACGGGACCGCAGCCGAATGTCTTGAATGGCAGCAGATCGGTCATTCGAACATCGACCTTCGCGGGACGGCATTCGCGATCGACACCTCGAAGACGTCCTGGGGAGCCACAGGATATGAGATCAACATGAATGGCTGCTGCCCGGGAACCGCGCAATACGACGACACCACCGGCGCAAAAGTGCAGCAGGTGGACATCGCCGCGAACTCCGGTCGCTGCGGCGCAATGATGCCGTGGACGGATGCGGAAAAAAACCACAACCTCTATCTGAAGTGGGTCGGAACGTCATTCTGAGACGTCAAAGCGTCGCCCGGTCTGCCGACCGGGCGACGCTTTTTCCGAACGGACGGCGCGTGAGGCGTGTTCCTGTCGCAAAGGAACTGCGAATGATGCGAAATTCACGGCTGGCCGTCTTCTTCACCGCGTTGTTTTCGATGCTCCCGCTCCGCGCCGCCGAGGCGATCGATCCTGATGTCTTTGTCGTGCGCGAAGCGGCGTGGCGCGCGTGGTTCGGCGGCGACGAAGCCGCGTTGCGATCCGTGCTCCCCGAGGACTTTCTTGCCATCGGATGGGGCGGCAATGAAATCTCCGATCGCGAGAAGACGATCGCATCCTCACGCGACTTCAAAGAATCGGGCGGCCGACTGGTCTCGCTTTCATTTCCGGAAACGCGCGCGCAGCGCGTCGGCGACACGGTCGTTTTCTATGGAAGCTACGAAGTGACAATCGTCACCGGCACCTCGGAGAAACAGGTGCGCGGACGTTTGACGGAGGTGTTCGTCAAGCGCGATGGCCGCTGGCTGCACCCGGGATGGCATCTCGACGCGAGGTGATGCGTCCGTCGCGCTCGCGTCGCAGAATGCGTGAAGTCGCGAATCGCACTCGGCAGCAGAGAGAGCAGGAAGCCTTCGCCCGCGGTCAGCACGACCGGCTCGGCGACGTGACGGCGCATCACGATTGGGTCGCCCATTCGCGCGCCTCGCTGATCGAGTCGAAGATCCGCTGGTGCCAGGGAGAGCCGACCATCAACGCGTCGTAGAACGCGGAGAGATCCTTGATGATCTCGTCCGCGGCGGCGACGGCCACGCGAACGTTTGGCCTGGAACGAGCCGCGGCGCGGTCATTGACCGCGATCAGGGCCATGTCGTCTTCCGTGACATCGAAGCGCTCGACGGCGGTGAGGTCGACGATCTGATACGTCAGGCGATGGAAGCGCGGGTCGCGATAGATCTCCTGATTCGCGCGCTCGATCTCATCGCCGGTGACGTTGCCGCGGAACGTCCATAGGACGCCCGACTCTTCCCATGTGGTGGCATACGGCATCGCGGCATTAGTGTAATTCGGGAATCTGCCCATCGCGTCGAACGACACGAACTAAGTTCTGCTCCCTGGAAATTGGTGGCCGAAGGCGGATGAGGGGAGCGCTCTGAAGCCTCAATGTCTACAACTTCGCGGAGATGACACGCGAGGAAGTGCAGGAGTTTCTCACGCGGACGGAAGGGCCAGTCTGTCCCCGTCTCTATGAGCGCGCCGACGGCACAGTGCTGACGCGCGATTGCCCGAGAGGACTTCGCGCTCTGCGACGGCGCGCGTCGCGTGTCGTGACTGCTGTGATCGCAGCGCTGCTCACGCTTCCGACGTTTGCATTCGGTGCGAACGAGAAGAAGCCGCGATTCAGGACACCCTACTTTGAACGACGGCTTCTATCGCGTGGACGTGACGATGCTGGGCTTCAAGCCGGTGTCGATGGAGCATCTGCAGTTGAAGGCGAGCGAAGTAACGCACGCAAGTGTCACGCTGCGGCTGGATTCTGCGCTCATGATCACCGTGGGCATCGTCGCGGGCGATCCGATGACGAGGAACGAGGGGCTCTCGACGACGTTTTCGAAGGACTTCATCGATAAACTGCCGTGATGAGCAGCCTTTCCGAGGCCTTTCTCGAGCTGGCCAGGAGACATGGCGCCGACGATGGAACGGCGCAAGCGTGGTGGCGCGAAGTCGAATCGCACTACGCCGAGCCGCACCGTCGCTATCACACGATCGAGCACATCCGCGAGCTGCTGGCGTTGCTGCCCGATGCGAGCGACGACGTTCTCGCGGCGGTCTGGTTCCATGACCTCATCTACGACCGACGTGGTGCGAACGAGGAACGAAGCGCCGACGTCGCCCACGAGGCCCTGACCGATCTTCGTTATCCGCGCGCCACGGTCGACCGCGTGACGAAGATGATTCTGGCGACGCGCGATCACGACCCCGGCGATCTGTCCGGTGACGCGATTCTCTTTCTCGATGCGGATCTGGCCATTCTCGGTAGTCCGCGCACGCGGTATCGCGCATACGCGGACGCGATCCGATTCGAGTACACCTGGGTTCCCGACGACGTTTTTCGTGCCGCCAGAGATGGCGTGCTACGGGACTTTCTCGCCAGAACCTTTATCTATCGCACGGACGTGATGCGACAACGCTTTGAAGATCAGGCGCGGGACAACATCGCGTGGGAGCTTCGCGGCTTCGAGTGAGTCGGCTCAGGCTTCCACCGCGCGTGCGAGCTCACGAAGCAGAGCCGCACCGTCGCCACGCCACGCGCTGCCGTGCATGACCGCGAGAGTCTGCGGTTCGAATGCTGCCAGTTTCGCGAAGAGCGGCGCCGCATGCTTCGAGTGAGCGTAGTAGTCCATCGCACCGCGGAAGGCTTCGCTTGGGCCGAGGATGTCCGACTCCGTAAGGGCGATGTCGCCGGTGCCCGGCTGCGTGAAGAGATCGCCGCAGAAGAGCGTCCGCGTCGATTCGTCGGCGAGGTAGCCAGTCTCCCAACCGTGCGGAAGGTGCGGCGTGTCGAACCAGCGGAGCGTGCGTCGTCCCGTCGAGAGTGTCTCGCCATCGGTGAGCGCGCGCGGCTCGCGGTCGGCCACGTCGGCGACCGAGACCATGGCGGCGGTAGTGCTGCAGAGAGGCTGCGCTGCCGGTGCGAGAGCCAGCCACTCGTTGAGCGAGCCGCATTCGTCGGCTTCGAAATGTGAGAACGCGATCCAGCGGAGACTCTCGGGAGGAAGCACGTGTCTCACTGCCTCGCTCACGAGCGGGAAGAGGCGTCGCGGTCCGGTATGGAAGAGAAGCGGCTCCGCATCGTCGACGAGGTATTGGTTGAAGGAGAAGGCGCCGCCCGGGATCTCCACGGGGGTGTTGATGCGATAGATGCCGTCCGCGATTTCCTGGAGGTTGGTGCCGGTGTGTGCATTCGTGATCATGTCGAAACTCCAATCGGTAAACAGTGATGTTCAGCGAATATGGGTCGCGCCGTTACGATCGTCAAGCACATTTCTGTGAACATCAGTGTTTACTGAATCGGTTATCATGGTCAGGACATGAAGCGCGCGCCCCGCGGTTATACGAAGGTCCGACGTGCGGAAGCCGAGGAGGCGACGCGGGGGCGGATCGTGTCGGCGATGGTGGCTCTGCACGAGGAATTGGGGCCGGCCCGAACCACCGTCAGCGCCATCGCCGAGCGTGCGGGCGTGGAGCGCCTTACGGTCTATCGTCATTTTCCCGACGAATCCTCGATGCTCCACGCCTGCTCGTCGCATTGGAGCTCGCTGCATCCGCCACCCGAGGTGTGTGACGTCGGCCGCGATCCGGCTTCCGATTGCCGCCGTACGATCCTGCGGCTCTACGTCTGGTACCGCGCCAACGTGGCCATGCTGACGAACATCGAAACGGACACGCCACGGATCCCGCTCATCGCGACGCTCATGGCGCCGTTCGCAAGTCATCTCGACGGGATGGCCGCGGAGCTCAATGGACGGTGGCCGCGGCGAAGCGCGCGGCGGGCGGCAACGATCCGTCATGCGCTCGAGTTTTCGACGTGGCGGTCCCTCGATCGCATCACCGGGAGCGATCGCGGTTCTGCGGCGCTGGCGGCGAGTTGGGTTTCGGATCCGAGAACATCTTGACCACAGCCGCCGGCGACACGATCATCGTCCACGTATGTGCAAGACCATCAAGCAACGCGTGAAGTTCAAAGCCGCGCCGGCCACCATTTACGATCTGCTGGCGGATTCCCGAAAGCACACCGCGGTCACCGGCAGGAAAGCGACCATCAGCAGCAAAATCGGCGGGCCATTCTCCACCGGCGAGGATGACGTCACGGGGGTCAACGTCGACCTCGTCCCCGCGCGACGCATCGTTCAGGCCTGGCGCCACCGCAGCTTCCCCGAAGGCATCTTCTCGATGGCCGCGTTTACGCTGACGCCGACGCCCGATGGCGGGACGGAGCTCGTTCTCACGCATCGCGGCGTTCCGAAGCACCTGATCCCCGAGACCGAACAGGCGTGGCGCGATCAGTACTGGTCGAGGATCAGGGCCTACCTCGATCGCGAGTAGCTGTCATCCCTCGCTCCGTTCGGGATGACAGGTTGCACTAACATCGCCCGGCCATGTCCGCCACAGCCCCAATGCCGCCCGGCCCGGGACGGCTCTTCTATCTCCGGCATCAACCTCACGTCTTCCAGAAACTGGCGCGCAAGTATGGCGACATCGTCTCGTTTCGCATTCGCCGCCGGCAGGTGTACCTCGTGTCGCATCCCGACCTCGTGTCCCAGGTTCTCCGCGATCACGCCACCAGCTTCGTGAAGGAGTGGGGACCGCGGCGCGGCCATCCGGTGCTCGACCCGGGGCTGCTGACCAGCGAGGGAGCGGATCACCGCGCGCAACGCCAATCGCTGAGCAAAGCGTTTTCCCGTTCTGCGATGGCCGAGCAGCGTCCCGTGATCGCGGAGGTGATCGCCGACTGGAGCGCCCGGCGGAAGGATGGCGAAACGATCGACGCCGTGCGGGAGATGTCGCTGCTCGCGTCCGATCTCGTCGCCCGTGTGCTGCTCGGATCGCGCGTCGACCCGGACACGCTCTACGAATTCGGCGAGGTGGTGATGACCGGCTTTCGTCCCGCCATCCTGCCGTTCGGCATCCGCCGCCGGCCGATCGATCCCCGCCCGTCCGGCGCGGCGCTGCTGGAGCAACTCCGCCGCAACCGCTATCGCGACGGACTGCTGTCGATGCTCTTCGACATGCCGGGTGCCGACTCGCAGATCATGACGTTCGTCATCGCCGGACAGGAAACGATCCGTCTGGCGATGACCTGGTCATGGTTTCTCATGAGCATGCATCCCGAGGTGAAGAGACGGGTGGAGGAAGAGGCGGATGGCGGAGGGGAGCCGGTGTTCACGGATGCCGTGATGCGCGAGGCCATGCGCCTCTACCCGCCACAATGGATGCTCGGCAAACGAGCCATCGTCGACTATCAACTCGGCGAATACGTCGTTCCGCGCGGCGGCATCGTGCTGACCTGTCCGTACGTCGTCCATCGCGACGAGCGCTGGTTCCCCGAGGCCGACCGTTTCCTTCCGGAGCGATGGCTTGACCGCGAATCATCCCCGGCGTACTTCCCGTTCGGTGGGGGAGCGCGACGCTGCATCGGCGAGCTCTTCGCCATGATCGAAGGGACGATGATGCTCTCGATGCTCGCGCGGGATTGGTCCTTCGTCTGCCGCCCGCAGGACGCGGCGATTGATGCGCGACTGAGCATTACGCCGCGAAGGATGTTGGCGCGGGTGGAAGCGCGGCGGTGAGGTCATGCGCCGGTCGCGCATGGATGGTTCACTTTCTCGCGGCGTCCTTCGGCCATTTCCCGGCCAGGAAGAACTCGATGGCCGGAAACACGATTGCCGGTTGCTCCGCGTGCGGGAAATGACCGGTCTTCGGGAGTCGCAGAATGCGCGCCTCCGGCATCGCACGCACCCATTCCGACACCATGTCCATCGGAAGCGCGTCTTCCTCTCCGTGAATGACCAGCGTTGGTGCCTTCACCTGCGCGAGCTGCGCGGTCCAGTCCCAGTCCCCCATCGAGGCAGACGTCGTCCCGTTCGTCTTCGTCATCCCGTAGCGAATCGCCTCGGCCGATGCAGTGCAGAGATCGGACTTCACCACCGAGAGGGGATGGGACTTTCCCAGTCTCGGTGGAGTCTGAATCGACCAGTACTCGCGGCACGCTGCCACGGCGTCACTCGATTCCGACGCGTACGACTGCGCGAGCTCACCGGCGCGCTTCTGCTGTTCGGGCGTGAGGCGTTTTTGCATCGTCGCGCCGTACTCCTCGCGGAACGCACCTCTCCGCGGAGGGATGGGGCCGAGGAAGATCATGCGCTCGACGTGCTCGGGATGGCGCATGGCGTAGAGCGCCGCGATTGCGGGTCCGAACGAATGCGCGAGGAGCGTCACCTTGTCGATGCCGAGGTGGCGGCGGAGCGCGTCGAGATCGCGAACGTGATCGTCGATCGAGAGCTCGGTCGCAAGCGTCGATCTCCCGCCGCCGCGCTGGTCGTAATAGACCACGCGATGCTGCTTCTCGAGCGGAACGAGATCGGCAGCGAGCGAGCCGTGATCCATTCCGGGGCCGCCATGAATGACGATCAACGGCGATCCCTTCCCGCGTGACGTGTACCAGATGCGCACGTGATCCACGGTGTCGACATAGGTGTCCGCCGGAGGGGTGGCGAGGTTCGCGGCGAGGAGAAATGCGACGACGAGCATGGAGAGAAAGTGTATCGCTCGCGGATCGAAGCGGGCAGTATCAGTCGTTTTCAAACCGGATTTGGGCAATAATTACAACTCCCGCAATCAACGAAGGAGTACCCATGCATTCAAAGTTGTCAGGCCTTGTCGTTACGTTGGTGCTCCTCAGCGCGTCGTTCCCGGGAACGGCGCTTGCGCAAGCTTTGGCACCCGTCATTACCAAGAGTTTCACTCCTGCAGTCGTCGCACTGGGTGGTAGCTCGGTGGCCACGATCACGGTGACGAATCCCAACCCGGCACTGCCACTCACGGATGTTCAGTTCAGCGACACCATGCCGTTCGGGATCGATCTCATCACCCAGACGGGCGGCACCTGCAGCACGCTGGCAACTGGAGGAGGTATGTTCTCCATCAATCCCGGAACGGAAACCTTCTCCAGTACGTCGAGTGTGCTGACTGGCGGCCAGTCCTGCACGATTACCGTGAGCGTGACGGGCATCGCCCTCGGCGTACACCTCAACACGACGTCGCCAGTCACTTCCAGTAATTCGCCAGCAGGCCCTGCCGCGTCTGCAACGCTAACGGTGACCGGAAGTGCCAGCACTCCTCCCGTTCCCACCTTGTCCACCTGGATGATGATGATGCTGGTCGCTGCCTTAGCCGTGGGCGCAGCACTGAAATTGCGGACTTGAGTTTCGTCGACTGGATCCTGGCGTCTTGTGAACAGAACGTCCGTGGAGTACGAGTGACGGGGGAACGAGCAATTTCAGTCTAATCGTCGGTGCCTTCCGGTTCGCGGCCTCCAGCCCGTCGAGGACGGCTCGCATGGCGCGGATCGCCTCGTTCCACCGGCGAATCACCTCGTCCTCCTTCCGTAGCTCCTCACCGCTCCGCTTCACGAAACGCTCCGGGTGGGGCCACATGGCGGCCGCGTGGAGACCGCTCTCGAGAAACTCCGGATCGAGATTTGCGGCACGCGCGTGCGATCGCTTTTCCTGCACCGACATCTGGATGAACTCGGGGATGCGCTGCTGCAGAAAACGCAGCCCGTTCACGAGCATCTCAGGATCGACCAATGACGGTGGAATCGCGTCCACGACCTCGAGCACATCGATCTCGGGATCCGGAGTGGCCGCCACCTCGTCCGGTTGGACCGTCACGACGCGAGGGTCAACGCTCTGCGGATCATCACTGGACTTGGTTTTTCTCCGTTCGCGACAGGATTGATGGATTTGGACGATATCAATCGTGGCCGCGGCCCGTTTGCACAGGTGCGGCGGGCGGTGCGATGGATATAGGGGATATCGATCGTTGCTGTGGCGATGGTGAAAATGGGTGCGGCGGACATGGGATTGATATGGGGTGATATCGATCGCAGCTGCGGTGATGGTTTGAACGCGTGCGGTGCGCGTAGGATTCATCGGATCCGCACGTCGCCGGTGTTGCCGCGATAAGAACGGAGTCCTGTACCATCTCGCGCCGAATCACCTGTAAAAATGCGCGTACTCCTTGCTCCTGTACTGCTCCTCCAGGTTGCCTGTACTGCCATCGGTCCCGTTCCGTCCGATGCGGTCGGCGATGGGGCGGCTGCGGTGCGACCGGGAATCGAAACGTTCCTCGCCAACATACCGCCCGCGCTGCGAGGGAAGCGCGTCGGCCTCATCACAAACCAGAGCGGAATCGACCGCGCACGCGTTTCGGACATCGACCTCATCGCGCAGCACAAGGATCTGAAGTTGGTCGCGTTGCTCGCGCCGGAGCACGGCATCCGCGAGATGGCCGAGGCGGGCGAGACGATCCGCGATGGGACCGATGCGAAAACGGGTGTGCCGATCTACTCGCTCTATACATCGGAGGATCGCGGGCCGACGGCGGAGATGCTGAAGGACGTGGATGTGCTGGTCTATGACCTCCAGGAAGTCGGTGGGCGGACGTGGACGTACGTCTCGACGATGGCGCTGGCGATGCAGGCCGCGGTTCGGAAAGGCATCCCGTTCGTCGTGCTGGATCGCCCCAATCCGATCGGTGGCGAGATCATCGAAGGCGCGCTGCTCGATCCGCGGTTCCAGTCCTTCGTCGGCATGTATCCGATTCCGGCCCGTCACGGCATGACGGTCGGTGAGCTTGCCACCCTCTTCAACGTCAAATACGGCATCGGCGCCGATCTCATCGTGGCCAGGGCGGCAAACTGGCGGCGGTCGCAATGGATGGACGACACGGGGCGGCCGTGGGTGAACCCCTCTCCGAATCTTCGATCGCTGGCGGCGTTGACGAGTTATCCGGGAAGCGTCTATTTCGAGGGCACGACGCTCACCGAAGGGCGAGGGACGGACCGGCCCTTTGAACAGATCGGGGCTCCGTGGCTCGATGCTCAGGCGGTCGCACGCTCGATGAACGCACGCGGGCTTCCCGGCGTGCGCTTCGAGGCCATCACCATGGCAGTGGCATCGACGGCCGCCAAACACCCCGGGCAGACGATTCCTGCGATTCGCTACGTGGTGACCGATCGAGAGGCCTACCGACCCGTCCGCACTTCACTGCTTCTCATCGATGAGATTCGCCGACAG
>DASYLL010000449.1:0-32886 GCA_036009605.1 Thermoanaerobaculia bacterium | reverse complement strand
CCACACGCCCGGCCGCACGGTGAACGGCGACACCGGTGACATCGCCTGCGACCACTATCGCCGCTATCGCGAAGACGTCGCGCTGATGCGCGAGCTGGGGCTGCAAGCCTACCGCTTCAGTATCTCCTGGAGCCGCATCCTCCCGGACGGCACCGGCAAGGTGAATCAACGCGGTCTCGATTTCTATCGCGGTCTCGTCGACGAGCTGCTCAACGCCGGCATTCAGCCGCTGGCCACGCTCTATCACTGGGACCTGCCGGCCGCACTCGATGACCGCGGCGGATGGCAGAACCGCGACGTCGCGTCGTGGTTCGCCGAGTACGCGCAGGTGCTGTTCGGCGCGCTCGACGACCGCGTGCAGATGTGGTCGACGCTGAACGAGCCGTGGGTCGTGAGCGACGGCGGTTATCTGCACGGCGCGCTCGCACCGGGACATCGAAACAAGTTCGAGGCGCCGATCGCGTCGCACAATCTCCTGCGTGCGCACGCCGCCGCGCTCGAGGTCTATCGCACGATGGGCCGCAATCGCATCGGCATCGTCGTCAATCTCGAGCCGAAGTACGCGAATTCGAGCAGCGATGAGGACGCGGCGGCAACCCGTCGCGCCGACGCGTACATGAACCGCCAATATCTCGATCCGCTCTTCTTCGGCGAGTACCCGCCGGAGATGCAGGACATGTTCGGCGAGGCATGGCCCGAGTTCCCCGCCGACGACTTCACGAAGCTGCGCCAGCCGGTCGATTTCATCGGCGTGAACTACTACACGCGCGGTCTCACGCAGGCCGATCCGACGAACGTCATCGAGCGCGCCACACGCGTCCGCAATCCGCGCGCGACGTACACCGAGACGTCATGGGAAGTCTTCCCGCAAGGCCTCACCGACGTGCTGATGTGGGTCACGGAACGCTACGGAAAACCGCCGATCTACATCACGGAAAACGGCGCGGCATTCTACGATCCGCCAGTCGCGGACGAAGGTCGCATCGACGATCCGCTGCGCGTCGACTATCTGCGCAAGCATCTCAACGCTGTGATGGACGCGATCGATCAGGGGGCCGACATCCGCGGCTACATGGTCTGGTCGCTCCTCGACAACTACGAGTGGGCCCTCGGCTACTCGAAGCGTTTCGGGATCGTACACGTCGACTACGGAACGCAGCTGCGCACGCCGAAATCGAGCGCGCGTTACTACGCGGACGTGATCAAGAACCACGGCGTGTAATCAGCGCAGCTGGACGCCGGCCGGGACCACAATCCTCGCTTTCGGCTTCGTCTGCATGCGCAGCACGACCTTGCCGTTCTCGCGTTTCATCGTGTAGCTCACGGGACCGAAGTGCGTGGAGATGTTCTCGACGGTCACGCCGCGATCGAGCCATTCGTCCGCGACGCCCGCGCCCAGGATCAGCGCGTCGTCTTTTTCGTAGACGAAGAAGTCGACCATGCTCCGGATGAAATCGGAGCCGACCCACGTGTGCGGCATGTCGCCGATGAACGCCGGCTCGTGCGGACTGCGATGGACGACTTCCGCCCAATGCCGCCATGCCGACGGACGCTGATCTTCGAAGAAGTAGTCGCTGAGCGCGCGCGCACGATCAGCCTGGCCGAGACGGATGAGCGTCCCGACGATGCGCCATTCGTACGGCGTGTACGTGCGCGGCTCGAGCGCGTGCTCCCAGTACTTGTCGAACGTTCTCTTTAACGCCGCTTGCGGCAGTGAATCCATCACGTCGACAGGCGATACAGCAACGGTCGTCGACGTAGCATCGAAGTCGCCGAGCTCGATCGAGCCGGGGATGTAGTCGATGTTGTGAAGCTTCATCGTTCCTTCGATCGACGCGATGAGATCGCGCTGAAATTCATCGCGCAGCGCTTCGTATCGCGCCGCTTCCGGCTTTCGCAACTCACGCGCGAGAAACGCCGCGTCTTTCAATCCGCGCAGGATGAAGAGCGTGTCCCAGTACGAATGCACCGCCATCGCGGAGTAGCCTTCGTGGCTGATCGACGCCGGTACCATTCCGTAATACGGCGTGCCGGTCTGCAACCCGATGTTCTCGTGCCGCAGTTGGTCGATGAACGCAACGACGCGCTGCACGACGGGCCACATCGACTCCGCGACCGCGCGGTCATGCGTATGCCGGTAATACTCGGCGACGAGATAGATGAACTGGCCGTGGCTGTCGTGCTCCGGCACCGGATCGGGCGCACCCGCCGTGCTCACGCAACACGGCACATATCCAGTGGGCGACACCGCCTTCGCATAGAACCGCAGAAAGTCGAGCACGACCTCGGGATGATTGAGACGCAGCAACGCCGCCGAGGTGAGCGAGCCGTCGCGGATCCACGAGCGCTCATAGGAACGCGAGCCGGGCTGGATCGATGGACCGTCGCGATTGATGAGGATGTAATTGAGCTGCGCCTCGAGTGTTTCGCGGATACGCGGGTCGGCCGGAACGTCGATTTTCCAGTTGCCGGTTGCTGGTTGCCCGTTCGTGGTCGTGGTCGTTTGTGGACCGAGCGGCACGCTGATCGTGACGTCGTGCGCGTCGAAACCCATCGCCGCGGATGCGAAACCGGCTTCGTCTTCGATCATTTGTGCATCGGGAAGCTTGCCGGCGTGAAGGGACTCGATGATGTCGGCGGCTTCGAAGCGCGTCGCACCGAAGGACGTCGGCGCCGCGGTGATCGTCGCACGCTGCTCTGCGTCGACGACGATCGACGTTCCTTCGCGCGCGATGCGCGTGATCTTCACGACGCCGCCGGTGCGTTTCAGAAACTGCCACGGCGGATTGACCTGGAATGGTCGGATGGCGAGAAAGAGCTTCGCGTTCGGCGCGGCCTGATAGCGCACGAACAGCGTGTTGTTCTCGACGCGCGGCGTGATGGTCAGATGTTTCTTCCAGACCACGGATGGTCCCACGCGTTGCTCGATCGAGACGTCGTTCCACGCCACGAGCTGGTTCTCGATTCTCAGAAATGGCTCGATCGAGAAACGCGCGTTGCCGACTTCGATCGCACCGTCTTCGCTGATCAGTGCTTCGGCCTCTTCGCCATTCGTGCCGCCGAGAACGGTCCAGTAGGATTGCTCGCGATGGAGGTAGCGCGGGTAGTCGCTGCGATTCTTCGATTCCTCCGCGACCGCGAAGAAAAAATCGTTGTCGTCGCGTATCGGCGGCAATGCGTGTACGCGATAGAGGACCGCGCCTTCCGCATGATTGATCGCGAGCGTGCGTGTATCCGTGTCGGGGAGATAGATGATGTCGCGGTTGCCGTTCGTCGACGCGACGCGATGCGTGGCGTGGTCGGTGACGATCTCGTACGACTCGGGCGCCTTCACCCACTCGATGACCAGTCCACCGATCGCGTAGATACGATCGCCCTTCCACGGCAGGCTTGCGATCTGCGGCAGCATCCCATGGGGCGCACTGTCGATCGGCGTCAACACGATGTCGTCCAGTCGGACCGTTCCGTTTCCGCCCGTTCCTGCAGTGATGACGATTTCGAGCGCGTCGATCGTCTTCGGCAGCGGCAGCGGACCCGTCGGCCCCCATGCGAATTGAAAGTTGTATCTCTTGAAGGAGAACCGTTTCCACTCATTCGGAAAATCGAGCTCGCGCCGCACCGACCACCAGACGTTCTCGCCCTGAATCAACTTCACTTCGAGCGTGTTGCGCGGCGCCTCGCCGTTCATCCAGAACGAAAGCTCGAAGTTCTCGGGAAGCTCGATCGCGCCATCGCGACGCGCGATCGCGTAGCCGCCATGTCCCTTGAAATCGAAATCGACCTTGATGGCGCTCGTCCCGCCTGTGCGCCCCGGGCCGCGTGTGAGCGACATCTGCACGCCCGTGGCAGGAGCCGCACGCCACGCGCCGGTTGTCAGTTGTTGGTTGTCGGTTGTCTGCGCAGCATCGCGCGTTTGCGCAGACAACTGACAACCGAAAACCGACAACAGCGCCGCGAGCAACGCGAGCCGCGCGCAAATCATCCTTTGACACTCCCCGCCATCATGCCGGCGATGTATTGCTTCTGCAGAACGAAGAACAGCAAGAGCACGGGGACAACGGTCAGCACGGAGCTCGCCATCATCAATTCGATGTCGAGCGCGTGCTCGCCGAGAAGATTGGCGACGGCGACGGGCATCGTGTAGCGCTCGTCGTCGGTGAGGATGATCAGCGGCCACATGAAATCGTTCCATGCCGACATGAACGTGAAAATCGCCAGCGTTGCCAGCACGGGCCGCGCGACCGGAAGGATCACGCTCCAATAGATGCGCATCTCGCTCGCGCCATCGATGCGTGCGGCGGCGAGCAGGTCATCGGGCACCGCGATCATGAACTGGCGCACGAGGAAAACTCCGTAAATACCCGCCATGTACGGGATCAGCACGCCGACATACGTGTTCACGAGTCCCATCGATTTCAACATCAGAAACAGCGGCAGCATCGCCACCTGAGCGGGAATCGCGAGCGCGAGCAGAAGAAACGCGAAGAGGCGATCGCGTCCCCGGAAACGCAGCTTCGCGAACGCATAACCAGCCATTGAATTGAAGAGCAGCGAGGCGAAGGTTGCGATCAGCGCGACGAGCATGCTGTTGAGGAATGCGCGTCCGAGGGAGAGGCGCGTGAAGAGATCGGCGTAATGTTCGAAGGTGATGCGACTCGGAAACACGCGCGGAGGAAACGAGCTCGCTTCCCCTTGTGGCATGAGCGACGCGGAAACCATCCATAAGAGCGGAATCGACGTCAGGACCGCGCCGATCACGAGCGCCGCGTGGAGAACGAACGACTTGAACAGCTTCAACGCATCCTCCGCACGAGCTGCTGCGCGATCGTCCCGAGCATCACCAGCACGAAGAGCACGAACGCGACGGACGCCGCATAGCCCATGTTCCACCAGCGGAACCCTTCGCGATACATCAGCATCACGATCGAGAGCGTCGAGTTGAGTGGGCCGCCGTCGGGCGTCAGCACGTACGTTTCCGCGAAGACCTGCAGGAATCCAATCGCGGTAATGACTCCGACGAACACGAACGTCGGACCGAGCTCCGGCAGCGTGACATGGCGAAACTGCCGCACCGGCCCCGCACCATCAATGCGCGCGGCCTCGTACAGCTCCTCGGGCACGTTCTGTAGTCCCGCGAGAAAGATCACGGCCGTGTAGCCGAAGTTCTTCCAGACCGCGAGGAGGATGATCGCCGGCATCGCCCATCGCGCGTCGCCGAGCCAGTCAATCGGCGCAATGCCGACCCCATCGAGCATGCGATTCAGCAGCCCGACGCGCGAGTGATAGAGGAAGCGGAACACCACCGCCACTGCGACGATCGTCGTGACAACCGGCGCAAAGTAGATCGTACGAAACAGCGGCTTGAAGCGCGCGAGTTTCGCATTGAGCAGCAACGCTGCGCCGAGGGCGACGAGGATCGTCAATGGCCCGCCGACGAATGCGTAATAGAGCGTGTTCGTGAGCGCGCGCCAGAAGAGCGGATTCTTCAGTAGTGCGGCGTAATTGCCGAGGCCGACGAAACGCGTGTTGCTGGCGTCGCCGATGGAGTAGATGTCGAAATCGGTGACGCTCAATACGACCGCGCCTGCGACGGGGATGAGGTAGAAGACGGTGATGAGGATCATCGCCGGCAGTAGCAGCAGAATGGCGGCGCGGGCTTCGGGTTTCATTGGAGAGGACCCCTCATCCGCCTTCGGCACCTTCTCCTCTCAGCGGAGGGGAGAAGGCCGAGCAGGGCTTGCGCTGCGTGTGTTGGATCGACGAAGGCGGATGAGGAGTGGGTCATCATCGCGACAACACCCATCGCCGTTTCTCGAGCATCCCGTCGACCTTGCGATCCAACGCGAGCGCGGCCTGTTGCGCGTCCTTGTATTTCCCGAGCGTCGCCAGCTGCCCGGTCTCGAATACCGACGTCGCGATGTTTTCCCACTCCGGCAAACGCGGCAGCGCCGCGGTGTGATCGAGTTGCGTGCGGAACGCCGCAATCTGCGGATCATTCGCAAGTTTCGGAATCGTCCAGGCAGCGCGACGCGCGGGCAGGTCGCCGCTCAGTTCGAAGAAACGCATCTGAATCTCAGGACGCGACAGAAACTCGATCAGCTTCCACGACGCATCCTGTTTGTCGCTGTTGCTCGAAATCACGAGACTCGATCCGCCGGAAAGCGATTTGCCGGGATACGGCGTGCCGTCCGGCGACGGTAACGGCGCGGTGCTCCATTTCGATTGCAGCTCCGGCCCGAGGCGCTCGCGCAGATTGCCGACGTCCCACGGGCCGCTCATGAACATCGCAAACTCACCGGCACCGAACTGCTGATAAAGATTCGAGACCTGTCCGCTACTCAGCTTCGGCGCGAGTCCGCGTCGATAGAGATCGAGATAAAACGAGAACGCTTTGACGAATCGTGGATCGTCGAAACGCGCCTGCCCATCCTCGGTCACCAGCGGCGCGCCAAGCTGCACTGCGAACAACACCGGCTGCGCCCATTCATTCGTCGGCAAGAGCAGCGGAAAGAAATGCGGATCGCGCGCTCTGCGCTCGAGCTGCTCCATCTGCGCGACCCACTCGCTCCACGTGCGCGGCGGCCGCGCGATCATGTCCGTGCGATAGAAGAGGACGCGTGTGTCGACATACCACGGCAGTCCATAGAGCGTTCCGCCAACGACATTCGTTTCCCAGATTCCTGGAAAATAGTCGCCGGGAACGACGCTCTTCGACGCCGCAACGCGCGCATCGAGCGGCTCGACCGCACGCAATGCGACGAGCTCCGGAATCCACGTATTGCCGATCTGCGCCATGTCGGGAAACGAATTGCCGACGTGCGCCGTGAGCAGTTTCTCGTGCGCCGCCGTCCACGGAATCTGCTGGACGTCGACGCGCACGTCGGGATGCTCGCGATGAAATTGCGGAAGGAGCGAGACGACGACTTCGCCCTCGCGGCCGAGAGCCCAGAACTCTATTGTGGTGATTTTATTGCGGGAGGTACCGGAGCACGAGAGGAGAAACAGCAGGATAAGAATTGAAAATTGAAAATTGAAAATTGAAAATTCGGGCCGTGCAGTCGCGTTCCGATTTTTCAATTGTTCATTTTCAATTTTCAATCTGGTCAATTCACAGCCTCCAGCCATCCTCCAACAAACCCGGCCTTCTTCAATCCCCTCACGATGTGCGGATTCTTGCGCATCGTCTTCCAGATCAGCTCGGAGCGATAGTTCTCGATCATCGCCACGATCGGCCCCTGATCGATGCCCAGGTAATCGTGATCGAACCAGCCGACACCGGGGATGATCTTGCCCATCTGCACTTTCGTGTCGACCGAGAGCGTCGGATTGAACGAATCGAGGAAGCCGTACTGCTGATAGAGATTCGCGCCCCACGTGCGATGCATCGCCTCGATCGCCGGAATGGCAATCTCGGGCGCGAATACAATTGACGACACAGCAGCAGTCGGTGCGAGCGTGCCGTCGTCTTCTCCGCCCTGCTTCACGGGACCGCGCGCACGGTACGTCCAGAACTGGCGCTCGCGGCCGTCGATCGTGACCTTACCGTCGACAGGACCATCACACGCGGTCAGGCCCCAGACGTTTTCGCCGTAGCCTTTCCACTGCATTGGATTGTCGATCGCATACGCGCGTTGTGCATACGTCGCGCGGCGTGAGTTTTCGAAGTAATCGATTCCTTTCGCACGCATGTAGTCGTCCTGAATGCCGCGAAAATCGATCCAGACGTGCGAGTACTGATGAATGAACAGCGACGGATACACGGCCTGCTGGTAGCCGTAGTGCTCTTCCCATCGGTATGTCTTCGTGTATGCGTCCCACGATTCCTTGCCGACCGGGTGCGTCGGCGATCCGATGGCGAGGATGTAGAGAATCATCGCCTCGTTGTAGCCGTGATAATCCCAGTCGTGTAACCCGTTCTCCGGAGTCCAGCCCATGCTGATCAGCGGGGCGCGCTCAAAGAAGAACGGCCATTCCGCGCGGCGATAGAGCTGCTCCGCAATTTCGCGGATTTCTTTCTCCGTCGCATTTTGCCGATCGAAATACGACTGACAGAACAGCGCGCCGGCCAGTAAGAGCGTCGTATCGATCGTCGACAATTCGACTTTCTCGAAACGCTCGCCGGTTTTCATGTCAACGAAGTGATAGTAGAACCCGCGATAGCCGGTGACGCCAGAAGCCGCGTCGCCCTGTTTTGAATCGCGGAAGAAGCGCAGCGTCGTGAGCACGCGTTCCGCTGCGGCTTCACGCGTCACCCAACCGCGCTCCGCACCGACGCCATACGCCGTCAATCCGAAACCCACGGCCGCAATGCTGGAAAACGCAGGCGTCGGCCAGCGATCGGGCACGAGTCCATTTGCCGGATTCGTCGTCTCCCAGAAAAAGAGAAACGCGCGTTTCTGCACGTCTTCGACGAGCGGCCCGAACGTAGAGGCCGGCGGAGATGGATGAAGGACAGGTGGGGTTGCCACCTGTCCTCCATCGCATGCGGCGAAGATCAGGAACGCCGCAAGGAACCGTTTCATCAGAATCTCAGTCGTACACCAAACTGATAGCGGCGCTGCGAGCCACCGACGATCGAGGTCGGCTTGCCCAGGTTCGGGTTGCCTTCCGGACCATTGAAGTCCTCGAAGCTCGCATACCGTTCTTCATTGAACACATTGAACGCCTCGGCGATCACGCCCACGCTGTAACGACCGAGGAACGGGAAGTCTTTCTCGCCGCGAAGATCGATCGTCGTCCATGACGGACCTTCGCCGGTGAGGGGCGTATAGCACAGGTTGTCCGAGCAGAAGCCGTTCGAGTAATCGTGAATCCGGAACTTCTCGCCGGAGCTGTACTGCACGAGCGTCGAAAGACGAACGTCCCACGGAATTCCGACAATACCGCTGGCTACAATGCGGTGATCCGAAGTGCCGGGCGTGCCGTATTTCGGCCAGTCGGCGATGGTCGGACGATCGAGGCTGAACAGATCGCCGCCGACCTGTTCCGCGTCTCCGTAGGTGTACGCGATGTTGAAGCCGTAACGGCCCGAGTACGGACGATCGAGCTGGATGTACACAGCGTCATACCAGGTCTTGATGTCGTCCGACGAGATCAGCACGTTGCTGTAGTTCGGATCGAACGACGGGCAGCAGAAACCGGCGCCCCACAGGTAGCTGAGGCCGTGATAGCTGCGGATGTTCGAGTACGTGAGTGACGCGACCATTTGTCCGAACGTCTGGCGCACGCCGAGGTTCCACTGATCCGAGTACGGCACGCGGGTGTCGTTCTCGACGAGGAAAACTTCGGGACGGCCGGTGATGCCGCTGGCGCGCAACTGATCGAGGCCGGCGCGCGTGAGGTACTTCGGATCCCACGCAACGGTCGGCTGACCGGTGACGGACGTACCGTCCGGTGAGAAGAAGAACTCGCCGACCGCGTACTGCAGGCGGAACTGCTCGTCGAGCGTGTTGTTGAACAGATGACGGTCGTAATAGCGGCCGGCACCGCCGAACAGAATCGTGCGGCCGGTCTTCAGAACGTCATAAGAGAAACCGAGGCGCGGCTGCCACATGTACAGCGGCGCTTCGCGGTCGTCTCCGTCCGAGAAATACCGCGCCGGGAACGAATCCGAGAGCCGCTCGCGCACCAGCGCCGGCGTCTCGAAATCGGTATTGAGCATGTTCGTTTCGTAATCCCAGCGCAGACCGAGATTCAGCGTGAGCTGATCGGTGAGCAGCCAGTCGTCCTGTCCATAGATGCCGAACGAGGTGTTGTCCGCCGACATGTCCGGATCGCCGAGGCCGTAACGCGCCTTGTACGGAACGGTGCTGACCTGGTCGCCGAACTGCGGGCGGAAACGATCGGCGAAGAAGAAGCGCGGGTTCGACTCGAAGAACTTCGTGACGGTGTAATCGGTGAAGTCGAGCTCCGCGCCCGTCTTGAACGTGTGCGTGCCCGAGCCGACCTTCAGATTCGACAGCGTGACGTCATCGCGCAATGCGATGCGCTGCTGGCCGATCTCCTGTTCCGTATCGCGTCCGCCGACGCGCAGCAGTCCCTCGTATTCGAAGCCGACGAGGTCACCGTTCAGCGGGACCGGATTCCACAGCGAGTCGAGGTAACTGAGCGACAGTTCATTGAACCAGTTCGCGGCGGTGTACTGATGCCGGCCCGTGAGTCCCTTGACGTCGTTCTTCGAATTCTCCGCGGCCTCGTAACTGGTCTGGCCGCTGAAACCACGGATGTCCGTCTCTTTGCGGTATGTGCCGCTGAAGTCGAACAGGTGGCTCGTTGCCGGCTGATAGCTGACCTTGCCGAATGCGAGATCGGAGCGGAACGGCTGCTCGAACGCTCCCGCGTACACGGCGAGGCGATTGCGCAGCGCCGCGTCAGCAGCCGTATTGAACGTGCCGGTGCCGAGCGAGACGATGTCCTGCCGGTTCTGGTCGTTCGCTTCGAACGAGAAGAAGAAGTGCAGACGATCGCGAACGATCGGACCGCCGACGCTCACTCCGTACTGATTGCGCTCGAATTCCGGATTCTGTCCATTGAGCGGGTTCTCGTCGACGAGCTCGCGATCCTGATAGAAGAGGAACGCGTCGCCGCTGAACGTATTGGACCCCGATTTCGTGATCGCGGTAATGATCGCGCTCGACGCTCTCGAGTATTGCGCGCTGTAGTTCTGCGTGATGACGCGGAACTCCTGCACAGCGTTCTGCGGGAACGGATTGCCGCGGCTGGAGTCCTGTCCGACCGTGCCGCCCTGAACGATCTCGTTCTTGTAGCTGACGCCGTCAATGAAGATGTTCGTGGAGGAAGCGCCTTGTGCGCCGCTGCGGATTTCCTTGCGCTGTTCGTCCGTGCCGAGCTGTACGCCGGGCGCGAGCGATGCGAAGTTCAGGAAGTTGCGATCGTTTTGCGGAAGGCTCTCGATCTGGCGCGACGTAACGTTCGTCGCCACCTCGGGAGTCCGCGTCTCGATGGCCGCCGCGCCGAGGACCGTGATCGACTCGATGAGCACGAGATCCGGCGTCATCCGGAAATCGAGATCGAGCGTCTGTCCGACGCGCACGGTGATCTCACGTGAGGCTTGCTTGTACGAAGTCGCGCTCACGTCAATGCGATAGGTGCCCGGCGTGAGGCCGGGAAGCAGAAATCCTCCGTCAGCACCGGCCGTGGCCGTGTGACGGAAACCGCTGGCGAGATTCTGCGCCACGATTTCCGCGGTCGGAAATGCATTGCCGCTCTCGTCCAGTACTTTGCCGCGGATGGTTGCCGTCGTGCCCTGTGCCAGGACCAACTGTGACGTTGCCAGACACACTATGAGTGCGAGCAACAGAGAAATTCGAAAACTGCGAGCCATGGACCCCTCCTTCATTCGTGTATACCCGTACCCTTCTTGCGCTTTTCGTTATGCGTCCCGCCGCCGCACGATTCGCGGACGACGAGCGCCGTCTTGATCACATCTCTCTTTTTTGCGCCGTCTTCGCCATTGAGCGAGGCGACGATGTGTGCCACTGCTCTGCGTCCCAGCTCCGCGATCTCGACGCGCACTGTCGTCAGTTGCGGCGACAGGAATCGCGCGATCGGAATGTCGTCGAAGCCGACCAGCGCGATGTCTTCGGGCACGCGCAGACCCGCTTCGCGAAACGCGCTGAGCGCACCGATCGCCATCGAGTCGTTCGCGGCGAAAACAGCACTCGGCCGCGAGCGCAGCGCGAGAATCGCCTGTCCCGCTTCGTGACCCGAGCTCTCGGTGAACGTGCCGGGCAGTTCGAGTGCGTCCGAACCGGCTGCGCGTGTTTCTGTACGGAAACCGCGACGACGCTGCTCCGCGTCGGCGTTGTGCGCGGGACCGGCGATGAATGCGATGCGTTTGTGCCCGAGGGCGCACAGATGACGGACGACGTCGCGGGCGCCGCCGGAGTTGTCGATCGTGATCGCGGCACGGCCGTCGACGCGCGAGTTGAGCATCACGACGTCGATGCCCGAGGGGAGATCGGCGAGCAACGCTGACGGCTCGAGATCGGGCGACATCACGATCAATCCGTCGACGAGACCGCGTACCGCCTGCACAACGGCGCGCATTTCATCGCGATCGGAGTGCGAGCCGGAGAGCAGCAGGTGATAGCCGTGCTGGCGCGCGGCGAGGTCGATGCCGCGGATGACCTCGGAGAAGAACTCGCCGTGCAGATCGGGAAGCACGACGCCGATCGTGCGCGTGGAGCGCGTCGAGAGGCTGCGCGCGCCGGCGTGCGGCACGTACTGCATCTCGCCGGCGACGTCCATGACGCGACGGATCGTGTCCTCGCGAATCGGCCCCTTGCGGTTGAACACGCGGGAGACGGTTGCGACGGAGACGCCGGCTCTGGCCGCAACATCACGGATCGTGGTGTTCGGGGAGACGGTGGCGGTACCTCTCGGCGGGCGTGGCATACGCGATGTAAACGGTTACATGACGATATGCCCGAGGTGACGAAGATGTCAACGGTGAAAAAAATGCCGACCCTGCGGTCGGCATTTTCGAAGCCTCTGTAAATTTGCTTACGCGAGCGGTCGCGTGATCGGCATCTTCGGCGGTTCCACCGAGCCCTGCTTGATCACACCCATCGCCATCTGCAGCATCGAGGTCACGTCCGACACGTTCGCCGGAACGACCATCGAGGTGCCGCTCTTCGCGAGGTTGCCGAACTCCTTGATGTACTGCTCGGCGAGGCGCAGCTGCATCGCCTCGAAGCCGCCCGGCATCTTGATGACTTCGGCAACGCGGCGAATGCCTTCCGCCGTCGCCGTGGCGATCGCCAGCGTGGCCTGCGCGGAACCTTCGGCCTCGTTGATCTGCTGCTGGCGCTTCGCTTCCGAGTTCTTGATCACCTGCGATTTGTGTCCGTCGGCGTTGTTGATGGCTGCGTCGCGCTCGCCTTCGGATTGAAGAACCACCGCGCGCTTCTCACGCTCGGCGCGCATCTGCTTTTCCATCGCGGCGAGCACGTCCTGCGGCGGCGTGATGTTCTTGATCTCGTAGCGCAGGACCTTCACGCCCCAGGCTTCCGAGGCCTTGTCCACTTCGCTCACGACCTCGGTATTGATCTTCGTGCGCTCTTCGAACGTGCGGTCGAGATCGATCTTGCCGATCTCGCTGCGGAGGTTCGTCTGCGCGAGCTGCTGGATGGCCCACGAGTAATCGGAGATGCCGTACGAGGCGCGCTCCGGGTTGAGGATCTTGAAGTAGAGCACGCCGTCGACGCCGACCTGAACGTTGTCTTTGGTGATGCAGATCTGCTCCGGAACGTCGAGCGCGATCTCTTTGAGCGAGTGTTTGTAGCGAACCACGTCGAGGAACGGCATGAGGATGTGCAGCCCGGCGTCGAGTGTGCCGGAGTATTTGCCCAGGCGCTCGACGACCCAGGCCTGCTGCTGCGGAACGACGCGGACGATCTTCGAAATGACGATCATCGCGAACACAGCGATAACAACTGCAACGATGACATTGGCCATGAATTTTTCCTCGTGCTGGTAGGAAGTAAATTAGGAAGCGCGAAGGTGGATGACCAGCCCATCCACCGCCGCGACGGTGCACCGCTGACCGCGAATGAGTGCCGTCTCGCCGATGTTGCGCGCGCCCCAGGTGGTGCCGCGCATCTCCGCCCGCCCGTTGCCGCCCACGCCGATGTCTTCGAGCGCGAGTGCGTGCTCCCCAACCAGCGAATCCACGACTTTCTTCTGGTCGAGCTTCAATTTTCGAACGAGGATGGGGCGGAGGAAGAAGAACGCGACCAGCGAGACGACTGTAAAGATGACGAGCTGAAGCCAGAGCGGGAGGTCGATGCCGAGCGCGACCAGCAAACCGACGACCATCGCTCCCACCGCGAAGAATCCGACGTGCAGCGTCGCCGCGGTGAGCTCCAGCGCGAGAATCCCGAAGCCGATGAGGACCCAGATCCACCAAGCCATAATTTTGTGCGCGAAGGGTAGCACGGCGGGTCTGGTTCAAAACGTGACGGTGAGCACTCACGGCGGTTCGAGGGAGGGACGAAACAGTCAGGGTGGTATCGTCTTTCGACGATGGCCGTCAGCGATACCACGCCTCGCGCCGCAGCGATTCAGTTGCAGCTCTATCGGGACGCTGGACCGTCGCGGCGCGCGCAGATTGCCGTCGAGTTGAGCGACGCGGTTCGGGAAACCACGCTGGCCGGGATTCGACGACGGCATCCTGACTATTCCGAAGAACAGGTGAGGTCCGAATTCCTGTTCATCGTCTATCGAATTGGTGAGGGCGTTGAGCGTTAAGGCCGTTTTCGAAAAGGTGCGGGCGGCGCTGGACGCTGTCGGTATTCCGTACTTCGTGACCGGCTCATTCGCCAGCTCCGCTCATGGCGTCCCTCGCTCGACCAACGACATCGACATCGTCATCGCGCCGTCTCGTGTGCAACTGGAGGAACTGCTGAAGCAGTTTCCCAGAGCGGACTTCGCCGCGGAAGTCGAGGATGCTCTCGACGCCTTCGCTCATCAGTCGCTGTTCCACATCGTCGACTACTCGACCATGTGGAAGGTGGACTTCATCATCAAGCAACCAACACCCTTTGACGCCGCGCGTTTTTCGCGGCGCACCGTAGTCGAGATTGCCGGAGTACCGCTCTACGCCGCAAGCGCGGAAGACATGCTCATCACCAAACTTTGGTGGGCGAAGCTGGGTGAATCTGAGCGGCAGGTGAATGACGCCGTGGGTATTGCGCAGGTTCAGCGCGAGAAGCTCGACCTCGACTACATCGAGCGCTGGGTCGCCGCGCTGGAGCTCGAAGAGCAGTGGGCGAAGGTACGCGCTCGAAACGAGTAGAGGCGTCGGCCTCGCAGCCTCCCCGTCTATAATCGCCGCGCTCCCATGTCTTTTACGCGCCGATATCTTCTGTGGCTGCTCATTCCGCCGATCGTCATCAGCATTCCGCCGGCGTTGCTGTTTCTCTCGCAGGTCGTGCAGCTCACGTCGACCGGCGCGGGGATGCTCGCGCTGATGCTGGTCGTGATGTACGCCGGCGGATGCGTGCTCTTCACGCTCACCGTGCGGCCGTACGCGGAAGCCGTCGAAGAAGCGATCAGGGGACGCGGCGACCTGTCGACGGCGATGTCCGAGTGTCTCGATCGAACGAAGACAGTTTCCATCGCGTTGTGGGTCGGCGGCGGTCTCGTCTTCGCCGCCATCGCCGCCGCGATCTTCATGCGCTCCGTCCTCGGATTCGCCTACTTCATCGTGTCGTCGCTCATCGCCGCATTCGTCTCCGTGGTCTGGGGCTATGCGATGGGCAAGCACCGGCTGAACGAAGCGGCATCCGAAGCGGGACAGCGGGTGCACTACACCGGCAACGAGCTTTCGCTCGGAAAGAAGATCGCCATCGTGTTCATCGGATCACTCACGATCTCGATGGCGGCGCTCACTCTGCTCATCTCCTCGCGTGTCTCCTCGACGCTCGAGATCCTGGCCATCACGTCCGCGAGCGATCGTTTCACGCGCGTGCTCGACAGCGCGAGCATCCCGGCGAACGTCGACGAAGCAACGCTCGAAACGCTGCGCCTCTACATCCCCGCCGAATACTCCCTGCACGTCATCGACCGGCAGAACGGCAGCGTGATCAAGACGAAGCAGGGCGATCCGCTCGCGGCAAACGAGATCGACGCCATCCGCAAGATCGGCAGCGGCGACAGCCGCGCGTTCATCGGCCCACACGTCATCCGCTTCCAGTTGCTGAAAGACAACCGCTCGATCCTCGTGCTGGCGATTCCGTGGACGCCGTACAAGAACATCCCGTTCCAGATCACCTTCTACACGATCATCGTCGCGCTGCTGACGACCATCGTCTTCGGCGCCGCTACGATCGTTCTTTCGCGCGACGTCACCCGCCCGTTGCGCGAGCTGCGCGAGCTTTCACGCGAGATGGCCGAAGGAAACTTCGATGTCGCACCGCGCGTGTTTGCAGATGATGAAGTGGGCCAGCTCGCCGACAGTTTCGGCGAGACGCGCTCCAACCTCCGACGCCTCCTCGGCCGCGTCGGCGGCAGCGGCTCGACGATCACGGACGGCGTGCGCGTCATCACCGGCGGCACGGAGATGCTCCTCTCGCGCTCGCAGGATCAGACCGATCTCACGCAGAGCTCCTCGCTCGCACTCGAGAATGTGCGCGGCGGCATCGGCAGCGTGCTCGGCGCGGCCGACACGGTCTCCGATCTCACGCAGGACGCCTCCGCACGCGCCCTCGAGCTGCAAGCCTCGGCCGAAGAAGTCGCACGCAGCATGGACGTGCTCTTCCAGTCGGTCGAGAAGACGTCGTCCTCCACGACCGAGATGAACGCTTCGATGAATGAGATGTCGAACCGCACCGAAGTGCTGGCCGGCATCGGTGATGAAGTGCTGTCGTTCGTGTCCGAGATGGATTCGACGGTGAGCGAGCTTCTGTCGAGCTCTCACTCGACCGCCGAGCTCGCGCAGCAGGTGCGTGAAGACGCGAGCGCCGGCGGCGCCGCGGTGAATCGCACCGTTGAAGGCATCGAAGCGACGCACGAATTGACGATGAGCACGGCGAAGACGATCGACGAGCTGCAGCGCAGCGTCGGACAGATCAGCCAGATCCTCAACGTCATCGAAGAAGTGGCGAACCGCACGAACCTCCTTTCGCTCAACGCCGCGATCATCGCCGCGCAGGCAGGCGAACATGGCGCGGGATTCACCGTCGTCGCCGATGAGATTCGCGAGCTCGCGGAGCGCACGCGCGGTTCGACGAAAGAAATCGGCACGATCATCAAAGCCGTGCAGAGCGGCTCGCGGACGGCCGTGCAGAAGATGCACGAAGGCGTCGCGCGTGTGACCGACAACGTGAAGCTCGCGCAGGACGCGGCGCAGTCGCTCGGCAAGATCGTCGCCAGTGCCACACGCTCGTTCGAAATGGCCACGCGCATCTCGCGCGCACTCAGCGAACAGTCGTCGGCGAGCCGGCGTCTGCACGAAGTCACGTCGCGCATGTCCGATCACATCTCCGAGATCAACCGCGCCACCCGCGAACAGGCACGCGGAACGCAGATGATGGCGCAGGAATCGGAGCGCGTGCGCGACATCGCCGCGCAGGTCAAGAGCGCGACGGAAGAACAGTCGCTCGCCGGCAAAGGCATCACCATCGCACTCGAAAAAATCGCCGACGACGCACGCGCCATGCGCGATCTGCTCGAGCGTCAGTTGCAGGAAACCGATCGCATCGCCGACGCGTCGCGCGTGATGCTCGACATCGCACAGAAGAACGATGCCATTGCGCGCGAGTTCAACGTCACGGTGCAGAACCTCGTGCGTAGCGGACAGGACTTTGAGAGCGAGGTCACGCGCTTCCGTTTCAAGGGAGCCGACGCGTAGGACTGGCGGCGCGCGCGGGATGAGCGTACATTCTTCCCAATAAATTCAGGAGAAGAGCCATGCGTCGCACTCTGTACTGGGTTCTGTTGCTCGCGATCTCGTCCGCTGCCATCGCCGAAACGGCGCCGAAAATCAAAGGCGTTTCGCGCAACTTCGGTGCAGTGGGCGGAGGAACCCTGCTGACGTTCGACGGCGACAATCTACTGCCCACGGTTGATTGCCTTCTTCCCTGTCCGACCACGATTTTCTTCGGCAACGTCCAGGGGAGTTTGAAAGCGGGATCGCGAACGCTGCTTCGCGCATTGACGCCCCCGGCACAGGCCGCGAGCACCGTCGACGTGACGATCACGGTCGCGGGCCACGCGCCAATCGTCCTCCCGAATGCCTTCACCTACACCACCGATCCACAGGCGAACTACGAGGCAGTGATGCTGCCGCTCTACTTCGACGGCGTGCTTCCCGGCGCGCATGGATCGGAATGGACGACGTCGCTGTGGGCGCTCAACAACGGCACCGACGACGTGCGGATCGCGCCCTGGACGTGCGCCGCGGGCTCCGTCTGCGCCGCGGCCTATCCATGGACGTATTCACTCGGCGCGAAGAAATCGCTGCGCGAGCTGTCGCCGCTCGCAGCCAATGACGGCAATCCGAGTCGCATGCTCTATCTCTCGCAGGCGGGAGCTGACGAAGTGTCGTTCAGCCTCCGCTTCGCGGATCGCTCGCGCGGGCTCATCGACGCGGGCATCGACCTGCCGGTGATTCGCGAACGCGAAGCGCTGCACGGCAATGCGCATCTCTTCAGCGTGCCGCTGAATGGTTCGTTCCGCGTAATGCTCCGTCTGTACGAGATGCGCGAAGCATCCGCGCGGTTCCGCGTGACGATCTATCCGCAGAGTGAGCTCGACGAGCTGCCGATTCACATCGAGGAGATCGCGACGACGGTTGCCGATGGCGCATTCCCCGAGAAAGCCGGCTATGCGCAGCTCGACGTCACCGCTCTGCTGCGGCTCGAGAAAACGTGGCCGGCGACCGTGCGCATCGAGATCACGCCGCTCACGGAAGGCAGCCGCTTCTGGTCGTTCGCGAGCGTGACGAGCAACGACACGCAGATCGTGACGCTGGTGACGCCGCAGTAGTTTTTCGCGTGAAGGGCCGGGTCTGATTTTGATCCGCGAAAAAACTGATCCACCTTCGCGAAATGCGGTGGTATTCTCCGCCGAAAATTCCCGTCTTCTTCAACCATTCCCCCCGGTCCCAGGAGGAAAATTCGTGAACAAACCCTCGCTTCGCGGCGCCCGCCGCATCGTCACCTTGTCATCCCTCTTACTCATCGCGCCATCGCTGTTCGCGGCGCTTGCTCCGAAGACTGCCACGCCGGAGCGAACGGCACGCACACTCGATGCGCGCGTCAACAACCGCGGCGCATTCGTCGCTGCGACGAGCGCCAGACAGGAGCGCGCCACCGCCGGACGCAATTCGGCGAAGAGCACGCTCGAGGCGATCAACGCCGCGACGACCGCTCTGAAGGTCACGCTGCCCGGTCTCGAGACGAAGTTCTCAGAACAGACCGGCGGAGCGGCGGAAGTGAAGAACAAGCGCGGTGCGCTGACTTCCGCTTCAGGCGCGAGCAACGAGACCATCGTTCGGTCGTTCCTCGCGTCCCGCGGCGGAGTCTACGGACTCTCCTCCTCGGACGTGAACGATCTCGTCGTTCTCGGCGACAGCAAAGGCGGCAAAAGCGGCCTTCGCATGCTGCGCATGGAACAGCAGATCGGCGGACGTCCCGTGTTCCAGAGCGAGACGCGCTTCACGATCGATCGCAACGGACGCCTGATGAAGAGCGTCGGTCTGCTCGTTCCGCACGCACGCTCGATCGCTCCGACGATCAACCCCGAAAAGCTTCTGACGCCGCAGCAGGCGGTCGCGAAGCTCGGTGCGAGCCTCGACAAGACCATCGACCCCGCCAGCCTGATCTCCGGAGCTACGGAGAGCGGCTGGCTGCAGCTCGACGAAAGCGATGAGTACCTCGCCGGTAAGGTCTACGCGCGCGAAGTGCTCTTCCCGCTCGCGCCGGGACTGCTCGTCCCCGGCTGGGCGGTCGTGGCCTTCACGAACGCCGAAGCCGACTGGTACACGGTCATCGACGCCGAGACCGGCGACGTGCTCTGGCGCAAGAACATCCGCAACTACGCTTCGACCCACGACGCGCGTTTCCGCGTGTACGTTCAGGCCGACGGCAGAACGCCCGCCGACAACCCGGCGCCGCAGTCACCGAATACGGTGGCCCCCGGTTCCGGCACGCAGTTCCCTGAGATTGCTCCGACCATCGTCAGCATGCACGCGGTCTACGACGCGGTTGCCAGCCAGAACGGCTGGATCGACGACTGCCCGGCCGGCGTCTGCTCCACGACGAGCACCACCCTCAGCACCGAACAGACCGTCGGAAACAACGTGCTCGCGTGCCTCGATCGCACGGTCGGCGGCGACGCCAACGCCTGCGATACGAACGTCGGTGGCGTGATCGACGGCTTCGGCAAGCCGACCGGCAATCCGGACGCCAACAGCCGCAACCGCGACTTCCTCGGCACGGCACCGCGCGATTTCCAGACCGCGTTTCTGCCGGCCCCGCAGGGCGGCAACCCCGACGCCGGACAGAGCCCGGTCGGTGCCGGTTCGAGCGGCACCAACGCATTCGACCAGTTTCGCCGCGGCGCGATCACGCAGCTCTTCTACGTCACCAACTGGTACCACGACGAGCTGTTCAACCTCGGCTTCGATGAAGCGTCCGCGAACTTCCAGAACACGAACTTCAGCGGGTTCGGACTCGGCGCCGATCGCGTCCTCGCCGATGCGCAGGACGGCAACGGCTTCAACAACGCCAACTTTGCCACGCCGCCGGACGGCATCTCCGGACGCGCACAGATGTTCATCTTCGACTTCCCCCTCGTCGAGCGTGACGGCGATCTCGATTCCGAGATCCTCATCCACGAGCTGACGCACGGCACCAGCAACCGTCTCATCGGCAATGGAGCCGGTCTGAACTGGGACGTCGGTGGCAGCATGGGTGAAGGCTGGGGCGACTTCTACGCCCTGTCGATGCTCAACAACACCAACGCCGACAATCCGAACGGTCAGTACGCCAGCGGCGCGTATGCCACGTACGACCTCGCCGGCCTGACCGACAACTACCTCTACGGCATCCGCCGCTTCCCCTACTCGACCAACAACAGCGTCAACCCGCTCACGTGGGGAGACGTCGACGACGTCACCAACGACATGAGCGGCGGAGTCCCCGAGTCCCCGCTCGGCTTCAATTTCAACGGCGGTCTCGAAGTCCACAACGCCGGTGAAATCTGGGCCCTCTCGCTGTGGGAAGCCCGCGCCCGCGTCATCGCCGATCCGGCCGGCGCCAACGGCGACGTGCCCACGGGCAGCACGACCATGCTGCAGATCGTCACCGACGCCATGAAGATGACGCCGGACGATCCGACCTTCATCGAGGGTCGTGACGCGCTCTTTGACGCCGACTGTGCGACGAACGCGTGCGCGAACGAGCAGTGGCTCTGGGACGCGTTCGCAGACCGCGGCCTCGGATACAAAGCAGCGCAGCCCTATCACGTCGGCCTCGGGTTCCTTGCGACCCACACCGGCGTCAGAGAGTCGTTCAGCGTTCCCTACCTCGACGTCGACGACGTCTCCACCGACGTCGTCGTCAACGACAGCGCCGCCAACAACAACGGCGAGATCGATCCGGGCGAGCCGATTCTGCTCACCGTAGCGCTCACCAACCCGTGGCGCGCAGCCAGCAAGAACGTGGCGAGTGCAACCGCAGTCCTGAGCACTTCGACGCCCGGCGTCACGATTCACGACAACACCTCGACCTACGGCGCCATCGCCGCGCAGGGCACTGCGACCGGCGACACGTTCCTGATCTCGCTCGCGACGACCGTCACCTGCGGCAGCGCCATCAACTTCACGCTCACCACGACCTCGAGCCTCGGCGTGACGGCGACGACGTTCACCGTCCGCGTCGGCAATGCGAACGGCACCGACCCGGTGGTGACCTACACCGGCGATCCAAGCCCGAACCTCTCTATCCCCGATGAAGATGCACGCGGCGTCCTTCACCAGATCAATGTCACCGACGACTACGTCATCGCCGACGTCGACTTCCGCCTCGACAGCGTGACGCACACCTTCGTCGACGACCTGATGGTCCTGCTCCGCGCTCCGAGCGGAATCGGCACGGACATGGTCGGACTGATCGGCCTCGCCCACACGGACGGCGGGTCGGGCAACAACCTCACCAACTTCCTCGTCAATGACGATCTGCCGTTCACTCTCGCGGAAGACATGCTGGCCGCGTCCAACGCCCAGGCGCTCGCGAACGGCGCCGACTTCATCCCGGTCTTCAACTCGCCGAGCTGGGCGGATCCGCTCGTTTACGGCGTCCCCCCGGATCCGGTGGGCAGCCTCGCGCGCTTCGACGGTCAGAGCACCCTGGGAACCTGGTCGACCATCGTCGCCGACGAGTTCGCCGGTGACAGCGGTACGTTGAATGCCTGGTCCATCCGCGTAACGCCCGTGCACTTCGACTGCGTCGCGTTCGCACCGGCATCCCTCATCGACAACCCGACGAAGACGGTCTCCGGTACGTTCGCGGTCGGCGGTACGGTGACCTACACCGTGACCATCACCAACAGCGGTACCGATCCGCAGAACGACAACACGGGCAACGAGTTCACCGACACCCTCCCGGCCACCCTGACGCTCGTCAGCGCCGTTGCCAGCAGCGGCACGGTCTCGACGGCCGGCAACACCGTCGACTGGAACGGCGCCCTTGCACCGCTCGGCGGCAGCGTGACCATCACCATCACCGCCACGATCAACGCCGGCACCGCAGGCGCCACCATCAGCAACCAGGGCACGGCGTCGTATGACAGCAACAACGACAACACCAACGATGCCACCGCAGTGACCGACGATCCGGGCACCGGCACGGCAGATGACCCGACCAGCTTCGTCGTCGGCGGCGCAGCTGCGGTCGTCACCGGCACCAAGACGGTCAGCGCCGGTCCGTACGCGATCGGTGATGCAATCACCTACACCGTGACCCTCACCAACAGCGGCACGATCGCCACCCTCGACAACGCGGGTAACGAGTTCACCGACGTTCTCCCTGCCGGCCTGACGCTCACCGGCGCCAGCGCAAGCAGCGGCACGGCCTCGACGGCCGGCAACACCGTGAACTGGAACGGCGGCATTCCCGCGAGCGGCAGCGTCACCATCACCATCAACGCAATGATCAACGCCAGCGCCGGAAACTCGACCGTCACGAACCAGGGCACGTTCGCCTATGACTCGGATGGCAGCGGCGACAACGATGCGAACGGCGTGACCGACGATCCGTCCACCGGCCCCGCAGGAGACGGAACCGCGATCGTCGTCGCGGCAGGAGTTGCCGTCGACACGCTCACGAAGACCGTGAGCGGTTCGTTCCAGCCGGGCAGCACCGTCACTTACACCATCACCATCACCAACACGGGCGACACGGCATCAGGCGACAACGCGGGCGATGAGCTCACCGACGTCCTGCCGTCCGAGCTCACTCTCACCGGCGCCTCCGCCTCCTCAGGCTCTGCTGTCGCGAACCTCGGCACCAACACGGTGACGTGGAACGGCAGCGTTGCCGCAGGCAGCAGCGTGACGATCACCATCACCGCGATTCTCGAGCCGGGCAACGAAGGCGACACGATCAGCAATCAGGCCACGCTGCTCTACGACGCCGACGGCGACGGCGACAACGAGACCACGGCCGTCAGCGACGATCCGACCACGGTTGCAGCTGGCGATCCGACTTCGTTCGTCGCGGCAGCAGCGGCCATCCCGGGAGTTCCGACGACGTCCGAGCTCGGCCTGCTGATCCTCGCAGCCGGCCTTGCAATGCTCGCCGCCTGGAAGATCTCGCACAGCTAACCCTCAACAGAAGTAGCAACGAAAACGGCGGCCGCAAGGCCGCCGTTTTTGTTTGTGCTCACACCGCGCAGATCCAGACACGATCGTCAGCATCGATCCGGACCTCGGGATCGGCGCGACGAACCAACACCCCACCCCGTTCCATCGCCAGCACCGTTCTTCCTTCGCGCGCGAGCTCGTACGGCGTGCGTCCCGCGTACTGCGATCCGTCGACGCACACGACGCGGCGGTGTTCTTCGCGGGCGCGTGCGCTGCCGCCGAGGAGACGGGCGGTGAGCATCTGTCCGGAGATGTCGGCGATGGAGAGGGCGTAATCCGCGCCCGCGCGATGAATGTTCGCGAGATTGCGGGCGTGATTCACGCGCGCGATGATCGGCACGTCCGGCGCGAGATCGCGCACGATCACGGTCGCGAAAAGAGTCGAGTCGTCGCTGTCGAGCGCGAGGATCAACGCGCGCGCGCTCGCAACGCCGGCACGTTCGAGCACGGAGCTGTCGAGCACGTCGCCGACGACATCGACGTTCGGCCCCGGATGACGCTCCAGCACGCGCACTTCCTCGCCGACGTCGGTGAGCAGCTCGTGTACCTTGCGCCCCACTTCGCCGAAGCCGGCGATCACGAACGCGCCCTGATGATGAAAGAGCGACGTGCCGAGTCGCGATGCGGATTCGTCCAATGATTCCGCGGTTCCGACGAGCTCCAGCACCGCACCCGCTTCGAGAATCGTTTCCGGCGCGCAACGCGTCACGAGCTGGCTGCGGCTCCAGATGCCGACGACGACCGCGGACAGTTTCGCCTCGCGCAACGCCTTGCCGGCCAGCGCACAGTTCGCGGCGACACGCATCTCACGGCGCACCAGTCCGTCGATCTGATCGAGACCCGGCAGTCGCGGGCTGATGAGATCACTCGCATGCGCCGCGAGTCCCGCCGCGACGATGTGGCGTGGCGTGTAGACCGCGGTCGCGCCGGCCAGCTCCATCGGCTTGCGATGGGTCGGATTCTCGACGAACGCGAAGATGTCGCCCGTGAAGCCCATCTGCCGCGCGCGCAGGATCATCGCCGCGTTCTCCTGATCCTCCGCATTCGCAACGAGCGCACGCGCGTGCATGAGCCGGCACACTTCGAGTGCATCTTCATCGGATCGACTGAAGACCACCGGCTGCTTCCGCTCCATCAGCTCGCGCGCACGGTCTTCGTTCGTCTCCAGCACGAGTGCGGGCACGTCGTTCGCCGCGAGCCGCTGCAGCAGCGTCTCGACCGTCGGCGCGAATCCGTAGACGATGACGTGTCCCGCGAGTTTGGCAGGAGCGACGCGCGGTACCTTCTCTTCGAAGCGCTCTTCGAGAAACGGAAAGAAGAAAACCGGAATGATCAGGAACACGAGGAACACGCCGACGAACTGCACCGCCACGACGTAGACGACCATCACAGGATGCGTCCATCGCGAGTCGGCGCCGTAGCCGGTCGTGCTCAGTGTTTCGCCGGCCCATTCGAGCGATTGCACGAACGTTCGAGGCTTTCCCTCGAGTCGCGCCATCCCGATCTGATACAGCCACGACGACAGCAGCAGAAACGCAATCAATCCGACAAAGAGAACGATCAGACGTCGCGACGATCGCTGCATGTCAGGAATAGTAGTCTTAGCGCCGATGCTCCTTTGCACCGTCCGCAACTGCCGCGCGCCGCTCGTTCTCGAAGAACGGCGCTACGTCTGCGCGAACGCGCACACATTCGACGTCGCGCGCAGCGGTTACGTGAACCTGCTGCAGCCGCAGGACAAACGCTCGAAAACTCCCGGTGACACGCCCGAAGCCGTCGCCGCGCGCAGACGTTTTCTCGAACGCGGACATGCGACGCCGCTCGTCGATGCAATCGTGCGCGCACTCCCGATGCGCGAAGGTGAAACGCTGCTCGATGCCGGTTGCGGCGAAGGCCATCACCTCGCCGCGTTCCGCCGCGCTTACGGCATCGACGCGCACGGCACCGACATCTCGGTTCCCGCAATCGAGCTGGCCGCGCGTCGCTACCGCGATTGCGCGTGGGTCGTCGCGAACGCCGATCGGTTTCTTCCGTACGCCGCCGCATCGTTCGACGCGGTCGCATCGATCACCGCACGCATGAACCCCGAAGAGTTCCATCGCGTGCTCGTGCCCGAGGGCACACTACTGATGGTCATTCCCGCCGCCGACGATCTCCTCGAGCTCCGCGAGGCCGTCCTCGGCGAACGCGTAGAACGCGATCGCACCGAGCGCACCATCGCGACGTTCGAGCCGCTGTTCACACTCACGCGTCACGAACCCATCGCGCACACAGCGCATCTCGACCGCGCGTCGATGCTCGACGTGATGTCGTCGTCGTATCGCGCGCTGCGCGCACGCGAGCGGGAAAAGCTCGAGACACTCGATGCGATGGACGTGACGCTAAGCCGCGATCTGCTCGTCTTTCGGAAACGCACGCGCCATTCCGATGAGTGACACGACCCACGCCGGGATGTAGAGCCGCCAGTCCTGTTGCAGGAAACCGGCGAGCAATCCGTAGATCGCGCACGACTCGAAAATCGCGAGCGTGATGATCATTCTCGTTTGCGGCGGCGCCTTCACGAGCTGGCCCGGGACCACCAGTCCTGCGAAGAACGACGCGCATGCCACACCGTAGAGCACCAGCGTCTGGATGTTCTGCAGCGACTCCTCGAACGGCCGCGGCGCCACGGGAAACATCGTGTACAGAACGGCGAAATAGATGACCGTGCTGAACGCCATCGCGAACCAGAAAATCTTCGGGTTAGGCATGCGCGAAATTGTACGCGCCTTAGAATGCATCGATGCGCCGCTTCATCGCTCTTCTCGCCCTGATCGTGATCGCGATCGCGCTCTCCGCGTGCACGACCGCACGCTCGCCGATCGATCTTACGAACGCGCAGCTCGTCGATCTCACCTGGCCGTATGACGAGCGCACGCTGTACTGGCCGACGTCACCGTCAGCGTTCGAGTTGAAGCAACTCGCCTACGGACCGACGCCGGGAGGATGGTTCTACTCGTCGTACGCGATCTGCACGCCGGAGCATGGCGGCACGCATCTCGACGCACCGATTCACTTCGCGGAAGGAAAAGCGACCGTCGATCGCATTCCGCTCGAACGCTTGATTGCACCCGCGATCGTCATCGACGTCGAAGATCGCGCGACCGCGAACGCGGATTATCGACTCACCGCAGACGACATCCGCGCATGGGAATCACAACACGGCGCCATCACAGCGGGAACGATCGTTTTGTTGCGCACGGGATGGGGAAAACGCTGGCCCGATCGCAAATCGTATTTCGGTGACGACACACCAGGCGCGACGGACAACCTGCACTTCCCGTCGTACGGAGAAGATGCGGTGCGATTGTTAGTCGAGGAAAGAAAAGTCGCGGCGATCGGCGTCGATACCGCGAGCATCGATTACGGCCAGTCGCGCGACTTCATCGTGCATCGCGTCGCGAACGGCGCGGACGTTCCCGGGCTCGAGAACGTCGCGCACCTGGACCGCCTCCCCGCCCGCGGCGCCTGGGTGATGGCGCTGCCGATGAACATCGCGGGCGGGTCCGGCGGTCCGGTGCGGATCGTAGGGGTGGTTAGTAAACGTCAATCAAAAGAGACTTTGCGCTCGAAGTGACAGGTGTACCCATTCGGATTCTTCTGCAAGTAATCCTGGTGATACGCCTCGGCCGTCCAGAAGTCCTTCGCCGCAACGATTTCCGTCACGACGGGACGCTTCCACGCGCCTGACTTCTCAACCTTCGCTTTCATGCGCTCGGCTGCCTGACGCTGCTCGTCGTCGTAGTAGAAGATCGCCGAGCGATACGACGTGCCGACGTCGTTGCCCTGGCGGTTCATCGTCGTCGGATCGTGAATCGTGAAGAAGTACTCGAGGATCTTGTCGTACGAGATCGTGGCCGGGTCATACGTGATGCGAATCGCTTCCGCGTGACCTTCGTGATTCTGATACGTCGCGTTCGCAACCTTGCCGCCGGTGTAGCCGACTTCCGTGTCGGTGACGCCCGGCAGTTTGCGGATCAGCTCCTCGACGCCCCAGAAACAACCGCCTGCGAGCGTCGCCGTCTTCAGCTTCGACGGATCGGGAGCCGCAGCCTTCTGGAACAGCTTCTTGTACTGTCCGTAGCCTTCCGCGTCGAGCTTCGCGACAGGGATGAAGCGCAGCGACGCGGAGTTCATGCAATAGCGCAAACCCGTCGGCGCCGGACCGTCGTCGAAGACGTGGCCGAGGTGCGAGTCGCCCTTCGCGGAGCGGACTTCGTTGCGAACCATGAAGAACTTGCGATCGGTATGCGTCTTCACGTTTGAGGGATCGATCGGCTTCGTGAAACTCGGCCAGCCGGTGCCGGATTCGAACTTGTCGATCGATGAAAAGAGCGGCTCGCCGCTCACGACGTCGACGTAAATTCCGGCTTCATGATTGTCCCAGTACTCATTGCGAAAGGCCGGCTCCGTGCCGTCCTTCTGCGTGACCTCGTACTGGATCGGCGTGAGCTTCTTGCGGAGCTCGCCATCCGCCGGTTTGGTGAACTGCTGCGACATCGATCCTCCTTTGGAATCGCGGGCCGAGCTCATCATCGGCTCTGCCGTAGAGGGAGCCGTGGCCGTCTGCGACTGCGCGCAGGCGAACAGGAAAACCACGACTGCAGGAATGAAACTGACCTTGGGGTGAGCCACCGCGTTCCTCCTCGTGTTGTCGCCGTCCGAAACGATGCCTGGACGCGCGATATTCGTTTGGATGCCGGAAGAGGCCCGCGGTTACAGTTCTTACTTCACCCCGTTGCGCAGCTCCGTGATGTGCGACGTCTTGATCGACACGCCCGCCGCGACCGTCTCGCCGTAGCTCACTGCCGACAGCGCCAACGCCGAACGCGCCTGATTGAGAGCCGTGCGCAGATCGTTGATGTGAACCGCTTTGATCCCCGTCACGCCAACCGCGAGGCTCGGATCGGTATAGCTTCCTGCGCCAAGGGATGCGAGGGTACGGACGGCGTTGACCGCTGTGCGCAGCTGCGTGATGTGAACCGCCTTGACCGGCGTGCCCGCAACGAGCGGGTCGTCGGTGAAGATCGTCGTGGTCGCGAGATCGATGTTGCTGTCGCCCGATTCAGTGCCGGCCACCGCGCGAACTTTGTAGAGATATGCGGTATTCGCCGTGCGTCCGCCGTCCGCGAAGTTCGTCGTCGCACTGCTGCCGGCGAGCGTGTAGTTGAGCGCGTCGGGGGAGCGATAGACGTTGTACGTCGTTGCGCCCACGGATGCGGTCCAGGTGATGTTGACCGAGGCCGTGCTCGTCGCCGTTGCGACGACATTCGTCGGTGCAGAGACCGGCGTGCAGGAGGAGAGGATCGCTTTCGATGACGTGATGCCGCAACCGCGCGGTCCGATGATCGTTGCCGTGAGGATCACGTTCGTCGTGTTCGGCGTGTAGGTGATCGCGGCAGTCGTCGTCGAGCTCGTGATCGTGCCGCCGGCGATCGTCCACGAATACGTGCAACCGGAGCAGGTCGCGACCGAAGCCGTTCTGCCCGCGGAGCAGGAAACGGGCTCGCTCTGCGTGGTGATGGTCGCATTCGGCGTGCAGCCTTCGAGACCGCTGGGCGAGTTCACGTCGAGGGCCTGTCCGTACTTCAGGACCGGAAGCATCTTCTCGCTCGGCTCGCCCGCTTTACCGAAGAGATACCGGCTCGCGCGGAATCCACTCACGGTGATGTTGTGGCAGTAACTCATGATCGTGCCCTTCTCGGCAGGCGCGGACGTCGAGCCGGCGTAACAACCCGAGCCCGCCCCGCTGTTGAGGCACTGATCGACCCAGTTGCGGCCGACGACACCGTACGTGATCTGTTCCGCCGGAGAGAGCGCGATGCAGCTGGAGTGCGGACTGGCCACGTTGTGCCCGAGCTCGTGCATCACCTCGAGGAGCATCCAGAAATTGCTGTTCGGGATTCCGTACTGAACGCCGTTGACCGTCGCCTCCGGATCCGGAGTGGTCGTGCTCACGGCGCCGGAGGAACTGTTGAAGGCATAGCCGCCGGCGTACGAGTTTGCGTACGTCGCGCTGCCGCAGTTCACGCCGGTCGTGCCGCAGAAGAAGTTGTCGTTGCAGAGAACATCGAGCCAGGCGATGCCGGCGCCCATGTTTCGACCACTTAGGAACACTGCGCTCGAGCGTTGCACAGCCACACCGCCGCCCGCGGTTCCGGCGCCGCCGCCATCAGGATCGGGATAGCCGAGGCTGTAGTTGTTATGCCAGTAGGTTCCGAACTCGGCGAGGGCTTGGTCGCTAAACCCCGTTCCAGCCCATGGATCGGTCCCCGGGCCACCGTTGCGGATGTTCACGTGTCCGACGACGAGGGCCGTTTTCAGATCGCGTGAATAGACGATCGACGACTTGGCGATGAGATCGCCGATGTAGGTGGTGATGTTGCCGGCGTTGTTGCTGAACGCAGCAGAGAGCTCGTTGTCGGTCTCGACCGCGATTCTCAACTGATAGGTCGCGCCCGTAACGTTGCCAGCTTCCCCGGTCACCGGATACTTCTGCGCCGGTCGCTTGCCGATCTCGCTCGTCATCTCCGCGATGGCGCACTCGAACTCACCCGTTTCATCGACCGCGACGTCATCCGCTTCGATTTCAGCGCTGCTGACTTCGCTGATCAGCAGCGGAGCATCCGGCTCGATCACTCCTTCGCCGAGATCTTTCCGCGCTTCGCGATGCGTCCCTCTCCGAATGCCGGTACCGATCGCAAACTGCCGGTCGCCGAGAATCACCATCCCGCGAATCGCACCATTCGCTGAGCGCGAGAAGAACACGATCGAGTCGTCTTCACCGACAACGCGACCCTTGAAGTACTTCACATCGGGCGGAGAGATCAGCGTCTCCTGGCCGGCGGCCCCGTACGCGACGATCTTCGCGTCCTTCGCCCAGACTTCCATCGGCTCGATCTCGAGAGCGTCGAGCGATTCACGACCGAGGGAGATGTCGCGAAGAACGGCCGACCCGTCGGCAGGCATCGACTTCAGGACCTGACCGATTCTCCGATCCAGCTGCCGCGCCGTGCCGGCGAAAGAAGGGAACGCGACCGTGGCGACGACGAGCGCCGCAGAAACGACAAACCGCCTGGAGACCTTGTGCATGGTAGAAAATGCTCCCGCGGCCGACCCTGCCGCGCGCTGAAGCGAGATTTGATTCCGAAGTTAACGGATGAAACCGGGTTTGTCACGGGACGTGACTCAGGTCACCGAGTCACTTGTCTCACGGATGCCCCACCGCCCGCCGCCGACTCGCGAAAAACTTGATCGCTGTCGCCTCGCTGTCCGCGCTCCCACACGCGTTCGACACGCGCACCCAGAACGACGTCTGCGCCGTCAGATGTGCGGAGAGGAACGACGGCTGTCCCGATCCGATCGGATTCGAGACGTCGCCTTTCGCGCCTTCGTACCACTGATACTGCAGCGGGCCGGTGCCGCTCGCGATGACGCCGAGGGAGACAGACTTGCCGGCATAAATGGCAACGACCGGACCTGCCTGCTCCACGATGACCGGCGCCGTGCAAACGATACCGGTGCCGTAGACCGTAGCCGCGGCGACCTGGTCGTAGCTTTTGAGAATGCCCCTCCAGCCGCACTGCACGGCGGAGTTCATGATCGCGTCGGACGTGCAGACGTTGGGCGCCGCGCACGCGCTATTGCTCGTGCTGTTCTGATTCGAGTGACGGAAACCGAGCGTATGGCCGATCTCGTGGACCATCACGGTGTCGAAGCAGTTCTGCGAGAGCGTGCCGTTGTTCATCACGACGTCGACTTCGAACATGTTCCAGAACGACTCGCCACCGAGGTCGTACGCACCACCGCCTGCCGTGATGCCACCGATGCCCGCGATGCCGTTGCCGACGTCGCCGTTCGGATCGTTGAACAGGATGGCGTTCTTGCCGTCCGTGTCTTCGAGTCCACCAAGCGCCGTGTCGTCCTGTCCGGCGTCCGTGTAATTGATGTCGGAGCTCGTGCCGTTCCACTGCGAGAACGCCAGCGTCACCGAGTTGTTGGCGTTGACGCCGGACGCCACGCCGCTTTTCACGAATGAGGCGGTCGGATTCGACCACCGAAACGGCTTCCCGGAATCGGTCAACTGATACGACCCCTTCGACGCCTCGGCCGCAATCGCCCGATCACTCGAAACCTCGAACCGCGCGTTCGCGTTTTTCACGAAGTAGCGCGGCTCGGGACTGACCGGTTTCTGCGCGACGAGATCGCGGATGTACTGCAGGAAGCCCGCGGCATCGCGCGCCTGCTCGACGTGATTATCGAGGTTGTGATTGAAGCCTTCGACGTCCGCCCGAAGCGCGAAACCGCGATCGTTCTGTTCGATGAAGAAGAACTGGCCGAGGGACATGCCGAACGTGACGGGATCGCCGTCGCGATTCGAGTCGGTGAAGACGAGATAACGCTCCCCGGGCTGGTATTGCGGAGTTCCGGGGATGAGCGACACGACATCGCCGAGGGTGCCGCCGCGCTCGGTGAGTACGAGATGGTCACCGGTGGAGCGACGTCCCTTCAGCACTTCCTCGATCCGCAGCGTCGAGCGCGTGACGATGCCGCCTCGCGCGTTTCGCTCGACGAGCGACGTGACGCCGGTGGCGATCACGATGTCATCGGAGCGCTGAATCATCTCCGCATCGGTCGGCACGATGTAGGTGACGGCGTGCGCCGTCGCGGCGAAGAACAGGACGAGCGCTGCAGCGAGCGGAATGCGGATGGTGCGCATGGATATCGGGAACGTGCGATCGGACGCCGCATCTTCCATGCCCCGAATAACTCTCGGCCTCTGCCTTGTTTCCCTACTCCTCATGCGCAAACCGCCTCGTGCCATCGCGCTCGCATCGCAAAGCCGCCTCGTCCTCATCGCGGCCGTCTGGCTCTCGCTCTTCGCTTACGCCGGTCGCCCGATCCTCGCCGGTGCCGCGGCCGCCGGAATCGCTCCCGCAGGCGCGTGGACGATTCTCTTCGTACTCTCGCTCCTCCCTCTGCTGCCATTCCTCGTGCAGCGCGGTCACTGGACGGGCTACGCAACGCTCGCACTCTTCTCGTCGTTGCTCGTGCTCGTCCTGCTCAGCGACATCGCACGCGGCGTGTACTTCCTCGCCCGCGCCACCCTCGGCCAGACCTGGCCGATGCTCGACACCCGCACGCTCAGCCTCGCCATCCTCGGCATGGCCGGCGTTCTCTCGCTCGTCGGACTGGCGCAGGCGCGCTGCCCGCGCGTTCGTCGCGTCTCGGTGCCGATCGACAACCTCCCCGAGGAGCTGGATGGATATCGGATCGTGCAATGGAGCGATGTGCACGTCGGTCCGACGATCCGTCAGCGCTTCGTGCAGTCGCTCGTCGAGCGGACGAACGCGCTCGACGCCGATGCAATCGCGATCACCGGCGATTTCGTCGACGGTCCTCTGAGCGATCTCCGCGAACAGGTCGAGCCGATCCGCGACCTGCGCTCGCGCGACGGC